>CAVAAT010000017.1:0-46193 GCA_963586925.1 Erysipelotrichaceae bacterium
TAATTATATTATAGTCGATAAATTAGCACTGTCAATAGGTAAGTGCTAAAAATTTAAAATTTTTCCAAGGGTATTAGATAATATTTTCTGCTTTTAAGTATAGTAAAAGAAAAATATGGTAAAATAATAAATACAGACTAGGAGGGTAAAAATGGATAAACTAAATGAAGAAAAAGTCTTCCGCGATCCAATCCATGGTTATGTTAGAGTGGATGAGAGTGTTGTGTGGAAATGTATTCAAACAAAAGAATTTCAGAGACTTAGAAGGATCAAGCAGCTTGGTTCTACTTCGCTAGTTTATCATACTGGTGAACATTCCCGTTTTGCCCATTCTTTAGGCGTGTATGAGATTGTCAGAAGAATGATAAATGAAGTTAGGGATTTAAGTGAAAAACTGACTGATTATGAAAAAGTAACAGTGATGCTGGCTGGCCTATTACATGATATTGGCCATGCTCCTTTCTCTCATTCTTTTGAGACGATCATGAAGAGAAAACATGAAGAGTATACTGTCCAGATCATTTCCCAACCTTCAGAAGTCAAAAGTGTTTTAGATAGCTATTCACCACATTTAGCTGATGATGTAGCCTCGGTCATTAATGGCACTCATCCTAATGGTATTTTATGCCAACTTGTTAGTTCACAACTCGATGCTGATAGAATGGATTATCTTTTAAGGGATTCTTATTTCACTGGTACAAAGTATGGAGAATTTGATCTTGAGAGAATACTAAGAACAATGAGAGTATCTAATGATCAATTAGTGGTAAAAGTCAGTGGTATGCATACTATTGAGGATTATATCATGGCTAGATATCATATGTATTGGCAAGTTTATTACCATCCAGTAAGTAGAAGTTATGATGTCTTGTTAAAGAACATCTTTAAAAGATTACTAGACCTTTATTTAGAAGATCCTGAAAAGATATTAAGAGAATATCCAATGTATCAAGCATTATTGACTAAAGAAGTGATGAGTAATGAAGATATCTATTTATTGGATGATCCTTGTTGCCTTTATTCTTTCCAGTTAATGCGTAAAGGTGATGATAAGATCTTAGCAGATCTTTCTAGACGCATATTAGATAGAGATTTATTTAAATATTGTAATATTGACAAGTGTGAAGAGATATTGAAAAGTTTGAAAGAAAAAAAGTTTGATCCTGAGTATTATTTCTACCAAGATCATCAAACGCAAAATCCTTATTCCCCTTATAATGGTAAGACTCATAGTATTTGGGTTTTGTTAGAAAACAAAGAGATAGGTGAGCTTTCTTCTATCAGTAACATTGTTTCTTCGATATGTCAAAATAGTTCATATCAAGATGAGAAGATATTTTTTCCAAAGGAAGTACTATAGTGGTTGAAAATGTATATTTGTTAGAAAGTGATAATATTGATCCTTATCACAACCAAGCTTTGATCGATTATTATTTAGAGAACATACCGGATGATAGTATGATCTTTGTTGTGTGGCAAAATAATAATTCTGTTCTCTTAGGTAATGAAAAAAGTGCATATCAACAAGTCAATGTATCACAATTACAGTTAGAACATACCGATCTAGTAAGGAGAAGTACATTTGGTAAAAGTGTATACAATGATACAGGAGTATTAAATTATGCTTTCCTTCTATATTTGAACAATTATGATATCAATAAACAGATCAATGTCATCTATCAAGCATTGAAAAGATTTGATCTGCCATTATACATGAATAAAGAAAATGAGATTTGTTTAAAAGAAAAAAGGGTAACTGATAATTTTTATTTAACAAGATTAGAAAAGTGTTTGCATGCTGGCTCAATTTATTGGGATTGTGATAAAGGTAAGAGAGCAAGACTATTAAAGGATAGCAAGAGCAAAAGTGATATCATCAATATCACTGAACAAAACCCTTTGATTTATTATTCGGATCTTAAAAAAGCTATATTACAGTCTTTGGCTGATAAATATGGTCATATATATAGGATAGCTCAAGAAAAAGATTTAGAAGATACTATCGATAAATATCGTAGTTATAAATATATCTATCAGACTGATAAGCCATATACTATTATCGTCAAAGGTAATTGTGATTTTGGTATGACTCAGATGTATTGTGATATGTTGAAAAGACAAATCATCAATTTAGATGTATATTTGCCAAATGATGAAAGTCAACAGACTAGTGAAGTCATCTATCGTTGTTTTAATGATCTGGTCATTGATGATGTCTTGTTCCGTAAAAGACTAAGTGATATTGATGAAAAGTATCATAACGACCTCAAAAAATTATATTTGGCCGTAAAGAAAGAGTGTTATAGAATATGAGTAAACATTTTATTAAGAAATTGATCGTAATGATCATAAGTGGCATTATTATTGGTTTAGGAATTGCTTTCTTTGTTAAAGCAGAGTTGGGGGCTGATTCTATGACGACCTTTGAACAAGGATTGTCAGTCAGTTTCAATATCGATCTAGCATTGTGTAGTATAATCGCAAATGTAATATTTGTATTACTTACTTTACTTGTAAATGCTAAAGCATTGACTATACCAACACTTATCTATCCTTTATTCATCTCATTAGGAATAAAACTAACAAATATGTTCTTGCCTAATGTAAGTAGTATTGAGATGAGGATAGTCTATATGTTTATTGCTTTGATCATGATCGGTGTAGGTATTGGTCTTGGTTCCAATTGTGATTGTGGTAATAACCCTTATGATGGATTCATCTTATGTTTATCAGAAAAGATCAAGTTGCAATATAAATATGTTAGAATGGTCCTAGATGCGATCATCTTAGTAGTTGGAATCTTACTAAAAGGTAGCTTTGGTATTGGAACAATAGTAGCTATCGTATTACAAGGAACTATAGCTCAATGGTTTATAGAACTGTTTAAAAAGAGCAAAGCATTAAAGAGTTTTATTGGTAAGTGAGCGTAATGACTCACTTTTCTTTTACATTTCTAAAATAATTTATACAAAAACGCTAAAGTATAAAAAATATTGATATAAAAACTATTGCAAATAATATTTATGATGTTTATAATCATAACACGATATAGGAGATGAAAAAAATTGAGTGTTAGAGCTATAGACGTTGCCTACAACCTACTACTAGATCATAAAGAAGGATTGCCTTTTAAAGAGTTATGGGAAGAAGTAAAAAACGAAATGGGATATGATGACAAAATGGCATCAAAGAAGATTTCCCAATTCTATACTAACCTTTCTCTTGATGGACGCTTCGTTAATCTTGAAGGTAACTTTTGGAACTTAAAGACTTATTGTAAATACGATGAGATTGCTGTAAGTGAAGAAGAATTACAGGATAACGATGAGAATGAAGAAAACAGTGATGACGAATATCAAGATGATGATGTTGTAGAAAGCGAAGAAGAAGAGTTTTAAAAAGCAGAAGTTATAAAAAGTGACTTCTGCTTTTTACCTTTAGTGGTACACGACTAATGAGATAAATCATCAATTAAATCTGTAAAATAGAAAAAAGCAGAAGTTATATGCTCCTGCTTTGATTTTATAAACTATTAATCTATTAATCTTAACGGCTTATGGCATGATGTTGTTAGCACCATCAACGATTAAGCTCTGACCTGAGAAGTAACAAGAATCCGGACCAGCTAAGAATGCTACAACTGGTGCGATATCATTTTCAGGATCACCGAAACGCTTCATAGGGTTTAAATTAACCTGTTTAGCATATTCTTCTGGGAACTTCTGAGCCCAAGCTTTAGCAGCTGGAGATTCAGCACCTGGAAGTACAACGTTAACACAGATACCATATTGACCCCACTCTTTAGCAGCGATCTTTGTTAAGCCTCTTAATGCTTCTTTGTTAGAACCATAAGCTAATTGGCCAGCGATACCGAACATACCTGTTGCTGATGCAAAGTTGATGATTCTTCCTTCATGTTGTTCTTTCATGTAAGGGAATGCAGCTTGCATATAGTTAAGTGATCCGATAGTGCCACTTTGCCATGCCTTAAGCATATTTTCATAAGTAGTATCTTCTACTGAGCTAGATGGAACGATTGCTTGACCGTTGTTAACAACGACATCAATTGAGCCATACTTTTCAACAGTTGCTTTAACAACTTCATTAACTCTTTCACGATCTGCAGAGTCACAAGTCATAGCGAATCCTTCACCGCCGAGTTGTTTGATCTCATTGATAGTTTGCTCGATTGGCTCAAGACGACGTCCTGTTGCAACGACTTTTACACCTCTTTTAGCAAGGCATAAGGCGATTCCTTTACCAATACCTTGACCAGCGCCAGTGACGATTGCAACTTTTTCGTTTAATTGTTTCATAATAAAAAAGCCTCCTCAATTAAGACTAAGAGCAATAGCTCAAAGTCACTCTTAAACACAATAATATTGTAGTATAGCACAATGCACTTGTCAATAAATTAACAAGTGCATGTTAAAAAATTAACAAGATTGTCAAACCGTTATAAAAGCAGGAATTTTCATCCTGCTATAGTTTCTACAAATTGTGATAGATAAACAACATCCTATCTTTACCGTTAATATCTTTTAAGACTTCATAGTGGTCATTAGGGAAATATTGTTCTACTAATTTACAGATAGCTTCTTTTTCGTCAAAACCGATCTCGAATGCTAAGAAGGATTTTTCTTTGATGACTTTAAGAGCATTTTCCATGATCTTGCGATAGAAGAACAGGCCGTCATCTCCACCAAATAATGCTACATGTGGCTCAAAGTCAACAACACTTTTTTGCATTGGTTGCTCCTTAGGAATGTAAGGTGGATTAGATACCAAGATATCTAGATGGATATCTTTATCAATAAGAGGCTGTAACATGTCTCCTTGTAAGAAAGTGATGTCACAATCATTTAAATGACTATTTTCTTCAGCTAATTCTAAGGCTACATCAGAAATATCAGTAGCATACATTTCAAACTTGCTCTCTTCTTTTTTTAGGGCAAGAGCGATGGCACCTGAGCCTGTTCCTACGTCTGCGATAGTGATCTTATCTTTATCTGCAAAGTAATAATCACTGTCAGCTAAGACATTAGCAACTAATTCTTCTGTTTCATAACGAGGTATCAAGCAATCTGGTGATACTTTAATCTTATAACCATAGAACCATTGATAACCTAAGATATATTGCAATGGTTCATTGTTTAATAGTCTTTCAACACCAGCATTGAACTTATTCAATATCTCTTCGCTGATCTCTTTGTCATAATTGACATAAAGATCAGTGGAGCTCATATTGCATAATTCTAATAGTAATATCTGAACGGCCTCTGAAGATACATCTACTTTTTCAGCTTGCTTAGTAGCATGCCTTAATACTTGTCTATATGTTGACATTTTACTCACCAGCGATCTTAGCTTTTTGTTCAGCTTCTAATAGAGCATTGATGATGTCATCTAGTTTACCTTCCATGACTCTATCTAACTGTTGGATAGTAAAGTTGATACGGTGATCTGTGACACGGTTTTGAGGGTAGTTGTAAGTTCTGATCTTTTCTGATCTGTCGCCTGTTCCTACTTGACTCTTTCTAACAGCACCCTTTTCTTCATCTTCTTTGCGTTTGTACTCTGCATAAACTCTAGCAGTAATGATCTTTAAAGCTTGTTCCCTGTTTTGAATCTGGCTTCTACCATCTTGACAGTTAACAGTGATACCTGTAGGGATATGAGTGATCCTGACTGCTGAGTCAGTCTTGTTGATATGTTGTCCACCGGCACCAGATGCTCTATGTGTTTCAAAAGTTAAGTCATCCATATTGATCTGATAATCAACTTCATCTACATCTGGTAGTACTAGTACTGTGGCAGTAGAGGTATGAATTCTACCTGCTGATTCTGTCTTCGGTACACGTTGTACACGGTGAACACCACCTTCAAATTTCATTTCTCTGTATACTTCATGTCCTTTGATGATGAATGAAATATTACTGAAACCGCCAGCTTCACATTCTTCAGCATCAAAAGTTTCTACTTTCCAACCTTTTATCTCGGCATAACGGCAATACATTCTGTATAAGTCACCAGCAAAGATATTACCTTCATCACCACCAGCAGCTCCTTTGATCTCAAAGATAGCATTGCATTCATCATTAGGGTCTTTTTCAATAAGTAATACTTCAAGATGGTCAAGTAGCTTTTGTTCTTGTTCTTTTAATTCAGCGATTTCAAGTTCTGCCATCTCTTTTAGTTCATGATCATGTAATAACTCTTCATTTTCTTTGATCTTATCCATTACATCAACTAATTGATGATAAGCATCAACTGGTGCTTGAAGATTTGCTTGTTCTTTACTTAATTTTCCATATTCGCGGGCATCAGAGAATGATGTATTCATCAATAAGTTATTGATCTCATCATATCTTTCTGACATAGATTGTAATCGTGCTAACATTTTATCCATAATTATTAAACCTCAACTTTCTAATTATACTATATTTTTTGGAATAAAATTGAACTAATGTTAGTCGCTACAATTTATCATCCTTTTTCTTATTAAACTTAATCTTAGAAAATACTTTCTTTTTCTTTAAGATGACTAATACAATGATAACTATAGCGATGACAAAGATATTAGAAGCAATGAATACTAAAGCATCTTGAATAGTAACTATAAAGTTACTAAAACTATTCTTTAAAGCATAGATTAATTTATCAAAGAAATTTGTTTGAACTTTTGAATAGGTTGTTACTTCTTTTATGGTTATATAAACTGTTGAATATTGAGTCAATAAATCATATTCATTTTTCTGGTTTTGTAACTGTGTGATCTCATTTGATATCTCACTTAGTCTTTCTTCTATCTTGATCAGATCTTCTACTGTTTCAGCTGAAGAATAAAGTTCTCTTATTCTTTCTTCTTGAGCTTGTAATGACAGTATTCGACTTGCTGTGTCATTATATTGTTCAGTGATATTTTCACTATTGAAATAAGAAGATACGACATTATCTTTTTCTTTTAATTGATCAATGAATTTATCATATTGATCAGTTGGGACATAGAGAGTTAAATAAGCGTAGCGATGATCACTAGAGTATTTTGATTCACTTTGGCTTTTGATGATACATGAGCATTCATCGATCAACGAATCTATATAAGTTAGTGAATCATCTAGATCATAAGTTTCAATGGTTATTTCACTAGTTACGATATTCTTTTGAGGATCATCACTAACATAGGAGTTATAACTATTATCACTTTTTAGATAGTAAGAAGAATTTAAAAAATCACTATCTGCTTTGTTAGAACTACAGCCAGTTACTAATAGCAGCACAAGTACTAGCAAACTAATACGCTTTTTAATCATTTTCTCACATCCTTTCTTTAATAATATTTTACCACAGACTTAATTTAAGTTAAAATAAGGCTATGAAGTATATATTGTATTTTTTAGTTATATCTCTGGTTATTTTATTTGCTTATCTTTTGTATGCCAATAAACACCTTACAATCGAAAAATATGAGTTTAGTTCAGATCTTATTACTAATACAATAAGGGTTGTTCATTTGTCGGATATTCATAATGATCTTTTTGGCAAAGATAATTGCAGACTTATTAAAACAGTAAATGAATTAAAACCAGATGTCATCTTTATTACAGGTGATCTTATTGATAGTCGTAGGACAAACATAGAAAGAGGTATATATTTAGTAAGAGAACTTGTAAAGATTGCACCTATCTATTATGTTAGTGGTAATCATGAAGGTAGGATAGAAGAATATCCTTATTTTGAAAAGCAAATAAAAGAAGAGGGAGTCATAGTCTTAAATTGTGAAAAAGCACAATATAAATGTTTTGATATCTTTGGCTTACAAGATCCTGGTTTTTATTGTAAAGATAAAAACCATGGGGAATTAGCAGCTGATAAAAAACTAAAACAGATGAACATCACTAAAGATAATGAACATCTAAATATATTATTAGCTCATAGACCACATTATTTTGAGACATATTGTAAGTATGATCTTGATTATATCTTTAGTGGACATGCTCATGGTGGACAAATGCGTCTTCCTATTGTTGGTGGATTATATGCACCAGGGCAGGGAATCTTACCTAAATATGATGGGGGAATATATAAAAAAGATCATACAACGATGATCTTATCTCGTGGATTAGGCAATAGCTTATTTCCTTTAAGGATCTTTGATGATCCTCAGATCATAGCTATTGAATTCAAAAGTGTACACGACTAGTGTAAGTTTTCTACTAAAATTGTCTCACTACCTTTTTGGAATAATATCTTATTTCTAAAAGCAGTAGGAGTCATATTTTTCATTTTAATGAAATTACGATTGAATGTCTTAACATTATTGTAACCAACTTGAATCGCAATATCGATAACGGGATAATTAGTTGTGAGCATTAGTTCACAGCTTTTATTTATCCTTAGGAAATTGAGAAAGTCTTCAAAGTTCTTTTCTACTTGGAATAGTAAGATCCTATTTAATTCAATGACTGTAGTATTAAAACGAGTAGCAACATCTTGTACTTTGATATTTTCACAATAATTGTCATAGATATAAGTTATGACTTCATAACTTAAACTTTTCTCTTTTTCGGAGAATCGATTGATGACAGAAGTATAGATGTTACGATAAGTCTTAGGTGAAACACCGGTTCTATCGGAGAATACTTTCGCAATATGGGAAGCATCAGAGAAACCAACAGTTTCAGCGATCGCCTCTAAAGTCATATCAGTGTTTGTAAGTAAGTCAATAGCTTTAGTGATCCTCATTTCATTTAATAGATCTGAGAAAGAGTAGTGAGTCACATTGTAAATATATTTACTGATCGCTGATTCTGACATATAGAACATACCAGATAATTTAGTCAACGTTTGTTTTTCACTCAGATGAGAATACATATATTTGAATATCTCATATCTTTGGCCTAATTCTACAGAATTACCATCTTCTTGAATGCATTCTTTTTTAGTGATGAATCTTTTGAACATGATCAAAAGCTCGCATAGTTTATTAGTGACATAAACATTAGATAGTTCTTTTTCTTCAATGATGTCAAATACCGAGTCAACACCAACTTCTGTTTTGATCTCATCAAAGATAGCTAAGATCTTTTTAGCTTCTCCTGGTGTGCAATAGATCACAGGTGTATTACCAATAGGAGTTAAGATAGAGAACATCTCATTACCAGTGTTATAAGTTGACTTCATTGTTTGTGAGATAAAGTCAGAGTTATATACACATTTGATAAATTGTAGAGGCTCACTGACTTCTGTTATCTCTGTAGTTTCCCAAGGAAGAACAGCGATCCAAGTATCAGGTTTGATCTCGTAGCATTGATTATCCACCATTATCTTACCTTTTCCTTTTAAGAAATAAAGAAAACGAGAAGTTTGATGTAATAAAGGTCTAGTGGGTCCATCAACAAATTCATAGTCGAATCCACATAGTTTTCTTTTATCATAGCTCGAACAAAATTGATCTTGTACTGTTGCGTAATTAGGCATATTACCCCTCCGATACAGTGATTATAACATAAAAAAGTTCAATGTAAGGGCAAACATTTCTTCAAAATGAGTGAAGAAGGATTAATTATGTAATATAGCATCGTCTTTTTACAGTATCGCGATACGCCGTAATTAAAAACTGTAAAATGGTTATGAAATATTGAATCAATGTAAAAACGATGGTATACTTATACAGTAAATAAATACGCCGTAATTAAATACTGCATAAAATGAGAAGAGGGATAATATGTTTGTAGGAAGAGAAAGAGAATTAGAAAATATAAGAAAATGTTTGAATAGTGATAATAAGAATATCATGGTATATGGTAAAAGAAAAGTTGGTAAAACCACGTTGATTCTTGAGGCATCAAAAAAAAGCAATCGTAAACTCTTATATTATGAGTGTATAAAATCATCCTTGATCAGTAATGTTGACAATTTTGTTAGAAACATATTGAAAGATATCACTATTCCAACATATGTACGTTTTGATTCTTTTGAAGAGGTGTTTGATTATCTGGATGAGCTAAACAATAAACTATTGATAGTAATTGATGAATATCCTTATTTGAAGGAATTGGAAAACCCTGATTTTATTGATTCGTGCTTTCAAAGAATAATTGATAAAAAGTATCGAAACATTGACTTTATTCTCAGTGGGTCTCATATAGGTATGATGAAGCAACTCCTTGAGGAAAAGAATGCTTTATTTGGTAGGTTTTCCCTTGTGATTAAATTAGAGGAGCTTGATTATTATGCGTGTCAAAAGTTTTATGACAAATTATCTCCTTATGACAAAGTATCATTTTATTCAGTTTTTGGTGGATCACCGTTTATAAATGAACAAATCGATCAAGACAAATCATTAAAGGAAAATATCTGTAACCTAATATTGGATATTCAAAGCAACGTCTTCATCTATCTCAATAATCTCTTATTATCTGATTATAGTAACAGACTAAGCATTGAGAGAATTCTTTATTGCTTATCAAATGGGAAAAAGAAATATAGTGAGATTGAGCAAAATGTATATCGAGAAAAAACAGGAAATTTGGGTAAACTACTTTTGCCAATGATAGATATAGGAATTATTTCTCGTAATGTTCCAATAAATAGAATAAATGATAAAAAGAAAGTTAAATATGAGATCAGCGATAATACTCTTAGATTCTATTTTACTTACTTATATAGTAAAATTGGAATATTACAGATTGTGGGAGCAGAAGCATTTTATGATGAATATATTGAACCCACAATCAAGACGTTTATTTCCTATAGATTTGAAGCCATTGGTATACAGTATTTTTCTTTGAAGGTTAAGAAAGGTTTAATGAAGGGAATTAGAAACATTGGAACTTATTACTATGATGATGTCGTTAATAAAACAAATGGAGAATTTGATATAGCCTTAGAAAAAGAAAAAGGTTTCGACATTATAGAAGTTAAATATTATAAAAATAAGATAAGTTATCCAATGGTGAACAAAGAAATACATCAAATAAAGTCTATAAATGATTTAGAGATAGATAAAATAGGATTTATTTCAATAAATGGTTTTGAAGAAGATTTTGAACTAGATTATATGATTGATGGAAATAATCTATATGGTGATTTTGAAGCATGAATTTCTAAGACTAGAAATTAAAGAAGCTTGTTCTTCAACATAAATGGTAGATAATAGATAGGTTTGAATCCTAAAGTATCTTTATGATCTAGATCTTTTTGAGAAAATAACAATCTTCTACCTATGATTTTAGAGTATTTTTGTGAGAATAGATCTATTGAGTGGAATATCTTTAATGATTGTTTTCTCTAAAAATTCTGTATTTTCGCTAATTGCTCAACAGAATTATTCATAGTCCATAGGATAAACATTGATCTTATGTTCTTCTGAAGGAATAAGGATGTTTTTAACATTATTTCAATATGGAAATTATCAAAAAATAACCTTTTTGCATTATAGAGGATTAAATCTGTCATTTTAGTATAGAAAAACATGTAATGACTGAATATATTGATTACTACAATAATCAACGTATTTCAGAAAAATTAAAAGGACTTACTCCTTGCTAAGCAAGAGAGAAAGCCCTTTTATGTAAGAAAACTTTTATTTTGCCCTACTTTTGGGGTCTGGGACATTTTGACCCCATTTTTTAAGAGTAATAGCTAATACTAAACCAAAGATAGTAGTGGCTAATCCTAAGAATAATACAAAGAAAGTCATTGCTGAAAAAGCTTGCCAAGATTTTTCATTCATCTCCTAAAATGGACTATAATCCCAATTGTTTATATCAAATCTGTGAGATAGCCCCCATGTGCCAAAGATAAATTTATGAGACATTGCTCGAATAAATAGCCCGAAAGCTATAACAAATAAGCCCGATAATGCTGTATGTGCCCCATATATCCAACCGTGCTGTTTAATGAGGGATAAAACACTATTAGGTAAATGTTCGATCCAACTAGGATAAGTCTGTGTATAGCTGTTATTAGTAGCATAAGAGCTTGATTGCTTGCTTTCTTCTTCATCATTAGATAATAACCAATCTAATGAAACACCTAATATTTCTGCTAGTTGGGATAATTTAGATATTTCGGGATTAGATTCTCCTGTTTCCCATTTTGATACCGATTGTCTTGAAACTGACATAGCATCAGCTAGATCGATCTGAGACATACCTTTTTTCTTACGTGCTTCTGTTATCTTTTCTCCAAGGGTCATAATTTTCTACCTCCATGTGTAAATAATAAACGATATGTTGAATGAAAGCGACCACTTGTAGATTGGAAATGTGTCAACTAATGGTTGCTTCTACATTAATTGACTTAATTATAACTTAAATAGAATCTTTTTTGGGATAACAAAAAAGGAACTTGCGTTCCTTTAGATTGATTACATTGTTTCTAATGCTGATACACCGATAAGGTCTAAAGCATTGTGTAATGTTGTTTTTACTGCTGATAATAAAGCAACACGTTGAGCTGTTAATTCAGGATTAGTTGGGTCATTGACTTTGCAATCAGAACCATAATAAGCATGAACTAATTGAGCTAATTTTTGGATGTAGTTACACATCTTGTTTGGAGCTCTTGTTACAGCTGCATCAGAGATTGTCTTAGTGAAAGCACTGATCTGTTTCAATAACTCGATCTCTTTTTGATCAGTCAACAAATCATAGTGTTCTCTAGTTTCTAATGCTGGTGCTTGTTTTAATAATTTGCAGATACGAGCATAAGCATATTGAGCATAGAATACAGGGTTATCAGTAGATTGAGATCTTGCTAATCCTAAGTCTAAGTCCATATGAGTATCTACAGCTTTAGAAATGAAGAAATATCTTGCAGCATCACAACCGATATCATCAACTAATTCTCTGATCGTGATCGCATTACCTGTACGTTTACTCATCTTAACTTCTTGACCATTTTCAACTAAACGTACCATTTGGATTAGATCGACTTCTAGATCATCTTTGCCATAACCTAATGCTTGGATAGCAGCTTTCATTCTTGGAATATAACCATGGTGATCTGCACCCCATAAGTTGACTAACTTCTTATAACCTCTTTCGAACTTATACATATGGTTAGCGATATCTGGTGTCAAATAAGTATTTGAACCATCAGATTTCTTTAAAACTCTATCTTTATCATCGCCATATTCAGTTGACTTAAACCATAATGCACCATCTTGTTCATAAGTTAAGCCCATATCGATCATGGCTTGTAATGACTTTTCAACTCTTCCTTGTTCAACGATCCATTGCTCAGAGATCCAAGAATCAAAATCGCAACGATAGTAAGCTAAATCTTCTTTGATTCTTGCTAATTCTCTTGTACGACCTTCCCATCTGAAGAATTTGATAGCTTCTTCTTTAGAAGTGTGTAAGTATTTATCGCCAACATCTTTTTTGATCTCTTCAGTGATCTCTTTAACATCTTGACCGTGGTAACCATCTTCTGGTAAATGGAATTCTAAACCGAATGATTCCAAATATCTTTGATAGATCGATTCACCTAACATATCGATCTGATGACCAGCATCGTTGATGTAGTATTCTCTTAAGCAATCATAACCTGATTTTTTGAGTAATCGGCAGATAACATCTCCCCAAGCAGCACCTCTGGCATGTCCGCAGTGTAAAGGTCCGGTTGGATTTGCTGAGACGTATTCCACTAAGATTTTTAATCCGTTACCACTATTGTTGTTGCCGTAGTCATCACCTTGTGCTAACACTTGGTTGATAACGTCAGCCATAGCAGCCTTTTTGATCCAAAAGTTAATGAAGCCCGGTCCGGCAATTTCGATC
This sequence comes from Erysipelotrichaceae bacterium, assembly GCA_963586925.1. Classification (GTDB taxonomy): domain Bacteria; phylum Bacillota_I; class Bacilli_A; order Erysipelotrichales; family Erysipelotrichaceae; genus UBA1783. Next base: position 13,791 of record CAVAAT010000017.1, read on the forward strand.
TTCTCGACTTCAGCTAATTTCTTAGTCAGACCTTCGACGAGTGTTTTCGCAATAACCTGAGGGTTTTGGTGGAGAATTTTTGTTAATCGCATCGCAATATTCGTAGAGTAATCACCATTTGCGGTGTCTTTTGGTGTCTCGATCATTACCATAGTATCTGTGGCATCGTAATCGAAACATTCTTTTACAACTTCTTTAATGCTTTGATGCAATTTTGTTTCAATTTCATTCATGAAAAAATCCTCCTTGTGAATATCGATAATATTCTATCATATTAATTTTATTATATGTTAAAATTGTCAGTTCTATTTTTTGAAAAAACAACAATTTCAAGAATATACCAAAAAATGATTTAAATATGTCGTTGAAACAACATTAGTGATATAGATCATCTAGAGTGACAAGCTTTATATTTTCGCTTTCAGCATTTTCAATTAGGTAATTGCTAAAGACTGATTTTGAAAATAGGATGAATTTACGAGTTGTGTATCTTTTATTGATTGTTTGATTTTGCTGAAATATAATTCACTGAAACGTAATTCAGTAAAACTAATGAGATTATCATTTGCGTAATGAGTTGAAAAATGCTAATATAATAGTGGTACAACTTATGGCGTTTTAATTTGGTCAGGTCAGGAATGAAGCAGCCACGTAAACAAGATGAGTGTGTACCATTTATTTTAGTTATGAATCAAAATGAAATATATATGTTAGAAGCCATAAAAATGGCTAAGATCGCTCTAGAAAATAATGAAGTCCCTATTGGGGCTGTTATCGTTTATCATGATAGAATCATTGCTAGGGCATGTAATACTAGGGAAGCTACGATGCAAGTAGCAGGTCATGCTGAGATGAATGTCATAAAACAAGCTTGTGAATATCTCAATAGTTGGAAATTAGAAGATTGTTCGATCTATGTGACACTTGAACCATGTTTAATGTGTGCTGGTGCTTTACAACAAGCTCGTATTTCTAAAATATATTATGGAGCAAGTGATTTAAAAGCAGGTGCTTTAGGTGGAAAGAATGATATTTTAGCTTTTCAAGGCTTAAATCATTATCCATTAGTCTTTTCTCACATCTTAGAAGATCAGTGTAAGGAATTGATTGATAGCTTTTTTCAAAATGTCCGCTTGTCTAAACAAAAATGATGATAAATATAGTATAATAATGTATAGAAAAAAAGAGGTAATCTATGGCATATAAAGCACTTTATCGTAAATATCGTCCAAGTAATTTTTCCGAAGTAGTAGGTCAGCAATATATAATCGCTACTTTACAGAATGCGATAAAGAACAACAAATTGGCTCATGCTTATCTTTTTTGTGGCCCTCGTGGTACAGGTAAGACTACTATTGCCAAGATTTTAGCTAAGACTGTCAATTGTCAAGAAGAGGATCTTACAAAGAGACCTTGTTGTCATTGTGCAAGTTGTTTGGATATACAGAATTCTGCTAGTCCTGATGTCATTGAAATGGATGCTGCTTCTAACAATGGTGTAGATGAAGCAAGGGATTTAGTGGAAAAAGTTAAATATGCTCCAATGAATGGCAGATATAAAGTTTATATCATTGACGAGGTTCACATGATGACAGTCAATGCTTTTAATGCTTTATTAAAAACAATCGAAGAACCACCAGAGTATTGTATCTTCATATTAGCTACTACCGAGCCACACAAAGTATTACCAACGATCATTTCTCGTTGTCAAAGATTTGATTTTAAAAAGATTGCAGCACCAGTGATCGTAGGCAATCTAAGAAATATCTGTGAAAAAGAAAATGTTAGATGTGATGAAGATGCTTTAAAACTCATTGCTTCACTAGCTGATGGGGGAATGCGTGATGCTCTAAGTATCTTAGATCAATGTATAGCTTATAAAGAAAATGATATAACAGCTGTAGATGTAAGTAATGTCTATGGTGTAGCTACTTTACAAGAAAAAATGGATTTGTTCAAAGAGATCAAAGAACAAGAAACAGAGAAGATTGTTAAAAAGGTCAATGAGATCGCTGAAAAAGGTATCGATATCTCGCGTTTGACTAATGATCTGATCAACATTGCAAAGGAAGCAGTTATTTATTCTCATAGTAAGAATGCAGATATCTTAGAAGTCATTGATGAAGATACTGCCGGCCAATTGTTAAGAATGTATAGTAGTTCTAAGCTTTTGACTTTCATTGATCTATTAGTGGAAACGCAAGCCAAATATAAGGAAGCTACCAGTGCTTTAACTTATTTTGAAGTCTGCTTATTAAAGATGATGGAAGAAAGTGTTGATAAACCAATTGTTCAAAAAGAAGTCATTGTGGAAAGAAAGACTGTTTCAACAAATGAGACGGTTTCAGCTAATGAGATGAGTTCTAATTTAGAATATATTGATTATAGTGATGAACAATATTTTGAGATTTTAACTAAAGCTAATAAAAAAATTAAAGAAATTGATAATAAGATCATTTCTAATCTTCCTAGTGATTCTTTCACAGCTAAAGAAAATAAGTTATTAGCGTTAGTGAAGAAAGCTAAGATCATGGCCTCAAGTGAAAATGACATCATTTTGACTGTTAGTGATCGTCTTCAAGCTAATACGCTTAATGAAACAGAGAACAATAAGATCATTAAAGATCTTTTGAGTAAATATCTGCAAAATCAAAAGGCAGTCATTGCGATAACTCAAGAGCAATCGGATTATCTGATAACTTATTTCTTGAGTCGTCGTAATAAGCAACAGAGTCAACAAGTCAAAGAAGACAAAAAGCAACCAACTACAGAAGAGAGATTGACTTCCCTGTTTGGCAAAGATGGTTTTGATATAGTGGAAGGTGAATAGTAAGATGTATCCTGCAAGTATTGAAAAATTGATAGAGTCATTTAAATTATTACCATCTGTTGGTCAGAAAACAGCTGAAAGATATGCAATGGCTATCTTAGAGATGTCTAAAGAAAATGTAGAGGACTTTATAGGAGCATTAGAAAAAACCACAACCGAGATTAAAAAGTGTTCTATCTGTGGTAATCTTACTGAGAAAGAACATTGTGAGGTTTGCGATGATCCTAAAAGAGATAAGAGCACTATCTGTGTTGTACAACAGCCGAAGGATCTTATCGCTATTGAAAAGACAGGTTCTTACAATGGCTTATATCATATTTTATATGGGGCAATTTCACCAATCAAAGGGATCTTACCAGAAGATCTTAATATGCAGAGTTTATTTGATCGGATAAATGGTGATATAAGAGAAGTCATCATTGCGACTAACCCAACTATGGAAGGCGATACAACAGCTTTGTATCTCAATAAGATGTTGAAAAAATATCCTGAATTGACTGTCACTCGTTTAGCAAATGGTCTACCTATGGGTGGTAATCTAGATTATGCGGATGAAGTCACATTAACAAGAGCTTTTACTGGTCGAGTAAAGCAATAAAAGGAAGGAAGAGCGGATGGCAGCGATAGCGTATGTTACAGACGAAAAGATGATCGAGTTTCATCGTTGCAATGGATCTCAATCCATCGTTTTTTGGCGCCTTTCCGCAAAGAATTTCCAAGACTTTAAACAAGGTGATCTATTATTTTTCTTAGCAAAAGACTTACAAACAAAGCAGAGCAAAGAAAAAGGTTTGATGGGCTATGGACGACTAAGAGATAGTAAGTCTATGTCGGTCAGCTTGTTGTGGAAAAAATATGGCAATATGACGGGCTATAACAGTAAAAAAGAGCTTATTGAAGTCATCACTAAAAGTAGTAAAAGTAAGACATTGCCAAAAAAGATCAATTGCTTATTACTGGATAAAGTCTTCTTTTTCCAAAGCCCAATATATTTGTCGCAATTTGGCTTTAATATCAACAGCAATCTTGAAAGTTTTACTTATCTTGATAGACATGAGGGTAAATTAACATTAGATATCTTACAACAAGCCTCGAAAGTAGGTTTAGACTTCTGGAGTGGGGCACTTGTTGGTAATGATGAGCAAGATTTCGATAAGCAATTATTACAATATAGTATTTCTACGGTATTAGAAAATGCTGGTATTGAATATAACATCAATAGTAAATACTTAAAGAAAGTAACAGACACTTATTTTGATGAAGATAGCTTATGGATCAATCAAGCGAAGTTCTGCTTTTTAAAGTTTAAACAAGACAAAGAATTATATATGATCTTTTATTCAAAACAATATGAATTGAAAGATAACTTCTATAAGTTAGTTGGTCAATTACTGACGCTTAGAGAAGCCATAGAAGAAGATATTAAATTTACTATCATCTCTAATCGAAGATTAAATGATAGACAAAAAAGAGTATTGAATAAGATAGATACAGCTTATCTTTATTATAGTGGAGAAAATGATGAACAGTAATATTGAATTAGAATATAAAACGATCGTGACAAAAGAACAATTTTATCGATTAGCTGATAACTATAAACCATTAAAGTTTATCAAACAGCTCAATCACTATTATGTTTCTGATGATCCTAGTCATTATGCTTTTAGGATCAGGGAAAAAGAAGGCAAAAAGATATTTACCATGAAAGAGCCATACAATGGTGCAAGAATGGAATATGAAAAAGAGTTAGATACCGATATAGATAAAGATGCAGAGATAGTGGAAATGTTGAAAGCCAAAGGATTACAACCACCTTATGAATTGTTAGGAGATATGACCACTTATCGAGCTATTTATTTTGATGGTTATGGTGAGTTATGCTTTGATATCAATCTATATAATGGTTTGATCGATTATGAGATTGAATATGAACAGATTAAAGAACATGATCACTTTAATGAATATCTCAAGATCCTAAAAAAGGCCGATATTGAGTATGTAAAAGCTGATTCAAAATATCATAGGTATTTAAAAACAAAAGGGAGATAGATATGAAGAAATTATTAACAGCATTATTAGCTTTGCTTATGGTACTTTCCTTAACTGCTTGTAGCAATAAAGCAGAGAGTACTGTAAAGACTTTCTTAGACAATTGTAAAAAGGGAAATTTAGAAGAATTCTTTGTTGGTGAAGATGAACTATCAGAAGAAGAATATGGTGAATTCTTAAAAGCTTTATTAAAACATATGGATTACAAGATCGAAAAGAGCGAAAAGATCAGTGATGATGAATACACTGTAACTACTACGATCACTACTATTGACATGTCTACAGCTTTCACTGACATCTTTACTAGCTATTTTAATTGGGCAATTACTCAAGCTATGTCTGGCACAGAAGTATCTGATGAAGAATTGACAGCTAAGTTTAAAGAGTTATTAAATCAATCAGTTGAAGATAACAAAGATACAACTAAGTCATTTACTATTGATATCAAGGTTGAAAAAAATGATGAAGGTAAATGGAAGATCGATATGGTAGAAACTCTTGTTGATGCTCTTACAGGTGGATTTATCAGTTCAGCAAGCAATTTTAGTTTCGATGAATAGAAAAGATGGTTACTCATCTTTTCTTTTTGAAAGTGTATAAAAGTTAATTGTGATATAATTCTTTTTGTATATTTAAGGGTAGTAAAGTAGGTGAGATAAATGATAAAAAAAGCATTTCTATTTGCTTTATATGCGCATGGCGAACAGATTAGGAAAGATGGGACACCTTATATAGCTCATCCTGTGGAAGTTGCTTTGGAATTGGCGAGAAATGGAGCTGATGATAGTTTGATCGCGGCTGGATACTTGCACGATACGATAGAAGATGCTTTTATCACAAGGGAGCAACTAGTTAAAGCCTTTAATGAAAAAGTCGCTGATCTTGTCTTAGCGGATAGTGAAGATAAGACAAAAAGTTGGGAAGAACGTAAACAATGGGCTTTAGATAGTTTACGTAAACCAGGTGATAGAGATCACAAGATGTTGATGTGTGCTGACAAATTATCAAATCTTAGAAGCATCAAGGAAGGCTTAGAAGATGTTGGTGATGATGTTTGGAAAAGATTCAAAAGGGGTAAGGATAAGCAAGCTTGGTTATTTAGGGAAACAGTTAAAGCACTAGATTCACTAGAGGGCTTAGCAATGTATGAGGAATTGAAACAATTAACGCTAGAGATATTTGGCGAAGAAGGAGAATAAAATATGGAAGTAAAGATCACTCATGAAGATGGATTAAGTAAGATAGCTATAATAGGTAGTGTCACATCTGCCAATGCCCCACAGATGGAAGAAGCATTCTCTAAAGAACCAGATGGTACTAATGGTATTATCATTGATGCAAAAGAATTAGAGTTTATTTCTTCAGCAGGTTTACGTGTCATTTTAGCAACTAAAAAACGTTGCAAGGATAAAGTATTTAAGATCATTAATGCGAATAGTGAAGTAATGGAAGTCTTTGAAGTTACCGGCTTTGCTCAGATGATGGATATCTCTAAGGCTAAAAGACAAGTAAGCATTGAAAATTGTGTTAAGATCGGTGCTGGCGCTTGTGGTGAAGTATATCGTTTAGATGATGAGACGATCATTAAAGTATATTTTCCAAGGGTAAAAGACGAAGAGATCTTAAGAGAAAAAGATCTTGCTAAAAAAGCTTTTGTCATGGGTGTTCCTACAGCTATCTCTTATGATGTTGTTGAATGTGATGGTAGAACAGGTGTTGTTTATGAGATCATCAAATCTAAGACATTAGCTGAAATGATCAGAGAAAATCCTGATGATCTAGAAAAATATATTCAGATGTATGCTGATGTATGTAAACAGATCCATAGTATTGTTGCTCAAGAAGGAGAGCTTCCATCATTTAAAGATATCAATAAAGATGATATCCCTAATGTATCTTATATTACAGAACGAGAAAGAGAATATCTTTATAAGTTTTTAGAGATGGTACCAGAGAGTATGCATACTGTTCATGGTGATCTTAATATCAATAATATCATGGTACAGAATGGTGAATGTTGCTTGATCGATATGGGTGAGTTCTCAACAGGTACACCGATGTTCGATCTATCACGTATCGTGTTCTCAGTTGAATATGCTTCTGATAAGACTCAACCGATCAATGATTTCTATAAGCTTCCGCATGAAATTGTTGATAAGATGTTAGCTTTGTTAATAAAAGATTATTTTGGTACTGATGATCTTAAAGAAGCTGAAAAACTTGATCCGGAAGTTAAATGGTTATATCCATTAGCTTGGTTTAGAAGTTGTACTTCTTTATTGAAGGGTACTCGTTGGCCAGAAGCAAAGAGGCAATTGGCTTTAAATATCTTACATGAAAAGTTGATCCCATTTGTTGATGAGAATTATGGAAAATAAGGAGTAATATATGTTAAATATAGAAAAGAGATTTGGTGAAGATACATTAGTCAAAGTATCTGGTAGGATTGATACGATCACAGCATTAGACTTTGAGAAAGCTGTAGATGAAGTATTAGAAGAAGCAAACTCACTTATCTTTGATCTGGAAGGAGTTGAGTATATTTCTTCTGCTGGATTACGTGTTATTTTAAAAGCTCAAAAAGTTATGGGCAATAAGGGTAAGATGACAATTGTCAATGTTCCACAAGCCGTTAGAGAGATATTTGATATAACAGGTTTTTCAGATTTTTTGACAATAGAAGATAAGTAAGATGGAAACACAAAATATTATTTTATGGATGGTAATAGCTGTACTTGTTCCTGTAGCAATTTCCTTTGGCTTTACTACTTTAGAAAATCATACTGATTTTTATAAACTTCCTTATAATAGAAAGCAAACTATCATTGGTATCACTTTTGGTGTAATAGCTATCCTATCAACTGTTTTTGGGGTTGAAACAGGTGAGGGAGTCATTATGAATGTTCGTGATGCTTCACCATTATGTGCGGGACTTATATTTGGGGCTCCTGCTGGCATGATCGCTGGTACAATGGGTGCTTTATATCGCTGGTTATGTGTTTATTGGGCAAATACTGGGATGTTGACTCGTGTAGCTTGCTCAATATCAACTTTATTAGCGGGGTTTTTCAGTGGAAAATTAAGAAAAATCTTATTTGATGATAGAAAGCCTAGCTTTTTAGCAGGATTAGGTATTGGTACAACTATGGAAGTATTACATATGTTGTTGATACTGATCACTAATCTAAATGATGTTTCTCATGCATTTGAGTTTGTTCAGATCTGTGCTTTTCCAATGGCGTTAAGCACAGGTTTAGCAGTTTGTTTAGCAATCATAGTTAGCAGCATAAATGATAAAAGAGAAAAGTTGGATGCTAAAAATAGACATATCAGTTATGATTTCGCCTTTTGGTTATTAGTATGTGTAGTTATCGCTTTCTTTGCGACAAGTGCTTTTACTCAACAGATCGTTTATCGCATTACAGCAGATGATGCTGAATTATATCGACATGTCACTTTATATTTGTTAGCTTTCATGGAGATACTCATCTATACAGCATTGTTCATCTTGGTATACCAGATGATCAAGAATAAAGTTGTAAAGAATATCAAAAAGGTCAATGAAGGATTAAATGAGATCACTAAAGGCAATCTTGATACGATAATCGATGTTCGTGCTTATAAAGAGTTCATTGAATTATCAGAGGATGTTAATGCGACAGTGGCTAAGTTAAGACAACTTATCAAAGAAGCGGACCAAAGGATTGATGATGACTTAAAACTAGCTAGTGAGATCCAATTATCCGCTATGCCTTCTGTTTTCCCTCCATATCCTAATCGTCCTGATTTTGATATTTATGCTTTGATGGAACCAGCTAAAGAAGTTGGTGGAGATTTCTATGATTTTTATCTTATTGATTCATATACCTTAGTGGTACTTATCGCTGATGTATCGGGTAAAGGAATACCAGCAGCCATGTTTATGATGACAGCTAAGACTTTGATAAAAGGACTTGCAGAAAGTGGCAAGCCAATAGAGGAAGTCTTTGAAGAAGCTAATAACAAATTATGTGGCAGTAATAATGCTGGTATGTTCATTACCGCTTGGATCGGTAAGCTTAATTTACGTAGTGGTTTATTAGAGTTTGTCAATGCAGGCCATAATCCACCAGTAGTAAAACATCGTGATGGTAAGTTTGAATATTTAAAGATGAAACCTAACTTCATTTTGGCAGGTATTGAAGATACTAAATACACAAAACAAAGCATTCAACTATCTGCTGGTGATGTCTTGTTCTTATATACTGATGGTGTAACTGAAGCAATGAATCATGATAAAGAGTTGTTTGGGGAACAGAGGTTAGTTGATTGCTTAAATGGATTACAAGGCAGCACTCATCAGATATGTGATGATGTTAAATACAAAATAGAGGAATTTGTTGGTGAAGAGGAACAGTCTGATGATATCACTATGTTATGTGTACAACTTAATGCGACTCATGACAAAATGATGGTTCAGACATATCCTGATGAGAAATCTTATCAAGTGATCCAAACATTCTTAGATAAGAGAATGAATAGTTTATTGATATCTAGCAAAACGCTAAATAGGATGCAGGTTGTCAATGATGAGATCTGGTCAAATATTGTTAGATATAGTGGAGCAACGGAAGCTACTTTATGGTTGTTTAAGGATAAAAACAATGTTGTTTATTTGGATTATTATGATAATGGCATACCATTTGATCCAACTAAGCAAAAAGAACCTGATTTGACTCTGCCAGTTGAAAAAAGAGAGATCGGTGGCCTTGGTATAGAGATGGTAAGAAAGATGACATCTTCTGTTAGCTATGAATATGTTGATGGTCATAACAGGTTAACTGTATCATTTAAAACGGAATAGTTGTTGAAGTGAGTGTAATGCTCACTTTTAATTATGGCAATGTTATTGAAATGATTTTTGATTAAGATAAAGAATGAGCATGAAAATACTCATTGATTTTTATCGTATTTGTGGTACGATATGTCATATAAAAGAAACTGCATTTTCGATATGCAGTTTTCAAAAAATAAATAGTTAGCGATTGCTAACTGGGGGTGTGGTATGCAGTTTGAGATGTTAGGATCAAAATAGAAGTCTGTAATAGTGTTCTTTCGCGCTATGTGAGTTATAGGAGATAGCAGTAAGCCAGTAGCTCAATATCTTAAGGATGACTATTGCGTGGTTTTACCAACTTCTACAGTCTATTGTAAGGAGCAGAAATATATAAGTAAACTTGAAGTAGTAAAACAAGTAAACGACTATTTAGATAAGAAAGGTATCAATGATATAACACTTGTAGTTGCTTCTTCTATTGGTGCAGATCTGGCATATACTTTTCTAAGTCAGACTAAAAGAAATATTGGCTATGTGTTTTTTGATGGAGGATAGTTCGCTCAGATATCTGCTATTACTAGAAAGATAATGGTTCCTTTCTTATATTTAGCTATTAAGAGTCTGTATTGTTCAAAAGGCAAGACATTAAAGAAGATCATTTTAAATATCGTGATGCTGTCATTAAGGCTTATCATTATGGTAATTATCCTATATTTGAAAATCATGATCATATGCAATTTCAGATAAGAGATCCAAAGGGATTTGTGGATATGCTCATTTCAATCATGAATACTGATAAATTACCGGAATTAGTTTTTTTAAGAAAATAGTGTATTGATGTAAGGTTAAAAGAAGTACAACTTACAGCTCTAATTCCTTTAATGAATAGAGCTTGTGAAACAATAAATTGAATTCTCGTATCAATGATGAAAAATTGACCAATCAGTATCCTAATGCGATCGTTATCAATATAGGTTGTGGTTTAGATGATGGTAAGATCAAATGGTATGATATTGGCTTAGCTGAAATGATAAGTCTTAGGAAAAACTTCTATCAAGATAACAAAAGAAGAAAGATGATAGTAGCTATCTTTAATAAGGGATACTTAGTAGCAGAATTGATAAAACAATCAATAATGAATGAAAAGAAACATGATATGGTCAAATATACTAAAGCAACTTTTGGTTGGGGGGGTAGAGATTCTGCTATAGAGTATACACATCTAGATAGTAGATTACAGTTAGTTAGTGAAGAGAGTTTTTCGACTTAGAAGATGAAGTCAACCTTTATCGGTAGTTTGATTGGGAAGCTAACGATGAAATTTAATAATCGCTTAGCTGTATTTAAAAGGGGAAATAAAGAAAAGAAAAGGAGAAAAAAATATGTCAAAAAAAGCAACTGATTTTCAAAGAAAGGCGATGGGTATGTTGTATCGTGGAAAGCAGATATTTAAACCGCTAAATACTGGTTGGATCGATGAGCATGTGGCTTGTATTAGAGAGTGGATAGCTAATATTTATTTCTATCGTAAAAATGGTACAACGATAATGATCGATGCAGGATATAGCTATGATAGGCTTCAAGAAAAGATGAGCTGGTTAGGTTTAGATACTAAAAGTATTAAGCATGCATTGATAACTCATCAAGATACTGATCATGTGGGAGCTCTAGAAGCTGATGGGGAGCAATTGTTCAAGGATGCTACTTTGTATATTGGTGAGATTGAAAATAAATATCTTACTGGTGAAGTAAGACGTAAGGTATGTTATAGGTTATATAAGCTACCAATGGTAAAGATCAATAATAAGAAGATCTTATTAAAAGATGAGCAAGAGTTTTATATCAATGATATCAAGATAAAATGTTTCTTAGTTCCCGGTCATACTTGGGGACATATGGTTTATCTGATTGATGATAAATATTTGTTCACCGGCGATACTATTTGGCTTGGAGCTGATGGTGGCTATAGCTTTATCTCTGGCCTTGCTGAAGATAATGAATTAGGCATGAAGTCTTTAGTTCATTTAGAGAAAAGATTAACTGAGTTAAATGTTCAACCAATATTTGTTACCGGTCATACAGGTTGGACAAGTGATTTTAAATTTGCTTTTGCTCATAAGGATAAGTGGGTTTCTCCTTTTAAGAAGGTAGCAGTTGATGATCCTAATGCTCCTTATGATGGTTATGATGAATCAGATGATACTAAAGAAAAAGCTCAAAGTGAATTATTGAAAGGAGTAGGCAATGGATGAGAAGTTATTAGATGTTGATTTAAATTGTCATGTTATTTATTCAAATGTTTGTAAAAGGATCATTCAGGAAAAAAAAGCTTTGCATTATCCTGACAATAAAGAGGTTATATGGGAAAAGGTCCAACAGCAGTATGTTAATTATTTAAAAAAGTGGAGAACAGATTTAGGTGGTAAGAAAAACTACCATAATGCTCAAGGCGGTACTTATGACAGTATTGCGATGATGTGTTATTGGGTAGTTTGTAAAGAAAAAACAGATATCAAAGAAGTGGAAGAAATGATGAATGCATTATTCTTACCTTCATTTAAGAAATTATCATTTGTAGATATCAATAAAGAATTTTGGAAGAAGATATTATATTTTTCATTTAAAGTCGCCGCAAAAAAATGTTCAAAATGGCCTGATTATGATATGAGAGTACAACCATATAAAAAGGATGAACCAATTCGTTACGAATTTAAAGCATGCCCTATAGCTCAATTTGCTTGTGAGTTTGGTTTACAAGAAATCATGCCAGCAATGTGTAATCCTGATTATGCAGGTTTAGCTTACTTGTCAGCTACTTTAATTAGAAAAGGTAATTGTTGCAGTGATGATAAGTGCGATTATACTATCACTGCTAATGAAGATGAGTTATGTCAACAACATCCTCAATATGTAGACGAGAAAGGATACATTAGAAATAGGTAGAAGTATTATGGATAATTATTATGTTAGTGAAAACTCCACTTCAGCAATGATCTTATGTCTAGGTAGTGGTGGAAATAATTACTTAACTAAGAAAGTTTCTAAGTGGCTAGTTAAAAATGGTGTTAATGTTTTAGATGTGGCACCACAAGAAAAGGGATATTGTTCTTTCCCTTTAGAAAAGATAGAAGAAGCTGTTAAGCTTTTAAAGGAAAAAGGCAATAAGAATATTGGAATTTTAGGGGCTTCAATAACTACTATTCCTACTTTATATGGTGCTTCTGTCTGTGATGACATTAGATTGACTATTGTAGTTACACCATGTGATTTTGTTTTGCAGGGTTATGCTCAAGGTAAGAAGGATGGTTGTAAAGAGTGGCCAATAGAAGATAAGTCAATGTTGTCTTATAAAGGAAAAGATTTAGTTTTTGAGCCATATGCTTATCAGCATCCATTGTATTGGCAAACAGTTATGACTGAAACTAAGGGTAGTGGAAATATGATAACTGCTACTAAGATCTATGAAGATACAGAAAAGTTCAATCCTTTAAAAGAAGAGATGATGATTCCTGTTGAAAATATCAAAGGTAAATTATTGATGATCGGTTGTGAGGACGATTGCTTGTGGCCTACAGCTAAATACATCAACCGTATGGAAAAGAGATTAAATGATAAACAAGCAAATTGTATTTATCAGGCATTAGTCTATAAATATGGCACTCATTATGCTTTCCCTGAAAATATGCTAAAGAGTATCTTACCTATCTGCTCTGATAAGTTGATCGAATTAGCTTTTGCTTCGGCTAAAAAACATCCTAATAAGTGTAAAGAAACTCGTATTGATATTCAAAAACACTTTATGGAATCAATAGAACAGTGGAGAAAGGGAAAATACAATGATTGATAAAAATAGAGTAAAGCATTTATTTCTTATAGGGTTATTTGGAGCATTATTGACTTTTGTGGGGGATTTTATCTTAGGCTATGGTGTTGAAGACACTACCTTAACTGGAATTGATAGGATGATGTCAAGTTTCACTAGTGCTTCAGAGATTGGCTTATGTTTGGCTGGAGTGTTGGGACTAATTGGTATCAGCATAGAGGGACTAAGTTATTTTTCTATTTATCGTTTGATAAAACCTAGTAGCGAGAGACTAGCTCATAGTTATAGAAGTGGAATATTGGGCTATTTGATCTTTGGACCATGTGGTTTCCATGTACCAGTATGCGCTATGGCTTTTTTAGCAAAAAATGGGTTTAGTGGTGAATTATTAACTGAATATATTGCTTTCTTTGTTTTACCATCATTTGTCTTGTTCTGGATATTCTTTATTGTATTAGAGGTAAGTCAAATAAAGGCTTTTGTTAAAGGATTAACCCCTTATCCTAAATGGTGTTGGATCTTTAGCTTGCCTATTGGAATGTTGATGGCGATAGCTTTTAATGTGTTTGGCAATCATGCTTGGGTAAATGCGTTGTCTTGTGCTTGGATCAGTGTTGGTAATCTTTGGATGTATATAGGCTTATTATTAAACTTCAAGAAAGCAAGGTTTTAGTTATGGAATATAAAGGTACAGTTAAATTCATGTGGACTGTTTTTGCTTCTTCTTTTAAAAAACAATTAAGTGTTATTTTTGATATGAGTAAAAAAGAAGCTGAAGAAGTGATGAGCAAGGCGAAAGAAAAGTATAAAGAGATCATTAGTGAAATACCTGAATTTGAAAAAGATGATCATTTTAAGATGAATATCATAAGTTGTGCTATGTTGTGCTCTATCGTATTGAATATGAAGGAAAGACCAACTGTACACGACTTGACTAAGTATTATGCTGAAAGTATGATGACCCCTTTAATGAAATTAGTATGCAAGAAAAAAGGAAAAATGAAGTTTACCAAGAAGGATGTTGAATCAATGCAGTTTACTGCTAAATTAAAGGCTGCAGATCGAAATCCTTATTCTTGGAATATGGATTATTTACCATATGAAGATGGCAGTGGTTATGAAGCTAGATTTTATAAATGCGGGATTTGCATACTAATGAAAAAATATGGATTGTTTGATCTAACAGAAGCAATGTGTAGGCTAGATTACACAATGAGTGAAGCGGGTGGATCTAGTGAGTTTGTAAGAAAGTATACTCTTGCTAGTGGAGGACCATATTGTGATTGTGGATATAGGAAGAAGCAAAAGTAAATGGAAAAAGTAATAGTTATCAGTGTATTTTGTTTGTTCTATTGGTTCATGTGTTATTTATGTACAGGAACAGATGAGAAAAATCTAAAAGGTTTAAGATCTTATCCTGAAGAAGTTCAAAAGATCGTTAGAAATAGAAATAGTCAAGCTCCAAAAACTCAACCTGTATGGAAGATATTAGTTGGGAATTTCATTTTGTTTACACCAATATTTATCATAATGGGAATTGTCTTAAAGTCATACCTTAAATTAAATAGTTTCTTATCGGCATTTTTATTCTTTTTAGCTTTAGGAGAGATGCTTGGATTATTTGATGTAGTAGTTATCGATTTATTATGGTGGAGAAATACGAAAAGGATCCGTTTTAGTTACTTGCCTGACAAGAAATATTACCAAGACCCTTCAAAACATATTGGTTCATTTGTTAGAGGTATACCATTATTTGTTGTAATAGCGTTAGTTGTAGGTTGGATCGTATCATTATTTTAGTAAAAGAAAAGTCTATTGAGTAGACTTTTTCTATTTCAGTTTCTTTAGATCATTAGTCCTATAATACTGCTTTAGCTTTTTATAATTTTCTGCTAAAGCTTTTTCGTATTGACTATTGGTATTAGGAATATAGAATTCTTCATCCTTCAAAGCGTCAGGTAAGTATTGGATCTTATGCCATTTGTCTTTAGCTGAATAATCATATTTTTCATCTTCTCTTAAACCCACTGGAGTTAGACGTAAGTAGGCAGGTATATCAGCTTGTTTCTGCTGGACTAGCTCATAAGCTGCATGTATTGCTTCGTCAGCTGATCTACTTTTTGGGGATAAGGCTAGATCGATGACTGCCACTGATAGTGGTATTAAGGCTTCTGGCATTCCTACTCTTTTAGCGGCATCAATAGCATTGATGGTCCTAGCACAGGCAGCGGGATTAGCTAAGCCAATATCTTCGTAAGCGATGACAAGTAATCTTCTTTCAATGGAATCAAGATCGTTTGCCATGCATAGTCTTGCTAGATAGTATAAAGCAGCATTGACATCACTACCTCTGATGGATTTCTGAAAAGCACTAACGGAGTCATAGTGACCATCTTCATCTTTATCATAACTAGCGTTAGCGATCGGTGAATATTTCTTGACTAATTCTAGATCGATATAGTTGTTGTGACAGCCGATAGCACAGATCTCTAGTAAGTTGTAACAATATCTTAGATCTCCTCCACTATGAGAAATGATAAGAGCTTTGGCTTCATCAGATATATCGATCTTACCACAATAACCTTTTTCGCTATTTAAAGCATATTCTATTGCTTGTTTGATGTCTTCACTAGTTAGTGGTCTTACTTCCAATAATTGACAACGACTTCTAACAGCTGGATTTATCGCAAAAAATGGGTTAGATGTTGTTGCTCCTATTAAAGTAATCAATCCAGATTCTACATGGGGCAATAACAAGTCTTGTTTATCTTTATTAAGTCTATGTATCTCATCAACGATAAGGATAAGTCCATTAGATAATTTTGCTTGAGCAAATATGTCAGTTAATTCTTTTTTGTTACCTTCTACTGCACTAAAAAAACTATAAGGCATATTTAATTCATTAGCTAACGTAAGAGCTAAGGTTGTTTTACCACAGCCTGGAGGACCATAAAAGATCATAGAAAAAAGCGTTTTTTGTTCTATTGCTTTAGTTAGTAACATGTCTTTTCCTATAAGATGTTTTTGACCAAATACTTCAGATAACTTTGTTGGTCTTAATCGTATCGCTAGTGGTTTCTGCATGATTATATTTTATACCATTTCATATATTTCTTGGTGAAAAAATGCTAAAATATAAGTATGAAAGTTGTTGTTCAAAGAGTAAAAAGTGCTAGTGTCACTATTGAGGGAAAGATCCATGGTCAGATCAAGCAAGGATATATGTTGCTTGTGGGATTTGGACTAAACGATGATGAAAGCATCGTAGATCAAATGGCTGATAAAGTACTAAGACTTAGAGTGTGTGATGATGCTAATGGTAAGATGAACTTAAGCATATTAGATACACAAGGTGAGATCTTATCGATATCACAATTTACTTTATATGCTGATGCTTCTAAAGGCAGAAGGCCGTCATTTACTGATGCTTGTCCACCTCAGAAAGCCACTGAACTCTATGATCATTTTAATGATGAATTAAGAAAAAGCGGTCTAAACATTCAAACAGGTATCTTTCAATCTGAAATGGATGTGGAACTAATAAATAGCGGACCGATCACTATCATCTTAGATAGTGATGTAATCTTGAAAAAGAGGTAACTATGGAATATAAGTTGAATGATATTGTTGAAATGAAGAAGCAACATCCGTGTCGTAAATCGACCCAATGGAAGATAATCCGTATGGGTGCAGATATAAGGATCAAATGTCTAGGTTGTGGAGCAAGCGTATTGTTCCCACGTAGTGAGTTTGAAAGAAAGGTTAAGAAGATCTTTCCAAGCGAAGTAGAAAAAGAGGGTTAAGAAATATGCCATTAACAGCAGGAATTGTTGGTTTACCAAATGTTGGTAAGTCAACCTTATTCAATGCGATAACTAAATCGCAAGTTGAAGCCGCTAATTATCCATTTGCGACTATCAAACCAAATATCAAAACAGTAGAAGTACCAGATGAGAGAGTAGATAAATTATCTGCAATGTTTAGTCCAAAGAGGACGATCAAGACTACTTTTGAATTTACTGATATTGCAGGACTAGTAAAAGGGGCTTCTAAGGGTGAAGGTTTGGGAAACCAATTCTTAGGTAATATTCGTAATGTAGATGCTATTGTTCATGTCGTTAGATGCTTTGTCAATGCTGATATCGTCCATGTTGAAAATAGTATCGATCCGATCAGAGATATTGAAATTGTTAACTTGGAATTAGCTTTAGCTGATCTTGAGACAGTTAATAATCGTATCAGTAAGATTGAAAGAAAAGTCATCACTTCTAAGGAAAAGGATGCAGTTAAAGAGTTTGAATTATTAAAGAAACTAAAAGCAGCTTTAGAAGAAGGCAAAATGGCTGGTGGTATGGAATTTGATGATGAAGAGAAAGTCTTCTTACAAAATTATCAATTATTAACATATAAGCCTGTCATTTATGTGGCAAACGTGTCAGAAGATGAGATAGCTGATCTTGATAATTGTGAGAATTATCAAGCGGTAAAGAAATATGCTGAAGAAAATGGCAGTCAAGTAGTAGCTATCACAGCTCAAATGGAAGAAGAGATCTCTCAAATGGATGATGAGAGTAAGCAGATGTTCTTAGCCGATCTTGGCTTAGAGCATAGTGGACTTGATGAGATCATCATGCGTACTTATGCTTTATTAGACTTATGTACTTTCTTTACTGTTGGTACTGATGAAGTAAGAGCATGGACTTTCACAAAAGGTATGAAAGCTCCAGATTGTGCTGGTGTCATCCATACTGATTTCAAGAAAGGTTTCATTAGAGCGGAAGTTTATAGTTATGATGACTTGATGACTTATGGTAGCGAGCAAGCATTAAAAGAAGCTGGTAAACTACGCGTTGAAGGAAAAGATTATGTATGTAAAGATGGTGACATCATGTTTATAAGATTTAATGTATAGGAGGAGATGTTTTATGAAATTAATTATTGCGATTGTATCTAATGATGACAGTTCAGCAGTAAATGCTAATTTGACTGAACATGGCTTTATGGTAACTAAATTATCTACTACTGGTGGATTCTTAAGAGCAGGAAATACTACTTTTATCATCGGTACTGATGATGATAAAGTTGAGAATGCGATCGAACTGATCAAAGAAGAAAGTAAAAAAAGAACAGAAGTCATCCCAGCTACTGCTTCATTTGATATCAACAAGTATGCTGCTTATCCAGTTGAAGTACAAGTAGGTGGAGCAACTATCTTTGTTCTTGATGTTGAACAATTTATTAAAGCTTAGTCTATGTTAGATCTGATAGATCGAGAAAATAAGGCAACCACTTATATTGCTCATACTACAACTATTGAAGCTAATTTGATCAGCGCAAGTACAGTCGATCTTTATGGAAGCATTAAGGGAAATGTTACAGTAGGTAATCTATTAAGTGTTCATGGTGGCATCAATGGGCAAGTAGAGACTAATGATTTGATCATTAGATATAATGGAATTATCAAAGGTGATTGTCGTTGCTTTTTTGAAAGTTTGATCGAACAAGAAGGAAAATTAATAGGAGATATCAATACAGGTAGTATCGAGATCAAAGGTTACCTTAAAGGAAACATCACAGCTGAAGAAAATGTTATCATCCGCGAAGGTGGTAATGTTGATGGCAATATAACTTGTCGTTCATTAGTTGTTGATGAAGGTGGCATAATCAATGGTACAGTACGATTAGTATATCGTTAATAAGTAAGGCAGCGAAGGCTGTCTTTTTTTTCTAAAAATGAATCTGTGGTGCTTTATACAGAACTATAAAAACTAATCTATTTAAAAAAAAGTGCTCCATACTTGTGAGCAAAATAATTAAATTTGTGTAGCTAAATATATGATTTATCTTTCGAGTGAGGAAGAATTGAATCTGAATAACTCTATCAAAAAAAGAAATAGCTAATTATTGTTACTTGCTTGTGGTATAATTTAGTCAGCAAAAAGTTAGCAGATTGGAGGAATAACTAATGAGTAAAGTGTATTTCACTAAAGAGATAACACCAGAGAAAGTATTAGAAATGGCTAAGTTAGTTGGTGGAGAATTAAAAGGTAAGATTGCGGTTAAGGTTCATTCAGGGGAGGCTGGTAATCAAAATTATTTACGTCCAGTGTTCTTTAAACCAACTATCGATCATTTTAATGGAACAGTTGTTGAATGTAATACTGCTTATCCAGGAGCAAGAAATTCTTCTGAGAAACATATTAAACTAATTAAAGATCATGGTTGGGATGAGTATTTCACTGTTGATCTATTAGATAAAGAAGGACCAGATTTAGAATTAGAAGTAGAAAATGGTGTGCAATTAGATAAGAACTATGTTGGTAAAGATCTAGCAAATTATGATTCAATGTTAGTCTTATCACATTTTAAAGGTCATCCAATGGGAGGCTTTGGTGGAGCATTAAAACAATTATCTATTGGTTGTGCTTCTTCAGCAGGTAAGTCTTATATCCATTCTGCTGGTAAGTCATTAGATCAAAATGTTATTTGGACATTGAACACACCACAAAATGATTTCTTAGAATCAATGGCAGATGCTGCAAGTACAGTAGTTAAGTATTTCCATGGAAATATAGCCTATGTCAATGTTATGGCTAACCTATCAGTTGATTGTGATTGTTGTGAAGTAGCTGAAGATCCTTGTATGCAAGATGTTGGTATCTTAGCTTCAACTGATCCAGTTGCGATCGATCAAGCTTGTGTTGACTTGATTTATAAGAGCACTGATAAAGGCAGAGATCATTTTGTTGAAAGAGTTGAATCTAGAAATGGTATTCACACTGTAGAAGTTGCTGAAAAGTTAGGCGTAGGCTCAAGAGAATACGAATTAGTAGAGATCTAAGGTAGGAGAAATTCTACCTTTTTAGTTGGAGAAGTACACGACTAGTACTACATTTTTTCTTGATGATATATTAAAGAATAGGTGAGACTTGTTATAAGTAAATTACTTACTATGTTTTGGTTGTTCTCAATCTGCATTAGCAAGACTTTCAGACGTTCCACTCAAATGTATGAGTGAAAGCATAAAGATATGAACAAAGCAAGTGTTGAAGAAATGTATCATATTTCTAAAGTGTTAGGTTGCATAATTGAAAGTCTAATAGAAAAGTAAAGAAAAAAATAAGTTTGAGATTTGTTTAAATGTTTGGTTGAAATTAATATAATATATACAAGTGTGGAGAGGAGTTTACCATTGTGAAAAATAGTAATAGATGTCTATATCAAAACAGTTTCACTGCTTTTCTTGATGAATCTGACTTGTCAATTCTAGGTAGGCTCATTGATAATTATCATGGTGAAGTAAATACTAATACTAGAGATTCTTGGAAAGAGGAAATCAGCGTAATGAAAGAAGTATTATCTAAATTAGCTGATGAGAGTGGTTGTATCATTTTTGAGTATGATATCCCTCGCCTTAGTAAACGTATAGATATTGTTCTTTTATATAAAGGTATTATTTTTTGCTTAGAATTTAAAGTTGGTGAAAGAAATATCTTAGAATCTGATATTGATCAGGTACTTGATTATGCTCTGGATCTAAACAATTTTCATAAATATAGCGAAAATAAAGTGATTGTTCCTATTCTTGTTGCTACTAAATTCAACGATTCATCATCTAGCACAAAGAAATCGGGTTATGCTGACAAAGTTTTAGATCCACTATATACTGGTAAAAATGCCATATTTGAAGTGGTCAATAAAGTGTTAGAAGAATTTCCTAATGAATTACCAGTAAATCCTGATTGGATTATTAGCCCTTATGCTCCTACTCCGACAATTATTGAGGCGGCAAGATCTTT
Source organism: Erysipelotrichaceae bacterium (assembly GCA_963586925.1). Taxonomy (GTDB): domain Bacteria; phylum Bacillota_I; class Bacilli_A; order Erysipelotrichales; family Erysipelotrichaceae; genus UBA1783. Next base: position 35,108 of record CAVAAT010000017.1, read on the forward strand.
ATATGAAAATCATTCTGTTGAAGACATTACTAGACATGAAGCTGATAAAGTTTGTACTGATAGGACTATTGCATATATATTAAACGTTATCAAAGATAGCAAGAAAAAACAGAAAAAAACGATCTGTTTTGTTACTGGAGTTCCTGGAGCTGGAAAGACATTAGTTGGATTAGATGTCGCTATTAAACAGACATATCAAGGACAAAATGATCCTATTAAAGATGAAGAGGCGGTTTACCTATCTGGAAATGGCCCTTTAGTTGCGGTATTATCAGAAGCTTTAGCAAGAGATAATGTAAAGAAAGCTAAAGAAAAAAACGAAAAGAAAAAACTGTCCGATGCTAAACGTGAAGTCAAGAAATCCATTCAAATGATCCACGCCTATCGTGACAATATGTTAAAAAAGATTAAAAATCCTGTTGAAAATGGAATATTGGAAATTGACCCTACAAAAGCTGTTAAAAATGAAACTGCTGGTTATGGTGAAGTAGAACATGTTGCGATTTTTGATGAGGCTCAGCGCTCCTGGACACATAAGAGACTAGCTGAATATCTAAAACGTGGTGGAACCTACGGTAATAAGCTCAAAGTTCCTAACTTTCCTATGTCTGAAGCTGCTTTTCTTATTTGGTCGTTAGATCAAAGAGAAGATTGGGCAACCATTGTGTGCTTAGTTGGTGGTGGTCAGGAAATCAATACTGGAGAGGCTGGTATATCTGAATGGATCAAAGCATTAAATGAGCAGTTTCCTTATTGGGAAGTCCATATTTCTCCTAAACTTATAGAAAAAGAATATGCTGAGGGAAAAGTAAATGAATTATTGGCTAACAAAAACAATGTCATTTATTCTGATGATCTTCACTTAGCTGTTTCATTGCGTTCCTATAGAGCTGAAAAACTATCAGCTTTTGTACATGCATTGTTAACATTTGAGCCTAATGCACAAGAACTTTATAAAGAAATAAAAGATAAGTATCCAATCGTGTTGACTAGAGATATGGATAAGGCAAGAAAGTGGTTACGCGAGAAAGCAAGAGGAACTGAACGTACAGGTGTTTTAGTTACCAAAGAGGCAGCTAGATTTAAACCATTGGCAATTCATGTATTGCCATCCGATGAAGATGATGCTGTTCACTGGTTTTTAGAAGATAAAACTGATATAAGATCTTCAAATTATCTTGAAGATGCGGCAACAGAAATCCAAGTACAGGGGTTAGAGCTTGATTATACTTGTGTCTTGTGGGATGCCGATATGAGATATGAAAATGGCAACTGGCATTTCTATACTTTTAATAGACAAACATCAAAATGGACAGAACAGTTGGGGGACACTGAAACTAAACAAGAAAAGATAAAATATATGCTTAATGCATATCGAGTGCTCTTAACACGTGCAAGAGCAGGAATGGTCATCTGTGTTCCTAAGGGAAATTCGAATAAGAAAAATGGATTTTGGGAGGATAAGACTCGCCAACCTGGATTTTATGATGGAACCTATGGGTATTTAAGGAGTTTGGAAATTGAAGAAATTTAAAATGACAGTGTAGTTGCTGTCATTTTGTTATTTTTGGGATGGTAGTAATTGATCAAGTGGTATTCTTTCAGGATACTTGCTTTGAGTTAAGATATCTGTGAGATATTGATTATCTAAGATCATATCATCACGAATTAATTGCCAATTAGCTTTCTTTTTAAAGAATACTTTAAAGACTAAAAAGTTAATAATTGGGCCAAATACGGGAGTTGTGGAACCAAAGGCTTCAGTGTGAGAAAAATAACAGCCGTTATCTGTTCGCTTTCCTGAAAAAGTGATGAAAGCTGTTTTCTTTTCGTTTTGAAAAACAAATTTAAATGAGTCTTTGTCTTGTATGCTTTCCACAATGGTACCAGTAACATCATAATCAAGGCCCATAACTATTTCTCTAAAACGTAGCTTGTCGCCTAGTTTATGACCACCATCGTATAAATTACATTCAATATGATAGGGACTCCATTTTACAAATTCTTCTTCAAAATTATCAATCCAAGCTTCTAGCTTTTCATAAGGTGCATTAATTTCAATAGTCTCAGTAATCTCTATCATGATCATTCCTCCTTTATTGCTCTAACAATTGTTTATAAATATTTTCTAATTCTTTATTATCCATAAGTAATGGTACAGGATATAAAGGGTTAGCTTCTTTATCTGCTGTTTTAACCAAAGATTCTATATCTTCTTGTTTGAGTTGACTTATCTTAGTTGGTATACTCAATTGCTTTTCCAGTTGTTTAAGTTTATCTAAAAAGATAGTTGCTGCAATTTCTTTGGAAGTAGTATTATCAACAAAATTACAATAGTAGGATAAGCTTGCTAGTTGGTTTGTTATTGTGTTTCCATATTCAGTTAATACATATGGTAATATCACAGCATTAGCCAATCCATGACCTATATCATATTTGCCACCTAATGAATGGGCAATAGCGTGTACATAGCCTACATAGGAAACTGTAAAGGCACATCCTGCTTTATAGGAAGCAATAAGCATGTTTTTTCTTGCTTGTAGGTTAGTTGGTTCGTTATAAGCAATAGGTAAATTTTCAAATATCAACTTTATGGCTTCTTTAGACAGCTTTCTTGTCTCTTTGGTACACGACTTACCTACATAAGCTTCTATAGCATGGGTGAAAGCATCCATACCGGTTGTAGCTGTTAGTTTAGCTGGCAAAGTAACAGTAAGTTTTTCATCAAGAACAGCATAGTCAGGAATAAGACAGAAATCACTGATAGCATACTTATGTCTTGTGTGACTATCGACGATCACTGAAGCTACAGTTGTCTCACTACCGGTACCTGCTGTTGTAGGAATGGCGATAAGTGGTGGTAGTTTCTTTTTGATCTTTAGAACACCTTTCATTTTTGATAAAGGTTTATTAGGTAAAACTATCTGAGCACCTACTGCTTTGGCACAATCCATTGCTGAGCCTCCACCTAGACCAATGATACAATCACATTTATTTTCATTGTAGATCTTAACTGCTTGATTTACGTTATCAGTTGTTGGGTTAGGTACAGTATCAGAAAATACACTGCAATCTAATTCAGCGTTATGTAAGATGTTTTCTAAGTTTTCAACTAATTTTAATCTAACAGAGCTTTTGCCAGTGACGATCAAGGGATGAGAACAATCATTTCCTTTAATAATATTAGATATCTCATCCATTGAGTTTAATATCTTTGGCTGACGATAAGGTAAAAGTGGTATTGCTAGTTTAAAAAGAAATTGATAGCTACGACAATAGATCTTCTTTAATGTGTGCATAGTTTAAATCCTATAGATAATGATCGAGATAATCAGTTATCTTCTTTTTGAATTCTTCTTTATCGTTATTGAAACGGATAGAGTTATCTAAAGCTTTTTGACGTTGTTCTTCAATGAAGTCGTTGATTACTTCATCAAGTGGCTTTCTTTCGGCTTTCATAGCTTCTAATAGTATACGTTTTTCTTTGGCTTTATCTAGGCCTTCAGATAATTGAGCCCATAAAGCAAAGAAGTTGTCTTGTGCATCAGAATACTTTCTAGGTTTTTCAACATATTGATAATCTTTTAAGATCAGTTGATAGCGATCAACTGCTGTTTTAACAGCATCTTGCCAAGAAATATAGATCTGCTCTTGGGCATTATCGCCAATCTTATGATAGAAATTAACATCATCACCATTAGCGATCAATACTTTAGCTAAACTGTCAGCATTTTCTTCAATCTGAATGACGTTGACATTGTTGGTCGTATCTTCAGCAGCACAACTATCCTTTATTAGAATAGTGCCTAAGCCGGCAGCTGCAGCTTCTCTGACAACAATTCCATTGGTGTCAAATGTAGAAGGGAATAAGAAGATATCACAACTAGAGAAAATATCTTTTAGTACTTGTCTATCGGAAATGGCCCCAGCAAAGATGCATTTATCATCTAGCTCTTTATCTTTTACATATTGACGTACTTCATCAATATCACCGCCATCACCAACAAATAGCATTCTAAAGTCTTGTCCTGCTGTTTTCTTTTGCCTTAAAGCATCGATGATGATCCTTAATCCTTTATACCACATCATTCTTCCGACAAATAGATAAGTAGGTATACCATCAATTAAGCCATATTTATCTTTGATCTTTTTAATGTTCTCTTCTGGTGATCTTCCCTTAGTGAAGTCAACACCATTATGCATAACAGTATAATTGCCTTTGAATCCTAGTGACTTTAAGTTTTCTCCAGCGCCTTTGGAAACGACCCAGATGTCATCGCATGCTTCGATATTTTCTACTAATAATTTAATAGCCGCTTCTTGAATGAATTTAGAATCTACTGCTCTTTCTAAGTCTATATCAAATTTAGTATGGTAAGTAAAGACAATAGGCTTGTGGATCTTATTACGTAAGATACGAGCTAAAAAAGTTGAAGCAATAGGACAATGAGTATGCAATATATCGACATTATTTTCATTAAATTGATTAAGATAGTTTAGATCAAAAGGGATACCTGCCCTATAACCGATAAGTTTAGTAGTATCTATACTACTATAGCGTAGTACAGAGAAATCATAGTTATCCACAACATTAGGATATTCAGGAGTAGCAACTACCACATCACCATAGTTTTCTTGGATGATCTTGGCGTAATTAAATACAGCATTAGCTACACCATCGATAGTTGGTGGAAATGAATCATTTAGTAAACAAACATTTAATCTTTCGTTCATAAGTTACCTCACACTCTTATTATAGTTAAATTAGCAGTATTTTTCTATTTTTCCTCTAAATAAAACGACAATACTTATGATCTGGGGTAGTGAAATATTGAATGGTGAAAAGAGTGGAAATAAGAGTGAAAAATAAAAAATAGAAAACGTTATCATATTGTCACTATATTATAATGTGGTATAATCACAAAGTAATTCATTCGTATAATCTCGCAAATATGGTGCGAAAGTCTCTACCTTGATACCGTAAATATTCAAGACTACGATGGGATCCTTTTTTTAGTGGTTCTGTCTGGGGCGATAGAATTACTAGGAAAAGGAGGAACATAATATAATGTTCGAAAAGTTTTTTAAGTTGAAGGAGAATGGTACAAATACTTCAACTGAGTTTGTTGCTGGCTTGACTACTTTCTTTGCGATGGCTTATATCATTGCTGTTAACCCAACTTTGTTATCACAATCAGGCATGGAATGGGGTGCTGTATTCTTAGCTACGATCATCTCATCAATGATCGGTACTTTAGTAATGGGTCTTGTTGCTAATGTCCCATATGCTCAAGCTCCTGGTATGGGTCTTAACGCCTTCTTCGTTTATACAGTTTGTTTCTCATTAGGTTTCACTTGGAAACAAGCATTATCAATGGTTTTCATTTGTGGTGTTATCAATATCATCATTACTGTTACTAAATTAAGAAAACACATTGTTAAATCAATTCCACAAAGCTTACAGAGTGCTATCGGTGGTGGTATTGGTGTATTCGTTGCTTATTTAGGTTTGTTAAATGTAGGCTTTATCAATTTCACTTCTGGTGTTCCTGCTATCGCTACTTTCAATGAACCAAGCTTATGGGTATTCATCATTGGCTTAGTTACTACATTAGTATTAGTATTAATGAATGTTAAAGGTGCAATCCTTATCGGTATCGCTGTTGCTACTATCGTTGGTATTCCATTTGGCGTTACAACTATGGGTGATTCAATCAGTTTCTCTGAAGCTTGTGCTGCTTTACCTTCTACTTTTGGTGCTATCTTCACTAGCGAAGGTATCGTATCATTATTCAATGATCCTGCTAAATTACCACTTGTATTCATTACAATCTTATCATTCTCATTATCTGATACATTCGATACATTAGGTACATTCATTGGTACTGGTAGAAAATCAGGTATCTTCTCAGCTGAAGATGAGAAAGCTATGGAAGAATCAAGTGGATTCAAGTCAAAGATGGACAAAGCATTATTCGCTGATAGTATTGCTACTTCAATTGGTGCTATCTTCGGTACAAGTAATACAACAACATTCGTTGAAAGTGCTGCTGGTATCGGTGCTGGTGGAAGAACTGGTTTAACTAGTTGTGTTGTTGCTTTATTATTTGGATTAAGTGCTTTCTTTGCTCCAGTTATCTCTGCTATTCCTAATGCTGCTACAGCTCCTGCTTTAGTTACTGTTGGTATCATGATGTTATCAGCATTCAAAGAGATCGATTGGAATGATATGGGAGAAGCTATCCCTTCATTCTTCGCAGGTATCTTCATGGGCTTATGTTACAGTATCTCTTACGGTATCGCATTTGGTTTCATTTCTTATATCGTTGTTAAGTGCTGCACTCATAAAGCAAAAGAAGTTCATCCGATCATTTGGGTAAGTAGTGCATTATTTATTTTGAACTTCATCTTACTTGCTACTTTATAATATATTTTCTTAGATAGGGAAACGGAAATATATAGGACTCTCATACATATGTGTGGGAGTTTTTTAAATCCTTGATATTTGGTTTGTTTGTTGTGGTAAAATATTAACAGAGAATTGAGGAGAAAGTTATATGAGTAAAGAGCAATGGATGGTATTGATAATAGTAGTATTAACGGTCGTTAGTATTGTTATACCAAATATGATGAGAAAAAAATATCAAGACCAATTTGTTAAATTATTTAGTCAACAAAAATTTGATGAATTAGAGCAATTATTGAATAAGAAGTCTGTTAGATACTTCTTTATGCCATTTAATCTAGAGTATATCCGTTTGAATATGGCATTTATCAAAGGTGATGAAAAAGCAATTGATAAGCAATTTGAAGTGTTTGATAAGATCTCTATGAATACTAAGCAAAAAGAAGATCTATTTGTTAAAGAATTCAATTATTACATCATGATGGAAGAATATGATAAAGCTCAAAAACCTTATGATGCTATTCAAAATCTTAAGAATGAACAGATCAAAAAAGCTGCTGATATCACTTATGATATCTTTGTAAAAAAAGGTTATCAATATTTAGAAGAGATTGAAAAAGGTTATGATGAATGTCCAGAGCAAGCTAAAGGTTATAATGCTTATCTTATCTCATTAATGTATGAGAACAAAGGTGATAAAGAAAATAGCGAAAAGTATAGACTTATCGCTAAAGAAAAGTTAGAACAGTTACCAGAAAAAGAAAAGCAGAATGAAGAAACATCTGCTTAGTGTTTAAAGTTATCTATTGAATTCATTAGTGGTACGATGATGAAACTATAGGCTATAGCAAGTATTAAACCAGTTAATATTTTTAGAGGTATTGAGCCAAATACTATAGCGAAACTGTAATAGCCATAGATCTTACTATCAATGAATAGAGCTAAGGAATTTAACACAGTTACAGAAATACAACTTATTATGGATATCGTAAGGATATCCTTTTTTTCTAACTTAAATTGTTTCTTTTCTGAAAGAATACCTACTAGTAAAGCCGAAAAACTATGGGGTAAGATCCATAATATCGTAGTAGGAGTCAGACCATAGCCAGAAAAACAAAGCTGATAAATAATACTGCCTAAAGTTCCAACAGATAGTGATACCTTGCTGCCAAATAGAAAACCACTAACAAGTATTGGTAAAGCTTCAAAAGTGAATTTGAAATTCTGTAATTTAACAGGGGTAAGTATCGCTAGTACAACATATAAGGCTGTTAACATAGCGATAGTAGTAAGTCTTTTAGTGTTCATTTTGATTCCTCAATGCTGCTTTAGCTAAGTGGTTGATGAGTATGGCATTAGTAACACTTCCTACACCAAGTGGTACAGGAGTGATCTTACTTACTACTTGTTCAACTTCTTCAAATAAGACATCGCCACAGATCTTTTGCTTTTTTTCGCTATAATTGATGCCAACATCAATGACTACTTGACCTTCTCTGAAATATGTTTTGTCAAACATTTCTGCTTTGCCAATAGCGGTGATCACTATATCACTGTTTAGGGTATGTTGTTTGATATCATTAGTGTGGGAATGACAGATAGTGACTGTAGCATTTTTATTTAACAGTAACATGCTTAATGGCTTGCCAACTGTCATGCTTCTTCCTACAACAGTTACATTTTTATCTTCTAGTTTGATGTCATAATAGTCTAACATTTCCATTACTGCTTGGGCAGTACAAGGGATAAAACCATTACTGTCATTCAAGAAAGATGATGATAAATTGATTGGGTTACATCCATCGATGTCTTTATTGACAGAGATAGTAGATAGTGCTTCTTTGTATATTTGATTGAGTAAGATGATGCCATCTACTTCTTTATCCACATTATTATCTTTGATCATATTAAGATAGTCGGATTTACTGATGTCATCAGCTAACAAAGTACATTTACAATTAATGTTATTTTTCTCACATCTTTTGATGATGGCTTTCTCATAAGAGATATCATCTTCATTTTCTCCTACTCTGATCACTGATAGAGTAGGCTTGTGATCTAAGTTAGTAATGATCTTGGAGGTTTCTTTGTTTAATCTGTCAGCGACAGGTTTACCTTTTAATATTTCAGCCATTAGTGATCCTTTCATGTACAGAGTTATAGATATCTAAAGCTTTTTTTGAATAAGTAGCTAATAATTCATCAGTTTTAGAATCTAAGTTTTCTTTGAATTTTGTATCAGTGATCTTAGCAGTATTTACTTTGATATTGATCACTTCGCCATAAAGAGCACTATGAGCAAGCATAGCACCAGTTGCTGCATCTGATATCACTAATACATTACCGATCTTAGCATATCTTTCTAAAAGGTCGATAACTTTAGTCGTATCAACGAGCAAATTATAGGGTGATAATGCCGCAAGCTTTAATGCTTGTTGAATTGTTGTGTCTCTTTGAGGGTCATCTTTATTTAATTTATAAGCCTCACATAAAGGAAGAAACGCTTTTTGATCTTCCTCAATGCCTTGTAGTAGTAAATCAGTAAGGTCTTTACTTTCTGATAACAGTTTAGTTAGTTCTTCATTGTATTGAGCATATTTCTTTTTGCCAATAGTGAGATTAGCCACCATAGAACCTAAAGAAGAAGCTAGAGCTGCAACTAAAGCACAAGCTGGTCCGCCACCTAGAGGTTTATCTGAAGATAATTCATCAACAAATTCTTTAATAGTTATATCTTGCATAATGACTCCTAAAATAATCCTGTGATCTTGCCATTTTCATCAATGTCAATGTTTTCAGCAGCTGGTACTTTTGGTAAACCTGGCATAGTCATGATATCGCCACAATAAGCAACGATAAAGCCTGCTCCTGCTGATACTTTAAGGTCTTTTACAGTTATAGAAAAGTTAGTGGGTGCAGCTAATAGTTTGGCGTTGTCTGAAAGAGAATACTGGGTTTTAGCTACACATATTGGTAGGTTACTATGACCATTTTCTTTAATCTGTTTTAACTTCTTTTTAGCTTCATCTGTATAGATGACACTGTTACCATGATAAATTTTCTGACATAAAGCATTTAGCTTATTTTCTATTGAGTCATTATCATCATAAAGGAAATGGAAATTGTTTTCTTGCTGTACTAAGTCAATGACAGCTTTAGATAGTTCAATAGTACCTTTAGATCCTTTAGCATAGCCTTCACATAAGATAGCTTTAACATTTCTTTTAGCACATTCATCGATTATCAATTGTTGTTCTTTTTGGCTGTCACTACTAAATACATTGATCGCTACTACTACAGGTAGAGAATAGACGTTTTGAATGTTATCTAAATGAGCAAACAAGTTAGGAAGACCTTTCTTAAGTGCTTCGATATTTTCTTGATTTAAGTCGTCTTTTTTAACTCCACCATGATATTTTAAGGCTCTAACAGTAGCTACAAGGACTACGGCATCTGGCTTTAAGTAAGCACTACGACATTTGATGTCGAAGAATTTTTCTGCTCCTAAGTCAGCAGCAAAGCCTGCCTCGGTTACAACATAATCAGCTAATTTTAAAGCTGTTTTAGTGGCTATGACTGAATTACAACCATGAGCGATATTAGCAAACGGTCCACCATGAATGATGACTGGTGTATGTTCTAGAGTTTGAACTAGATTAGGTTTGATAGCATCTTTTAATAGTACAGCCATTGCACCATTAGCTTTAAGTTGTGATGCTTTTACTTCTTTGTTGTCATAAGTATGACCAATGATGATATTGCCTAATCTTTCTTTAAGATCTTTAAGATCATTAGCTAAACATAATATAGCCATTACTTCACTGGCTACAGTTATCTCATAGCCTGCTTGTCTTACTACACCATTAGCTTTACCACCCATACCGATAACGATATCTCTTAAAGCTCTATCGTTCATATCGACAACTCTCTTGAAAGTAATCCTTCTAGGATCGATATTTAAAGAGTTTCCTTGTTGCAAGTGGTTATCGATCATGGCAGCCAATAAATTGCAAGCTGCACTGATAGCGTGGAAATCACCAGTGAAATGAAGATTGATGTCTTCCATTGGAACGACTTGAGCATAACCACCACCAGCTGCTCCTCCTTTTAAACCAAACACTGGTCCTAAAGAAGGCTCTCTTAAAGCAGCAATGGTTTTCATTCCTAAAGAAGAGAGACCATCAGCTAAGCCAATGGAAGTCGTAGTTTTTCCTTCTCCTGCCGGAGTAGGAGTAATGGCAGTCACTAAGATCAGTTTGCCATTAGGTTTGTCTTTTAGATCAACTAATAATTTGTTGTCGATCTTAGCTTTGTATTTACCATACATCTCCAAGTATTGAGTATCGATACCGGCTTTTTGAGCAATAGTACTAATATCTTGCATCGCAGTATTTTGAGCAATTTCTATATCTGTATACATAGGATCATTCCTTTCTGCTTGTTTCAATTTGTAATATTTAAATTGTATAATTTTATGCGTTGGTTATCAAGAAAAGAACAATTGTGAATTAATTATTATATTATGGGCTGAAGTGAAAAGTTAAATTCCAGTTTAATATAGGGTAACTCGAATTTAGTCTTTCACAAATTTCCAGTTGAATTTACTCTTACAGAATGCGATTATCTACTTAGAGGAGATACACCCTTCACTGCTGCTATTTGTGTCAATGAAAGGAGTTA
>CAVAAT010000018.1:0-24815 GCA_963586925.1 Erysipelotrichaceae bacterium
TATTTGTTTCAATTGTGGCTATTGGAGGAGAAAGAGTGGAAATAAGTGATAAAACAAGAATAAAGAATATGATAATAGAGGCAGCGAGAGTATATGGCCGTTTTCTTTCTGGTAAAAATTATTTATATGTATATGGTGAAAATTATTTTGAAGTATCATTTCCTGTTGATCACTTTCGTCATTTGACTGGTGTAAACAGTTGTTTATATGCAAAAAAGTTTTATAATTATGCTAAAAATGGTGTTTTAACTAATAATCAATTTTATTTTGATGAGCATTATTTGATGAATCTTGCTTTTATAAAACTTACCTATCTATATCTTGATGACTTTGAATATGTTGATATAGATAGAGTTAAGACTAATGCTATTGATGAAACACCTAATAAAAGAGCTTTATATATTCCTAATAATATAATGGATCAAATAAGACTAGTCTCAACATACAAAGGCGTAGCTGTTTCAAGTATGTTATTTGATTTTACTGGCACAAAGAAAATGGTTGCCATTGCTGGTTATGTGATTGAAGCACTTGAGAAAGATAGAGTACTTGTTATTGATGAATTAGATAGTAGTTTACATTTTAAGCTCACAAGAGCGATTGTAGCAATGTTCAATAATGAACTAAATACAAATGCTCAAATGATCTTTACTGCTCATGATATTAATCTTATGGATTGTAAGAAGTTATTTAGAAAAGAACAGATATGGTTTGTTCATAAGGATAATGAAGGTGTCTATGTATATTCATTAGCTGATTTTACAGCAAAGCAAGGTGTAAAAGATACTACTGATGTTATTATAAAAAAGGTGTTCTAGGAGCTATACTAGAGCCAAAACTCATTAATTCTTTGATTAGTATAAAAGCTGAAAATGATGATTAATAGACTTCCAAAGATTAGTCATAAACACAAGATTTGTATAATTTGTGAAGGCAATGAAGAATATTATTACTTAAATCGTTTGATATCTTTAAAAGTTTGGCATGATCAATATGAGTTTAAACTAGTAAACGCATGTGGTAATGGAAATATTGTAGCAAGATATCAAGATAGTTATCAAAATGATTCTTTTGAATTAGTTTTGATATTTTGTGATACTGAAAGGAAACCACATGAGCAATACAATGATATCAAACGAAAAATCAACTATTTTCATGGCATAGAAATTGCTTCTGAGGAAATTATCATATTTGGAAATCCTTGTACTTTACAAATAGTTATTAAACATTGGAGTGACGTGTGCTTAAAATCTCCGGCAAAGGCAGTAAATGCATCTCTGATCCATAAGTACACAAGTGTAGAAAATTACAAGGGGAGACTTGATCAAATAGAAGAATTAAATAAAAAGCTTGAATAATCTATTATAGTAAAAAGTTAAAAAGATAGTTTTATGTTTAAAAATTAAGCAAATGTTAAAACACTCTTTTTCTAATTGCTTGTATAATTGAAGTGGTGATGGAATATGTATAACATTTTGATATGTGATGATGAAAAAGATATTGTTAAGGCTTTAAAGATCTATCTGAGTGAAGATGCTTCTTATAATCTTTTTGAGGCTTATAATGGCTTTGAAGCTTTAGAGATGATCAAGAAAGAGAATATTCAACTTATTTTATTGGATATAATGATGCCAGTCATGGATGGTATAGCTTTGTTGAAAAGATTGCGTCAAGATTCTATCAATATTCCTGTGATATTATTGACGGCTAAAAGTGAAAGTGATGATATTGTTAATGGCTTAGATTCAGGGGCTGATGATTATATCACTAAACCTTTCAATAGTAAGGAAGTATTAGCAAGAGTTTCTTCATGTTTAAGAAGATATACCCGTTTAGGTGGACAGAACAATGTGGATAATATTTATACTTATCGTGATCTTAAGTTAGATGATAATCAAAAGATAGTAGAAGTAGCTGATCAAAAGGTAAATCTGACTCCTACAGAATATGGTATCTTGAAATTACTATTGCAGAATCAAGGTAAAGTATTATCAACAGCTGAGATCTATGAGTCAGTTTGGAAGGAGACAGCCTTTGGTAGTGAACAATCAATTGCTGTTCATATCAGGCATTTAAGAGAAAAGATTGAAGTGAATCCTTCGGATCCACGTTATATTAAAGTTGTTTGGGGACAAGGTTACTGCATTAGAAAGGGTGATTGAAGTGAAAAATAAGAAGACGATAGTAAGTAAGATCATAGCGATATTCGCCTATCTATTTTTAACTTTTGGCATCATTGCTTGTGGTGTAGGTATCTATACTTGTTATCAAAACAATATCTATTATAGTGAAGGAAACTACGAGAACAGTGTCATGTTCACTAACAAGGTAAATAGTTACATTTATAGTACATATGAACAAGCTAACTATTATGCTGATAGTTATGATGAATATGGCTATTCAACAGGTCAAATAGATATGAATTTTCTAGTAGAGCAGATGGATGCTAGCTTGCAGTTAGTAAACTTAAATTATAAGATCTATCTTGATGATAAATTAGTCTATACTCACCTAAATGGTAATCAAGATCAAGAATTGACTAATTATTACGGCATTGAACAAAGGAATTCTGATGATGAAGTCTCTTATATCGAAGTCTACTATACGATAAATAAACTTAAAGATAGTGATGATTACTTTAGTACTGATGCGAACTTGTATAATTTGTTGTTTAAGTGGAGATATAACTTTATCTATATCATTGCTATCTTATGTTTGTTACTTGTTGTTGATATCATCTATCTTTGCGTGATGGTTGGAAGAGAAGATGTTGATGATAATGCTAAATTGAATGAATTAGATAAGATACCTTTTGAACTTTATGTGGGTATCATCTGTGGCTTATTAGCTCTAGCATACATTGCTCTTGGAAAAATTTATTTTTATGGCATTGTTGGTACAGCTATTTCTGGTCTTTACTTGGCTTTAGTCATGTTGGCTGGTCTAAGTGTATTATTGACATTTGTTAATAGGATCAAATGCGGTAATTTCTTTGGCTCAACGATCTTATATAATGGCATAAAGTTTGCTTGGCTCATCATTGTCAATGTTTATAAAGTGATAAGAGATCTAATAATTTCTATCCCTATTATTTGGAAAAGTATCATTTTCATCATTGTGTTTATTTTGATCATACCGATGAATATCTATTATCGTAGGTATTTCTTCTTATATTTAGTGGCTATCAGTGGCTATGTATTGTATTTCAGCTATAACTTAGCTCAGATCAAACAACAGACTCAAAAGATCGCTAAAGGTGATTTTCAATATCATTTAAATACAAGATTCATGATACCTGAATTAAAAGATTATTCCAATAACCTAGATAGTATCAATAATGGTCTTTCTTTAGCTTTGGATGAAAAGATGCATTCTGAAAGATTAAAGACTGAACTTATCACTAATGTTTCTCATGATATCAAGACACCTTTAACTTCCATTGTTAATTATGTTGATCTTTTAAAAAGAGATCCTGATGAGAATCAAAAGCAAGAGTATCTTGCAATACTTGATAAGCAAACAAAACGTTTAAAGAAGTTAACAGAAGATATCGTAGAGTTTTCTAAAGTATCTACTGGTAATATCAAACTCAATAAAGAGATCAATCATGGTAATGAATTATTAAAACAAGCAGTAGGTGAATATGAAGAGATCTTAGAAAAGAATGATCTAGAACTTGTTTGCCAATTTGCGAAAGGTGATTGTGAGATTTTGACTGATGGTAAATATGTTTGGCGTGTATTGGATAATTGTTTAAATAACACAGTTAAATATAGTAAGAAGAATACAAGAGTTTATGTTGATAGTCAGATAACTGATACCGATTTTATCGTAACGATCAAAAATATCTCAGAAAAGATGTTAAATGTTCCAGCTAAGGAGTTACTAGAGAGATTTGCTAGGGGAGATTCTTCTAGAAATACGGAAGGTAGTGGATTAGGCTTATCGATCGCTAGTGACTTAACTGATCTATTAGGAGGTAAGTTTGACATAGAGATCGATGGCGATCTATTTAAAGTCATCTTCTCTTTGCCTATAAATAAAAAATAATATTTTTTGTTAAGTTTTTTTCAATAAGTCTTATTAAACTTGTAGTTTAATTCTATTTCAAATTTCTTGATTGAGATCTTTATTATCATCAGCCCTTAAAACTAATTGTAGTTTATATTTTGCTATTCTTGCTGGTTGTTTAAGTATATCAAAAGAAAGTATATTTACTGGTCTTAATAATTTAATAGTTCGTTCTATTTCAGATGAAAGTTATGATGAACATTTTGGCTTTACAGATGAAGAAGTTAAAAAGATGCTTGCTGATTATGATTTAGAAAGCCATTATGAAGAAATGAAATAGTGGTATGATGATTACCTATTTGGTGATCAAGAAATATATTGTCCTTGGGATGTCATTAAGCATTATAATGATCTGATCAGATTAAAGCATCCTAGAGTAAAAGCTTATTGGATCAATTCTAGTGGTAATGATATAGTCCGTAAATTGATCGAACTTACTAATGATGGAACTCAATCATTGATAAATGGGGAAACTATTACTAAAAGTATTAATGAGCAACTTACTCATAGTGAGATATATACTAATGGCAACAATATTTGGAGTTTGTTATATATGACTGGTTATCTACCTGTGACAGAATTATCATAAAGAGATTTTGAATATCTACAGAAAGCAAGTATTAGAAGGGTTTAACGATAAAATAAAAAACGAATCTAGTCAATTGTTAGATTTGTCGAAATCTTTTGAAGTAGGAGATAGTATCAAAATTGAGAAAGATATAAACAAAAGGCAAATTCAGTCAGTTAGTTATTATGATGAAAAAGAATCATTTTATCACGGTTTCCTTTTGGCGTTACTTACTAATAGAGCTGATTGGGTGGTTAAATCTAATAACGAAACAGGAAATGGTAGAGCAGATATCACTGTTATGTGTGAGGATAAAGAAACAGGCTTTAATATTGCTATGAAACAGATTGATGATAAAGACTATACCGAAATATTACGCGCATCTGTATGTAAAAAAATCTTAGCCTATGGTATTAGTTCCTGTAAAAAAATTATAAGGTGAGCATAAAAGAAATTGCTTAGAAAGTATTTTCATATTTTTTTGGAAATTTTGAAAATACTTTGAGAAAATCATTTGACAATTTATTTATTAAGAATAAAATATTAGTAAATGCGATGAATAAGACAACAGTTATCGGCATTGATCAGAGAGAATTGCGGTTGGTGAAAGCAATTTGAGATAAAGATGACTTACTACTTAGGAGCAGGACTTGAAAAAGAAACCCGTTTGTTTACGTTATAACATTTGAGAAGTAATTAAGGTGGTACCACGTGTTCGTCAACGTCCTTTTATGGGACGTTTTATTTTTATATTTAAGGAGGAAAGTTATGATCAATATTAAAGAAGATGAAAATTTAAGTATTCTCAATCACTCTTGCGCTCATTTATTAGCTCAAGCTGTAAAGCATCTTTATCCACAAGCTAAGTTTTGGGTAGGACCAGTCATCACTGATGGTTTCTATTATGATATTGATATTGAAGGTGTTAATATCACTGTTGATGATCTAGCAAAGATTGAAAAAGAAATGAAGAAGATCTCTAAAGACGGTAAGAGGATCGTTCGTCATGAAATATCTAAGCAAGAAGCTTTAGAAATGTTCAAAGATGATCCATATAAGATCGACCTTATCAATAATATGGATGAAAATGATACTGTCATCTCTTGTTATAGTCAAGGTGATTTCACTGATTTATGTAGAGGACCACACGTTGAAAGTGTTAAACAGATCAAGTATTTTAAATTATTAAAGGTTTCTGGTGCTTATTGGAAGGGCGACAGCAATAATAAGATGTTACAGAGAATTTATGGTATCTGTTTTGAGTCACAAGAAGATCTTGATAAGTATCTTGAAATGTTAGAAGAAGCAAAAAAGAGAGACCATAGAAGACTTGGTAAGGAAATGGAATTGTTTATGCTTTCTGATTATGGCCCAGGTTTACCATTCTGGTTACCAAATGGTTATACTTTAAGAAGGATATTAGAAGATTTCTGGTTGGATCTTCATAAGAAGAAAGGCTATTTGACGATCGATACTCCTATCATGTTAAATAAACAATTATGGGAGACTAGTGGACACTGGGATCACTATAAAGATGATATGTTCACAATTCAGGTTGAAGATGGTGAATATGCGATCAAACCTATGAACTGTCCAGGTGCTATCTTAGTCTATAACAATAGCTTGCATTCATATAAGGAATTACCATTAAGATATTCTGAATTAGGACATGTTCATCGTTACGAAGCAAGTGGTGCCTTAAATGGCTTATTCAGAGTTAGAGGCTTTACTCAAGATGATGCTCATACATTATTAATGGAATCTCAGATCGGTGAAGAGATCGCTCGTATACTAGAGATCTATGATTATGTTTATTCAGTATTTGGTTTAAATTATTCAATTGAGTTATCTACTAGACCTGATGATTATATTGGTGAGATCGCTGTTTGGGATCAAGCTGAAAAAGACTTAAAACAAGCTTGCTTAGCTACTGGTCATGAGTTTAAAATCAATCCAGGTGATGGAGCTTTCTATGGACCTAAGTTAGACTTTAAGTTGACTGATTCATTAGGAAGGATCTGGCAATGTGGAACTGTTCAATTGGATATGCAACTACCTGGTAGATTCAATTGTGTTTATATCGCTGAAGATGGTTCAAAGAAGACTCCAGTAATGATACATAGAGCTTGCTTTGGTTCACTTGAAAGATTCATCGGTATCATCTTAGAGAACTATGGTGGTAACTTCCCATTATGGCTATCTCCAGTTCAATTTAAAGTAATACCTGTAAATCCACTAAATCATGGTGAATATGCGAATGAATTGACAGAGAAGTTAAATAACATGGGCTTTAGAGCAGAATGTGATGATCGTAATGAAAAGTTAGGTTACAGATTAAGAGAAGCTCAAGTTAAGAAGATACCAGTAAATATCATCATTGGTGATAATGAAGTAAATGATAATACTATCACATTCCGTCGTCATGGAAGTAAGGATAGTACAACATTGAGTTTCAAAGAATTTACTGATATAATGAATGAAGAAATAAAGAATAAGAAGTAGGAGGCTTATTTAGTTTATGGAAAATGCTTGGAAAAAATATCCTGATACTTCCAAAGTAATGGAGTTCAATGAAGGATACAAAGATTTTATCTCAAATTGCAAGACTGAAAGAGAAGCTGTCGCAAAGGCTATCGAAATAGCAAAACAACATGGATTCAAAGATATCAATGAATATATCGAAAAGAAACAAAAATTAAATCCTAATGACAAAGTTTATTACAATAACATGGGCAAATCTTTAGCTATGTTCATCATTGGTAGTGAACCTATTGAAAAAGGTATGACTATTTTAGGTGCCCACGTTGATTCACCTCGTTTAGACTTGAAACAACATCCATTATATGAGGATCATGATATAGCTTTATTAGATACTCATTATTATGGTGGTATCAAATCATATCAATGGGTTACTTTACCTTTAGCTTTACATGGTGTTGTTTGTAAGAAAGATGGTACTAAGATTAATGTTGTCATCGGTGAAGATGATTCAGATCCAGTTGTTGGTATTTCTGACTTGTTACCACATTTAGCAAGACATCAGATGGAAAGAAAAGCTTCTGATATCATTGATGGTGAAGATCTAAATGTTACTGTTGGTTCATTACCATTAACAGGTGAAGAAAAAGATGCTGTTAAGGCTAATGTTCTTTCAATCATCAAAGAGAAATATGATTTTGAAGAAGATGATTTCATCTCTGCTGAAATTGAAGTTGTTCCTGCTGGTAAAGCAAGAGACTATGGTCTAGATAGAAGTATGGTCATGGGTTATGGTCAAGATGATAGAGTTTGTGCTTATACTTCTTTAATGGCTATGTTTGAAGTAGAAAATCCTGCTAAGACATTAGTTTGCTTATTAGTTGATAAAGAAGAGATCGGTTCAGTTGGTGCTACTGGTATGCATTCACAATTCTTTGAAAATATCGTAGCTGAACTTATCTGGTTAAAAGAAGGCATCAATGTCATCAAATTAAAGAGAGCATTCACTAATTCTAAGATGTTAAGTTCAGATGTAAGTGCAGCTTATGATCCTAACTATCCAAGTGTTAATGAGATGAAGAATACTTGTTTCTTTGGTAAAGGTATCGTCATCAATAAGTATACTGGCTCTCGTGGTAAGTCTGGTTCAAATGATGCTAGTGCTGAATACTTAGCAGAAGTTAGAAAAGCCTTTGATGATAGTAACGTAGTATGGCAGACAGCTGAATTAGGTAAAGTCAATGAGGGCGGTGGAGGAACTATCGCTTATATCATGGGTAACTATGGTATGAACGTTGTTGACTCTGGTGTCGCTGTTCAAAATATGCATGCACCTTGGGAAGTAACAAGCAAGGTCGATGTATTTGAAGCTAAAGAAGCTTACGTAGCATTCTTAAAAGCAATGTAGTAATTAAACGCATCCTGATCGATGCGTTTTTATGAAAGGAGTAAATAAACAAAATGAAAGCATGGCAACTAGAAAGAAAAGTAATCTTAGAATCAGTACCTACTTATCAAGCTGACGATAATCAAGTCATCTGGGAAGAAAATGCTGGTGGTCCAGAAAAAGCTCAAGATGATCTTACAAGGATGTATTGGCATTCTCATACTCCTGGTTCACAAGCGACAGAATCAATCTGTTTAGCATCCGTTCAGGCAACAGAAAACAAGGGTTATATCGTTGAAAATGGTATGGAGCTTATTGAAGAAGGCTATAAAGCCTATGATGAAGACGATATGGTCAAGATGCATAAATTGATGTATGAAGTATTTAGAGCTTGTGATAATGCCAAGAAAGATGAAGATAGTGATTATTGGAAGCAGACTTTCTATGATTCTTTTGAAGATTATGCAAAGGTAGTATCTTTCCCAGAAAAGGTCAAAGTTGAATTTGATGAGAAACATTTAGATAAGCAATATGCTGGTTGGTTAGCTCAGATCATAGGTGGTGCTTATGGTACTTGTATTGAGGGGTATACTGGTAAGAATATCCAAGATAGATATGGTAAAGTAGATAAGTATATCCGTAAACCTAATACTTACAATGATGATATCACTTACGAATTAGCTTTATTATTAGCTTACAAAGAGCATGGTAAAGAAACAACTGCTAAAGATATCGCTGATGAATGGATAGGTAGGATCCCAACAGGTTGGTCAGCTGAAGATTTCGCTTTACAGAATCTTAGAAGAGGCATCTTACCACCAGAAAGTGGCAAGTTCCATAATCCATTTAATGAATGGATCGGTGCTCAGATGAGAGGAGCAATCTGTGGTCAATTATACCCAGGTGATCCTTATAGTGCAGCTAAGTGTGCCTGGATGGATGGTAGTATCTCTCATCATCATAATGGTATCTTAGGAGAAGTATTCAATGCGATATTTGTTTCATTATCCTTTGTAGAAAATGATATCCGTAAGATCATTAAGACAGCAATTGATTTAATGCCAGAGGATAGTGAATATGGTCAAGTAGTCCGTTTTGCTTATGAGCAATGTTTAGAACATGATGATTTCTATTCAGCATGGTATCCATGTGAATTAAAGTATGAAAAATACAATTGGATCCATACTTACCCTAATGCTGCTATCCAAGTGATATCTTTGTATTATGGAAATGGTAACTTTACAGAAACATTAGCAGCTTGTGGTGGTTGTGGTCAAGATGTTGACTGCAATGCGGCTCAGGTAGCTACTGCAGTAGGCATCATTGGTGGAACTGAAATCATTGATGATTATTGGAAAGAACCGATCGGTGATGAACTTGATACTTATGTTCGTGGCTTGAAGAAGATGAGCATAAAAGAATTAGCTAAACTTACAATGGAAGTAGCTAAGAGCTTACAATAGTCAATAAAATAAGAAAACAGCGTTGTGCTGTTTTTTTGCGTTAAGAGTATGATAAGACGATCATTTAACTAAACGATAGTGACACCGCCATCGATATAAATTGTCTGTCCTGTAGTATAAGAGCAACTATCTGAAGCAAATAGTAATAATTGACCACATAATTCCTCGACTTTGCCAGATCTTCCGATCGGAGCACGCATTTGTAAAAATTGCTCAGTAGTCTCATTTACTACCATCATTTCAGATGGGAACATACCAGGTCCGAGGGCATTAACAGTGATACCATATTGTGTCCATTTTTGTGCTAAACCTCTTGTAAAGTTAGCAATAGCTCCTTTAGTAACGTTGTAAGAGATGATAGGGTTATGGAAAGATGTGATCTTATCATACATTGAAGCTACCATATTTATATGATTCAAGTTGTATGGATATGAGCGATTGCGAGTTTTGAATGAGATAACATATAAAAATTGTGAATAAATTATCAATAATGGAGTTTTTACAAAAAGTGAATTATTTTTGGTAGCATTTACAAAAAAATGCTTGTATCTCAAAAAAGAACAACTTATAATAACAGTAGAAAGTTTTAAACAAGAAGGAGAAAAATATGAAAAAACTTTTAACTTTATTACTTGCTTGCTTAATGATGGTTACATTATTTGGCTGTGGCAGCAACACTGATGATGATGGCGATGTTGATCCAAAAGAAGGAAAAACAACTGTTGTTTACATTATCAATGGTACTTTAGGTGATAAGTCATTCTTCGATTCTGGTAAAGAAGGCTTAGACATGATTACTGAAGCTTACGGTGACCAAGTTTATTGTGAATACCGTGAGTTAACTTATGACAACTCAACTTGGGAAACAAAGATGGCTGACATCGTTGCTGAAGGTTGGGATATCGTTATCGCTGGTACATGGGATATGTTAGGCTATACTGAAAAATTAGCTACTGAATATCCTGATACTAAGTTCTGGTTCTTTGATGAGCAATGGGACTTCGAATCTAACCCTTGTGAAAACGTATATTGTATGTTATTCAAACAAAACGAAGGTTCATTCGTAGTTGGTGCAATGGCTGCAATGGCTTCTACAACTGGTAAGGTTTCATTCATGGGTGGTATGAACAATACTGTATTAGATGACTTCTTCGTTGGTTTCGCTAACGGTGCTAAGTATGTTAACCCTGATGTTGAAGTTAACTGTTCTTGGATGAACTCATTCAACGATGTTACTGCTGGTAAAGATACTGCTACTGGTTTATATGAATCAGGTTATGATGTAGTATTCGCATGTGGTGGACAAGCTGGTTTAGGTGGATTCGATGCTGTAATCGCTCAACCAGAAGGCAATTGGATCATCGGTGTTGATGGTAACCAAGGTGCTATGTTTGCTGCTCAAGAAACAGAAGAAGGACCTTTAAAAGCTGCTAGAACTATTACTTCTATGCAGAAGAACGTTAACCAAGGTTTCTTCAATGCTATGAAGCATCATTTAGATGGCGACTTACCTTATGGTACTAATGAAAAATTAGGATTAGATGGTGATTATGTTTCTGCATCTGTAACTGATACTACTAACACTGTATTCACTGAAGAACAAATGAATACTGTTAATACTATCATTGCTGACATTATCGCTGGTAAGATTGATGTTGGAACTGCATTTGATCAAGCTGAAGGTTGGTTCGATCAATTCGTTGAAAGCGTTAAGTAATTATTATTTAAATAGTAATAATCATTAAAACCTAAATAGGTAATAACAAGCCTCTGATATTGCTTTGCGGTATTGGAGGCTTGTGTTAATTTATAAGGAGAAAAAGATATGGATAACTTTCTTGTTATGGAAAACATAACTAAAGTTTACGACAACGGTGTCATCGCTAATGATGGTGTTAATTTCTCGGCTCACAAAGGAGAGATCCATGCGATCTGTGGTGAGAACGGTGCGGGAAAGACCACATTGATGAAAATGTTGTTCGGTATTGAAAAACCGGATGAAGGTCAGATCTATATTAAAGGTCAACCAGTTCATTTAACAACACCTTTGAAAGCAATTGAGGCTGGTATCGGTATGGTGCATCAGCACTTCATGTTAGTACCATCGTTAACAGTTGCTGAAAACGTAATTTTAGGAATCGAACCGACTAAAGCGTTGAGGTTCGATATGGACAAAGCAGTCAA
The DNA here is from genome assembly GCA_963586925.1 of Erysipelotrichaceae bacterium. Taxonomy (GTDB): domain Bacteria; phylum Bacillota_I; class Bacilli_A; order Erysipelotrichales; family Erysipelotrichaceae; genus UBA1783. The sequence goes on from CAVAAT010000018.1 coordinate 12,152, forward strand.
AATGACTGAAGAAGTATGTCAAAAGTATGGATTTGATATTAATCCACGTGCAATTGTACGCGATCTTACTGTAGGTGTTAAACAAAAAGTAGAGATCGTAAAAGCATTGGCCAAGGGGTGTGAAATCTTAATTTTGGATGAGCCAACTGCTGTATTAACCCCACAAGAAACTGCTGAATTATTCGTTCAGTTGAAACAGTTAAGAGAAGGTGGGCATACTATTATATTTATTTCCCACAAATTAAAAGAAGTAAAGGAATTGTGCGACCGCGTAACTGTTATTAGAAAGGGTCACACAGTAGGAGTATACAATGTTGCTGACGTTACTGAGGCTGATATCTCTAGAGCAATGATCGGTATTGATGTAGAATTGACTATAGAAAAAGAAAAAGCTCAACCAAAGGAAAATGTCTTGGAGGTAAAAGACCTTAATATTTACAATGCTATTGGTAAGAAAGTAGTTAAAGGTGTTTCTTTCAGCGTAAGAGAAGGTGAGATCTTAGGTATCGCTGGTGTTGAAGGAAATGGTCAGAGACCACTTATCGATGCTATTACAGGACTACATCCTTATACTGAAGGATCGATCAAGATGCTAGATGAAGAGGTTTCATCTAAAAACATCAAGCAATTAAGAGAATTAGGCTTAGTTCATGTACCGGAAGATAGAATGACTCTAGGTATTGCTGGTGATATGACTATTGCGGAAAATATGATTGCTGATAAAACTGATAACAAACGTTATTTCAAGGGTGTTATGACAGATAAAAAAGCAGTAAAAGAAGACACAGATAATTGGATTAAGGAATTTACTGTTTTGTGTAAAGATGGCAATCAAAAGATCAGTGGACTATCTGGTGGTAACATCCAGAAAGTTGTTGTTGCTAGAGAATTTACTAGTTATAATCGTTTATTAGTTTGTGACCAACCAACTCGTGGAATTGACATTGGTGCATCAGACTTCATTCGTAGAAGACTAGTTAAGATGCGTGATGAAGGAAAAGCTGTATTACTTGTTAGTGCTGACTTAGGTGAAGTAATGGCACTATCAGATTCACTTATTGTTATGTATGGTGGCGAGATCGTTGCTTATTTCCCAGATATTACCAATTTAACAGAAGATGAATTAGGATTCTACATGCTAGGCGTTAAGAAAATGAGTGAAAAAGAAATAAGAGGTGCATATCATGGCTAAAAAGACTAATTTTATACAACGTATGCCTGCTCAGCAGAAACACTCTATTTTAAGAATGGCTGTTTCTATCTTAATTGGACTTGGTTTGGCTACAGTTCTTATCTTGACTACGAGCGATACACCTTTTAAGTCATTGAATTATTTCTATACTGCTCCATTTCAAAATTTGAACTATTTTGGATATTGGATGCAGAAGGCTATACCAATAATTTTCACTGGTACAGCAGTATGTATCATGTTCAGTGCTAACCAATTTAACTTGGGACTTGAAGGATGTTTCTTAATGGGTGGAGAAATTGCCGCATTAACAAATATTTATGTATTCCCTAATCAACCAGTATTAGGAATCATCTTTGGTTGTATCTTTGGTATGTTAGTTGGTGCTATTATTGCTTTTATTCCTGCTTTACTAGATCGTATTTGGAATGCATCAGTAATGGTTACTTCACTAATGATGAACTATATCTGTTTATGGTTCTCTACTTATTTATTGTTCTCACATTTTAAGAACCCTAAATCAACAAAGAATACTTATTCTTGGGCGAAGAGTCCAATTATGACTATTAAGACTAAGATTGGTAAAGAATATTTAAATATCTTTATTTCGTTATTTGTAGCATTACTTGTAGTATTCTTGGCATGGTTGTTCTTATATAGAACTAAAGCTGGATTTAAGCTACGTCAAGTTGGGCAAAATAAGAATTTTGCTAAATATGTTGGTATCTCAGTTCCTGCTGTAGCTCTACTTGCTCAGGTTATTGGTGGAGCAATTGGTGGCTTGGGTGGAGCTTGTGAGATCATGAGTTTATACACTGATTATTCATGGGTAGATCTTACTGGTTTTGGCTGGGATGGTGTAACTATGGCGGTATTCGCTAAGAATAATCCTAAGAATGTACCACTTGCAGCATTCTTTATTGCTTACTTAAGAACAGGAGCAATGGTTATGTCATTTAAGACTAATATCCAATTAGATTTAACTTCAGTGGTTGAAGGTGTTATTGTCTTGTTCTTGTTAGCTGAGAAGTTCTTATCTAGTACTTATCGAAAGATGATCATCGCAGAGGCTGAAAGAGAAAAAGAAGAAAAACTATTAGCAGGAAAGGAGGGTAATTAATTATGAATCCTATTATTGAAACATTCGCAAAAGTATTAACTAACCCTAACTTCTATGCAAATATAATCGCTGTTACTCCTCCTATTTTGTTAGCTTCATTAGGTTGTGCTGTTGCTCAAAAAGCTAATGTAACTAACATGGGTATGGAAGGTATCATGTTAATGTCTTCATTTATTGGCGTAATTTTTAGTGCCTATATTGGACATGGCAATGCTTGGACTGAACTTATTGTTGGAATTATTGTTGGAGGAATTCTTGGACTAGTAGTTGCTTATTTCCATTTAAAGTTAAAAGTAGATATAGTATTGGTAGGTATTGCGATGAACTTGATCGGTTCTGGAGGAACTGCTTTCTTCATGTATGTATTTACTGGAGATAGAAGTTCAACTAACTCATTAAATTCAGGAATTTTACCTCAATTAAATATTCCTTTCTTACAAAATATTCCTGTAATTGGACCTATCTTAGGTAGCCAAAATATCTTAACTTGGTTATCATTCTTATTAATCGCTGTTATTTCATTCTTGTTATTTAAGACAAAACTGGGATTAAGAATTAGAGCTGTTGGTGAAAATGCTAATGCTGCTGAATCAGTTGGTATTAGTTCAGTAAAAGTTAAGACAATCGCATTACTTATTTCAGGCATGATCGGTGGTATGGGTGGCGTTTATATGTCATCTGTATATGTGTCTTACTTTGCTAAAGGTATTGTTGCAGGTCGTGGATTCATTGGACTTGCTGCTTGTAGTATGGGTGATGCTAATCCACTTGCTACTTCACTATCAGCAATCTTATTTGGTTTCTTCTATGCACTAAGTAACTTTGCTAGAAATACTGGTATTTCAGATAACTTAGTAAAGATGTGGCCATATGTTGCTACAGTAATTGGTGTAGTATTATATTCAATCAATAAGACTAACCAAGAAAAGAAACGTTTGGCAGGACAAGCTTCATTAGAAGAAAAGTACGATCGTCATAAGAATATAACTCAATAGTTATTAATTAAAGAAAAATAAAACGGAGGCTATATAATAACCTCCGCTTTTTTTGAAATTGAAATTAAATAATAAAAAAATAATTAGATATTGAGACACTTTGTTTCTAGTTGAATGGCACATTCTTTAAGATCGTCAGCAAATTCCAAGATCATAGGCGATTCATATTTGTAATAAATGCCATGAGTAATTGATATATCTTCAATAACAATATACTTGAATACTGTGGGGTAAAAGAATTTGTATAGATATGGAATAATTGTAATCGTTTTTCCAGTAATTAATAAATGACCAAAAGCTGCTGGAATGATATCTGTTTTGATAGTGTTGTTTTTATCAAGAGTATCAAGAATATCGTGTGGTATTAAATTAGGAACTTTACTTAAATCAATAACACAATCCTTGATATCATCAATAGATATTGAGTCATAGTTGGCTAATTTATGATCATTAGATAATAGAACACATAATTTGTCTATATAAAACGGTTTAAAAAAAGTAGTTTTATCAAATGTATTCTCAAATCCTAAAAAACATGAAATATTACCCTTGTTTTAATATTCCATAAAATAATTACAATCCATAGGATAAGTAGTAATTGACTTATGTTCTATGGTAGCTAAATATTGTGAAATGAAAGGATTATACAAAAACTCATCAACACCAATTACAATAGAATTAGTTAATTCTGTTATTTTAGTTTTCAGCTCATTGTATTCTTTTATTAAATCGACTGAATGTTTAGAAAAAGCTTCTCCAGTAAGCGTAGGTAAAGTAACAGCCTTATTTCTAATAAAAAAGTTGTGTCGAACTCCTCTTCCAGTTTTGTGATCTGATAAATGACATTTTGATAAGCAGTGTTAAAGTGCTTGGCGGTTTTTGAAAAACTCTTAGTTATAATAAGATCATTAAATAATTCTATCTGATATTTTGTCATAAAATAGTACCCCTTACATAAACATTTTATCTTATTTATGAATAGTTGTAAATGTTTAATTCATCTATGTGATTTAAAATATTATTGAAGAGGCATATAAAAAATTATACTTCAAATCAAATGATTATTATCAAACAAGGAGGATAAAAAGATGAAAAGTAATAATTTAAAACAATTTATGATCAGTATAGTTTGCGTTACTATGTTATTAACCTCAAGTGTTTTCGCATTAGATGTCGATGTAAATGATCTGACTGTGCAAAACAATGCAGTTAAATATACTGATAACTTCGAAATCACTGTAGATACTGTGGAAATTGTTAACTATATGTTTATTTATGATAGTAATAATGAATGGTTTGTAAATAATCTAATAGATCCTACAGATTGTCAAGATGGTTATTTATATGTAAAAAATCTTGAAACAGGTAAAATAATTAAACTTGTATCCCAACCAATTGAAGTATTTGCTGAATACGGCAATGGTGCCTATTTCATCTATGGAAACAGTATATTTTATGTGGATTATAATGGAAACATACAAAAAGTTTTAAATTCTAATGGTGTCTTGAATTCAACTATTTTGGAGTTGCAGAATGGAAATCTTTATTTTTGCGATGGCAGTAAAATAGTTAAATATAATATCAATACTCAAAGTAAAACTACAGTTGCTAGAGCAAGTGATGTAAGTTTGCTATATATTAAATCCGATAAGTGAATAACAAAGTTCATGTTATAGTCATATAGGAAGATTGTTAGTTAAATTTTAGGAAGGAAATACTTTATGAAGAAGATTATTAGTTTATTATTAGTGATGAGCATTGTTTTATCATTAAGTGGTTGCAAATCTAAACAACAAAAAGCAAATGATTATGTTAGCAATAATGAGTATAAGAAAGCATATGATATCTTATATGATCTAGATGATGATCATTCAAAAGCAGATGATTGTTTAGTACGTTGGTGTAAATATTGTATTGATAATGTAGTTGTTGATGAGGAACTATCTAATGTTAAAGTGCTGAGTGAAGAAAATGCTAGCAAGATATTAAAAATGTTAGACCAACATTATTCTAATAAAGAAGAATTATCTTTAGAACAATGTAATGTTGCTTTGCAGTAATGGCTACAATTGAAGATTTCTATAACAATAATGAAGAATATATTGCATTAAAAGATAAGATAAAGACTATCGTGATGAATGCACAGGATGATGAAACAATACATAATTACATTAAAGAAAATAAGTATAAAGACGCTTATGATTTTGCTTATCAACTAGATGATGATCATTCAAGAGCTTATAAAGTACTTGTTAAATGGTATGGTTATTGCCTCGGAAATGGCAAGCTTGATGATGAATTATCTCAAATTGAGATTTCTTCTGTTGATATGGCAATGGATATTTTTGATGAAGTGATGAACTCTTTAAAAACAATAAAAACACCTGATAAGCAGCAGTGTGAGACAGCCATCAGTATTTTTGGATTGCTTGATGATTGGCTGGATAACGAATCAGTAGGGCAAGACTATATCATCACTTCATTAAAGCACAATATTAATGGCGATCATTTTTGGAATATTCCTGATCAAAGTTCAATTTCTTATAAAGACTATTATTCTACAACACATCATTATGATAAAAGCGATCTAAATAGTTCTTCCGTAAGTGCTTATTTAAATAATTATGGATTTGAAGTTATAAAGTATAATAGTGATAAGAGTATCAATGATATTGTTTATTGTATATATGGAGATTTTAATTCAGATCAAACATATGCACCATTAGGTAATAATCATTGTTTTGATGGCTATTGGTTGTATTATGTAGATAGGACTGCACCTAGTATCTATCGTATGAACATAAATGGAGAAACTCAGACTATCCTTTCAAGTGATGATCAAACGGACATTGCTAGTGGTTATATTGGCTTTGTTATAGATAGTGATGTTTTATATTGTTATGGTTATGACAATGATGATAATGTTGTTATTTTTAGAATTTATTTACCTGAAATGAAAGTAGAAAAGTTCAAGACTAGTTTTACTTTAGATAGTTCATTTACTTTGCTTATTCCAAGTGATAGTGATCATTTAAAATATCATGGTTACAATCCTGATTATCTAACTAAACTAAATGAATATATGAAAGATAAGGATGGTTTATATACTCTTATCAGCAAGTATCATAGCATCAATAAGGATGAGTATGATAGTTATTCAATAGGGGAAATCTATGGTTACTATACTTATCAGATACAAGATAGTATCGCAAAGGAATACAACTTATTGATCTATTGTTATGATGAATATGATATTAAGAATAGCAAGGAATCATTAACACCTACTTCGGATTCTTATGTAGATCCAAATAAATAATTTTATTGATTTATCCTCCAATTAAGGCTATCGAAAGGTAGCCTTTAAAAATGCGATACTTGACAATACTTTCTATAAATTATATGATAAATAACAGATGTTATATGCATTGAAGGAGTGGTATTTTAGCATATGGACGTGCATTTGTGCAACTTTGCAAATTTTTTAGTTAGTGGAGAAGTATCCACGATCGCAGAACAAGAGAGTATTTGGGGATATATCTTGTTATTAGTAGTATTGATCGCTCTTAATGCTTTCTTTGCTGGTAGTGAGATAGCGATAGTATCTTTAAATGATGCTAAGCTTGAGAAGATGGCAAATGAAGGTAATAAGAAAGCGAAGATTTTATATGGCATGACAGAAAAACCTACTAAGTTTCTGTCAACGATTCAGATAGGTGTTACCTTATCAGGATTTCTGTCAAGTGCAGTAGCAGCAGACACATTTGCAGATTATATAGTAATCTTATTCAAGAACGTAAACATACCAACTTCAACTGTTAGGTTGGTAAGTATTTTTGTTATTACATTGTTATTAACATTTGTTACTTTGATCTTTGGTGAGCTTTTACCCAAAAGAGCAGCTATGCAAGATCCAGAGAAAATTTCTTTTTTAGTTGTAGGACCAGTCAATTTCTGTTATAAGGTGTTTAAACCATTAGTTTGGTTAGTTTCTAAGACAGTAGATGGGTTAGGTAAACTTATCGGTATCAGTGAAACAGATGGTCAACAAGAGTATTCTGAAGAAGAGATCAGGATCATGGTAGATGCTGGAAATGAAAAAGGCTTGATCGAAGATGGTGAAAAAGAAATGATCAACAATGTATTTGAGCTTAATGATCGTACTGTTGGTGAGGTAATGACTCACAGAACTGATATGGTATCATTACAGATCAATGATCCTATCGAGAAAGTCATGTTGACTTTTGAAGAATCAGGTTATTCAAGGATTCCAGTATATAGTGATGATATAGATAGTATTGAAGGAGTCATTTATATTAAAGACTTATTCAAATATTTTGTTGAGAAAGAACAGAAGCCTTTTAATATCAAAGACTATATGAGAGATGTCTTATTTGTTTATGAAAACATGAAATGTGATGACTTATTGCCTTTATTCCAAAAGAATAAAGTACAGATAGCTATCGTTTTAGATGAATATGGTGGCACTTATGGTATCATCACAATGGAAGACTTGTTAGAGTCTATTGTTGGTAATATTCAAGATGAATATGATGAAGATGAACAAGAAGAGATTGAAAAAGTTAATGATGAGCATTATATAGTTGATGGAGCAACTTTAATTGAAGATGTTTCTGATTTGATCGGTATTCATTTAGATGATAGTGAAAATGATACTATTGGTGGATTAATGATGGATAAGTTAGGACATGTTCCAGAAGAAAATGAACATGCAACAGTTAAAATTGGTAGTATTACATTTACTGTTAAAAGTATGGATGAACAATCTATTGATAAGATTGATATCATTGTAGATAAAAAGAGGGAAGAAAATAATGAAGACGCAAGTAAAGTTGAAAGCAACAAATAAAGAGATATATGATGCTATATTGACTTCCGTGATTGGTGAAACTAAACAACATTGTGGTAAAGATATCACTTTGGATGATCTTAATAATGGGTATAAATACCGTCATAAGGTCCAACAAGGTAAAAAGATCATTGACACAACGGTACATATTAAAAAACCAATAGAGAACAAGAATGTTCATTTGTCCATTTCTTATCCTGATCAAGTTTTTGATATGGATTATTCATTAGAAACTATTTCAGAAAAAGAAACTATGATCACTTATCAACAGATAAGTAGTAAAGATACTGGTAAAGAAGGATCTATCCAAAAATTGTTATTTGATCATTCAATGAAAAAAAGATTAAAGCGAATGGAAAAATACATTATCTCTAATAGAAACAAAAATGAAACAAATAAGTAAAGATCGGATTAAACCGGTCTTTCTTTATAGGCATCAAAATTGACTATATTCATTTTGATTTTTTATAATAAGAAAGAAATGATGGTGATTTGATGAATAAAGCGAGTATATTACATATAGCAGTTATAATAACATTGACTTTAATTGGAACAATTGGTGGTTATCATGTTTATAAGTATATTGGGGTAAATATCAAACATGCACCTTTAGTTAATTATGTTTTTTATAGTGTTGGTTTTTGGGCAATATTTGGATTTTTAATGGGTATTTTGATATTACCTGAAATTAACGATTGATAGGAGTATTATGGAGTTTTTAATTACATTTTTAGAAGGTATCATCTCATTTATCTCACCGTGTATGTTACCATTATTACCAGTATTTATATCTTATTTTGCTGGTGGGTCAGATAAAAAAGGAAAGATGTTATTTAGAGCCTTAGCTTTTGTAGCAGGTTTTACTTTGATATTTTCCCTTATGGGGCTATTTGCGGGAACATTAGGTTCATTTATTAGTGAGTATGAAAGATTAGTTGATATTATTGCTGGAGGAATTATAATTATTTTTGGCTTATCTTATTTGGGCATTATTAAGATCAATCTTTTTAAGGAAAGTCATCATGAGCATGAGCATGATACTAGTAACTTATCTGCTTTTGTTTTTGGTATGGTATATTCGATAAGCCATTCGCCATGTGTTGGAGCTTTTTTAGGATCAGCTTTGACTTTAGCAGCAACTTCTTCTACGGCTTTTAAAGGCTTGCTGCTACTTGTAACTTATTCATTAGGATTGGGAATACCTTTCTTATTATCGGCTTTAATGATCGAGAAATTAAATAATGTCTTTAGTTTAATAAAGAAGAATTATGAGATCATTAATAAGATATGTGGTTTCTTTTTGTTGATCGTTGGATTACTAATGGTCAGTGGCCTACATGAATTAGTTCATAACTTATTTTAGGAGGTATTATGAAAAGTAAATTAAGATTGATTATTACAATACTTGCCTTATTTCTAACTTTGATAGCTGCTAGTTTAGCTTATCGTAAACTTTCTAAGGAAAATGAATCTATAGATCCTAGTGTAGAATTATTGGATTTAAAAGAAGAAGCTACAAACTTTTATATGTTTGATAAAGATGGTCAAAAAGTAAATCTGAGTGAGTATATAGGAAAATCAATTATCATTAACTTTTGGACAAGTTGGTGTTCACCTTGTCAAGTAGAGCTACCTGCTTTTGAAAAGATGTATCAAAAATATGGCGATAAGATCAATTTTATGATGATCAATCTAACTGCTGATAGTCGAGAATCTAAAGAAAAAGCTGATGAATTAGTAAGTGATAATGAGTATAGTTTTATTGTTTACTATGATCTGGATGGTAATGGAGCAAGTAATTATAATATCAGTTCTATACCAGTAACGATCTTCATTGATAAAGATGGATATATCCGAAAGAAATATATCGGAGCTATCAATGAGAGTATGCTAGATAAATTAATAGAGGCTTTATTAAACGAATGATTATAAGATTAACGAGAGCAGATTAACAACTTTTAATATTTGAGTATCAGCATAGATCTATATCGTTTATCAAACATTTTAAATACATAGGTGAACAATTGTTGATTGGTACTAAAACCATCAGATTAGTAAGATCATTTAAACGTTTTCATTGTAAAATATGCGTTTTATTAAAGATTTTACTTGTAAAACTACTTTATTTATGGTTAGATAATTAAGGTAACTTTAAAGACGGTACTGTGATGCCGACAAGTTAGTGAAAACATTATTTTTTTGCTACGTGTCTTGTCGGTCGACAAGTTTTTTTTGTAAAGGAGGAACACTTATGAAGTTTAAGGCTAAGATCATGAGCAGTGAAGACATCGATAGAGTCTTGATGAGACTGGCACACCAGATCATTGAGAAGAATGATGGTGTTGAAAATGTTTGTTTGATCGGCATTAAAACCAGAGGGATTCCTTTAGCCAATCGTCTTGCTAAAAATATCGAAAAGATTGAGAACAGCAAGGTTGATGTGGGTCAGTTAGATATCACTTTATATCGTGATGACCTTAGTAAGGTAAATAATGATCCAGTTGTCAATCAAAGTAATGTTCCATTTTCGATAGAGGGGAAAGTTGTCGTTTTAGTCGATGATGTGATATTCACTGGCAGAACGGCAAGAGCAGCTTTAGATGCATTGGTAGAACTGGGTAGACCGGCGAAAGTACAACTTTGTGAGCTTATCGATAGAGGCCATAGTGAGCTTCCGATAAAAGCGAACTTTGTTGGAAAAAACATCCCGACAGCATTGAATGAAGTTGTAATGGTACAACTTGAAGAGATCGATGGTGTCAGTAGCGTCGTCATTAACGAAAAGTAAAGGAGAAAAATGATGACAAAAGAAAAAGAAGTTTACGGTTATTTGCCTGATGAAGAGCCTAGTACAGGTAGGCTAGTACTTTATGCACTACAACAGGTAATTGTTATGTTCCCAGCTACAATTACAGTAGCACTTATCACTGGGTTCCAAGTTTCTACTACTATCTTCGCATCAGGACTTGCAACTATTTGCTTTATCTTGATCACTAAGAAGAAAATGCCACTATATTATGGAAGTAGCTTTGCTTATCTATCTGCAGTATCTTCAATGGCTATGGCAGAAGGAACAGCAGAACAGATCGCAAGTTGGCAAGCAACTGGTATCCTTCCTGCTGAATTGATCTCTAAAGCTCAATTTGGTATCATCATGTCAGGTTTCGTATCAATCGCAGCTGGATTGATCGTAAAGAAGTGTGGTAAAGATGCTATTGAAAAATTATTACCAGCATCAATCACTGGTTCAGTTTCAATGATCATTGGTTTAACATTATCACATAGTGCTTTAGGTGATTTCATTAGCACAAGTGGTACAACATTAGAAAACAACTTATGGTTGATCGTTGCTCTTGTAACATTATTATCAACTGTTCTATATTGTCGTTATTTAAAAGGTTTATTAGGTCAATTACCTTTATTATTAGGAGTTCTTACAGGATGTGCAGTTGCTGGCATATTCTATGCAGTATTTGATGTAAATTTATTTAGAGAAGTTCCTGCTGCTGCTCTTGAAGCTTCAATCTTCAAGATCGGTGATGGTAGTATCTTTGCATTACCAGCATTTACTCTACCTAAGTTCAGTTGGAATTCATTAATAGGTATCATGCCAATCGCGATCGCTACATTACCAGAAAGTACAGCTCACGTTTACCAATTAGATATTTATGTAAATAATATTGCTAAGGAAAAAGGTAAAGGAAAATATGATATCGTCTCATTATTACCAAACAACTTAATTGGTGATGGTTTATGCGACATGATCTCTGGATTTGTTGGTGGACCTGCTGGAACAAACTATGGTGAAAATATTTCAACAATGGCTATCACAAAAGTATTCAGTACAAAAGTATTATCAGTAGCTGCTATATTTGCTATGATCATCTCTTGCTTCACACCACTAATCAAAGTCATTTATGGTATTCCTACAGCAGTAATCGGTGGTATTGAAGTATATTGCTTCGGTGCAATTGCTGCTCAAGGTATTGCGATCATGATCGATAAGAATGTTAGTATGTTCGATTCAAAAAATATCGCAGTTATCGCTATCGTTATGATGGTTGGCTTAGGCGGACAATATGCCTTCGGTGGAAGTGTTCCATTCTTTGGTTTAACTATTCCTAATATCGCCGCTGCAGCAATCGCTGGTATCTTAGTCAATGCCTTGTTATCAATTAACTTTGGCAAAAACAAAACTACTGAGTAAGTAAAGCTCAATTTGTAATTTGAAACAGATTTGTCTTATAACGGTCAGATCTGTTTTTTTATTGGGGTACTTAAATAATCGAGTGGTTAATCTTTAAACACAAGTGTGGTTAAACTTTAACAATGAGTGTGGTGGGACTTTGAATAAAGTGTGGTTTTCACAAAATAATACTCGCTCTTGAGCGAGTATTATTTGTTCAAATCACACTTTTTTAATTAGTTTTTAAATTAATTTACTTTACATTTTGTAGGTGTCGTTTTTGTTTAGACAATACAAAATTCTATTT
>CAVAAT010000019.1:0-27363 GCA_963586925.1 Erysipelotrichaceae bacterium
TTGCTAATATAAAAACAGCCTAATTTCGCCTTCTCAAGCGATATTAGACTGTTTTGCTTTTTTTAGTGTTTTACCTTTCTACAGGCAACCAAATGTATACTTTATTGGAAGTTTACATTACTTAGCTAAAATTCTTTTTTTCTTTTTATTGTAAAGAAACATTGCTGAAGATGCACTTACAATCATAATAGCAAAGCACAACATTAAGTTAGTATGATCACCAGTATCAGCAGCACTCTTAGCAGGTATTATAACTGCTTCCCTCTTATAATGGCAGTCCTTACATTCTTCATGTTTTAAACCATCATGGTCTTTAGTAGCTTCTTTATCAATTATCCACTCAAACTCATGTTCATAAACTGTATCAACATGCTCTTGTGAACGAGTACATACATGAGCATGACCATACTCATCAATGTAATCCCAAGATGCAGGATAATCATGATCACCTAATTCCTTATAAGGAATACTATCAATAACATTTCCTTCACTATCAAATAATTGTGAACACTTATCGCATATTTGATATTCATCCCATCCTTGTTCTAAGCATGTAGATTCTTTTTCTTCTACAATAGTCTTATCTGTATGAGTGCATCTAGTTACATAAATAGTTCTAGTAGTAACATCAATGTAACGTCCACTATAAATTGCTGTAGTTTGAATTGAATATTTATTTGTTTCGCCATCATTTTCCGGTGCAACTAACTCAAGAGCTTTATTATAAGGCAGCCATTCAGATTCTTCACCATCGTTTAGCGTAACTTTATAGAATACTGATGCTCCATCAATAACCTCACTATTTTGGTCTAATACATCAAATGTTAATGTAGCCTGATTCCAATACCAATTTTCCTTATCTACAACTTCTTCACCTTCGACATTGTCTTCAACCTTAGTAGTAACGATCTCATCATCTATAGTATAGTAAACAAGGTCATTATCATAGAAACTGTCATAAGAACGAACCCAAGCAAAGTTAACTTGTGGCTCATGAGCCTGCATAATTACTGAATAGTTATAACCAAATGTGCCTAACAAACATAATGAAGAATCAGGCAAACCATTTGCAGTTGTGATTCCTTCTAAAATATTAAAACACTCATTGTCCCAATCATACACATTAGGTGTTTCATCCCATTGATCTGCATCAAAGCGATAATCTACATCAACTAAACTCATCGCAAAATCAATAATAACTTCTGTATCAGATGGTAACATCGTACTAAGTGTTTCAATAGGTTTCAAATAATCAACACCTTTAACTCCGTTATTTTCCGTTTCTAGTGCAGCATGCCAAAGCATAATAAACAACACATTTTTTTCATAGTCATTAGAATCGTGCCAATCACCAATAAAATTCCACCAAACAGTTATTGCATCAGAGCCAAGATTACTCAATGTGTTACTGATGGCATTAGATAAGCCTGCCTGTTCCTCTTCAGTCTTTGAAAAGAAAATATTCATTGCATCTTGAACGGCATAATCTATCGTCTTGTTATAATATGGGTAACCAGTCTCAGAATATGCTTTTCTGAAATCAAAATCAGAAGAACTTTCAAGCTTCAATCCCCACGCTTGAACAGCTCTCATAAATATACGGATGAATTGCTGTTCAGTCAAATTAGAAGATAATGGCTCAATTTGATCATAGAAGTTTTTAATCAATGGTATCTGGCTGCTAACTAGGTTAAATGTAGCTGCGGTAAAATAATCATCAAATAATAAACCAGGATCAACTGCTTCAAGTTGTTTTAGCATCTTTTCACGTTGCTGCTTATAATCACTACTACTAATACCCCAAGATTTATTATCAGCTTGCTGATTATAACTAGGAGTACCTGTTGTTGTGTAATTTAAGCCCGATTGATTCCATAATTTTGTAGTAGTTACCACTGCATTTTCGCTTTCACTTCCAGGAATGAAATGATCGACACCGTAACGAATGAATCCCATTTCAACAGGAGCCAATAACGGAACTATGTCAGATTGATTGATCATATTGTGAATCCAGTTGTAGCTATTAACATGATTCTGCTCAATACAATTTGATGCACCACCTCTAGGAGCTTCTGCTGGATAAGCATAAACAGTATTCAAACTGTCATATGTCGAATCATTATATTCACTATCGTTTGCACAATATGAATCTATTAATCTTTTAGCCGTCAAATTTGCTATTGCACCACCACGAGAGAAACCGACAACCCAAAACTTGATAACATACTCATCATTTACAGTATATGTTACATTTTCTCCGTTTTCACTCTTGGTAGCTAAACCTTGTTCAACTAAATATTCGTCAACATAATTTTTAACCTTGTCTGCTGATTGAGCAAATCCTAAGGCTTCACCGCTAGTTCCTAAATAAAGACTACTTGCCCATTCAGCTTCATAATCTATACCGCGAACAGCTACAGGTACAAGTATGATCTTTTTCCCGGTTTTTTCATCTACAGCAATCTCTTTTTTGGCAACAGCCAAAGAAACACTAGTAGTAGTTGGTTTAACTGCAAATGAATCACTAACATATACTTCTTCAGCCCCAATATCAGTTAAGAATTTTCTAATATTCTGCGAACGATATGTATAACTTCTACCGCTATTCTTCAAATCTGTTTGGCTCTTACCAACGCTTGAACTTCCACCAGCCATAGCCATTGCGTAAGAAGCACTTGCCAAATGAGTGTTATAAATAGATGGATCGCTATTATTAGCATCTTCACCGCTCAAAAAATAACCATCAGAATAATAGAAGGCAGAAGCAAGATCACGTGTTCCACTTTGAGATAAGAAATAACCACGGATTACTGGATAACCGTTATAAGTAAAGTCAGTTTCTTTTGCCGTTGTATCAGTAATCGTTTCTCTCTCAGGTTCATACTTAGGTTGTTGTTGTCCTTTTTCTAAACGCAAATAAGCATTTTCATTAGACCATTCTACACACAAGCCATCAACATCAGCAAAGAAAACCGTTGCAGAATAGCTTCCTGTTTCTTCGGTAAGATTAGCTGTACCATTTTCATGTTTAACACCAATATATGAAGCTTTATTAGGCATATTTTTAATATAGCCACCATCTTCTAAGTATATATCGCTTTTTTCGTTGTCACCTTTAGTATTATCCTGAACATAAATTGTTCCCGCTAAATAAACAGTAGTATCATCTACATAGATACCGCCACCTTCACTAGTTGACTTATTCTCTTTTATAGTACAATTGTTTAAAGTGAATTCATCATAAGCGTAGATACCGCCACCTTTATTTGCCGTATTATTAAATATCTTACAAGACTCAACTGTGCAGCTGTCATCATTGACATAAATGGCTCCACCCTCATCAGATGCTTTATTGTTAGAAAGCGTAATATTTTTTACTTTACCATTTGCATCATCTAAGCGAATGGCTCCACCATCTTCTTTCGCTTCATTATTGGATATAACTGCAGTGCCATCATCAGATTTAATACATCCGTTATCTTGATTAATATAAATAGCACCACCATCAATATCCGCATAATTATGATCTATCTTGGAATTGTTTTCCAACTTAATCGTAGTATTTTGTCCAGTAGAATAAATCGCTCCACCATACTCATCAGAATAATTGTAAGAAATATAACTATTATCCAAGGTAACGCTACTATCATCATGATTAACATAGATAGCTCCACCTCTGCCTTCAGCATAATTATACATGATCTTAGTATTATACATTTTCAAAGTATTATTTTTACTGCTTAAACCGATAGCACCACCTTGACCATTTCGCACGCCATATTCATCAGAAATATTACCTGCAATAGTTACTTCGTGTAATTCTATAGTTGCACCCTCATCATAGGCAGCAATAGCACCAGCTCCAGAAGAATCATCACAAGCTCCACCTGTGATAAGTCCTCCATAAATAGCATCAGTAGTATTGTTGCTATTAGAAGGAGTATGTACCCACAATTTAATATGACTGCCTGAATTGTAGATATAACCATAATGCACCTTAGAAGTATCTCCACCGTAAATAACTAATGTAGCATTTTTTTGTACTCTAAAAGCTTCACCATCACCTTCACCGTGAAGTTCACGTGTTTCATCTTCATCATTAACATTTCGGTCGATACAATAACCATTCATGTTAATAGTAACTTTATGATTCTCTAAAATTTCGAGATACTCATATGATCTTAAATCCCAATCACTCAGCATGTTGACAGTAACATCATCGGATGATCTCTTTACTGCATTCCAAGTGTCTTCGACATTTTTATATTTTACTCCATCAATCTCAGCAACAAATTCATCCGCTAAAATAGAAATACCTAGCGAACTAAAAAGCATAAGAGAAGTGATAAGTAAACAAAATGCCTTTTTAAGAAACGTCTTTACCTTATCCATCATGGATCCCCCTTTTCTTCAAATGGTTTTTGATAAAACCCATTTTACCATCTAAAAGTATAGCACAATTTAGCTTTCATCAAATCATTACCAACATTAGATTTTTCACAAGCAGTTAATAAAATAATCCTATTAAAACTTATATTTTTCCAAAGAAATATCAGCAAACTCAGATAGCCCTTCATTGACAAACATGATCATATATATTGGAAGATAAACTATATTATCTTTCATTTTTAGATTATCATTTGTAAAAACATAAGCCTGCTTAATATCATATTCTTTTACTTTCATGATATTATCTAGCGCTGAATGTCTCCCATAACTTTTACCACTTTTAACTTCAATCGGAAGTACTTTCCTATTGTGTTCAATAAGGAAATCAATCTCACCGTTTTTCTTATTGTTATAGTAATATAATGGATAGCCATGACAAAACAATTCCTGTGCAATCACATTTTCATAAATTGCCCCTTTATTAATATCTTTATCATTATCGACAACCTTTAACTTACAATTTTTACCATAAATAATAGTTAACAGAGCAACATCTGACAAGAACATCTTTTTTTCATTTAGCATTAATGGAATCGTTGGTTCAGTTGTATTGAATGTTCCTAAAGCAACTTTCGATTTTCATAACCAAGTAAAACTATCATTTATCATCTCATATCGTAACTCTTATTAATATCCGAAACTATTCTTATTTTTCTCGTTTAACTGAACAGGTATTAACTCGTAAATATGAGATATCAACAATTTTCTACCCTCATTTTCACATTGAATAAAATTCAATTTGTATTGTTCTATGATAGGATTATGTTCACTCATTACTGCATCTATATCACTAGTTGTTCGATATTTTTTTACAGCAGCAGCCATTTCACCCACGATCAGATAAAAATTAAATATTTCCATTATTTTATTGTGTATATAATTATCAACCGATTTATGTAAAAGGTAACTACTATGCAAAATACTGACCACTTCATCACTTACATTAAACACTTGTAAAAATTCTTCGAAATCTAATGGATACATTGTAATTGTCTTCAAATAACCAACAGGTACTGATCTAAGATTTGTAATTTCAAATCCAAGAAATGATCCAGATAAAATATATCTAAATCTTTTATCATCAACAAGGAATTTGATTTTAGTTACAATATTTTTACGCTTTTGTATTTCATCAAAGAAAATAAATGTTTTTCCAGCGACTATTTGTTTCTCGCTATATAAGGATAGTCTTAAAATAAGATCATTTGTGCTAGTAGAATTATTCAAAATATTCACTAGTTCTGGTTGCTCTATTAGATTGAACTCAACATGATCACAATTTGCATCTTTCAAATACTTACGAATTATATAAGTCTTACATGCTTGACATACACCACAAACTAACAAAGCTTTATCATCATTCTTTATCCAATCTTGAATTTCAATTTCTTTTTTTCTTTTAACATAAACAACAATCTCCTCCGAAATCATATCTGTACGTTTTCCAAAAAACACGTAAAAAGGCTCCAAATAGAGCCTTCAATAACTAATCATCTAATCTATGGAAAGTAGGTATCATCTTATCATATGTACAATAATATTCAAATCCCATATCTAATAATTCTTTCTTAGTTTCCTTTATCTTATTAGCTAAATGTTCTTTTTTATGACTATCACTACCAATAGTAATGATCTTTCCACCAAGTTCTTTGTACAATCTAATGATATCTCTTGAAGGAGTAAGATCTTTTAAGCCATATCTAAAACAAGAGGTATTTATCTCAATTCCTTTATTGTCACTAATTGCCGTCTTTAATATCTCTGTGACAATGTCTCTGATCTTTTCAAAAGGATACTCTCCAGCTAGATCATATCTAACGATCGAATCTACATGACCTAATATACTATAATCTTTATAGACTTTAATGACATCTAATATCTCTTTATAGTAGAGATAATTATACTCATCTTGTGTTTTTCCTCTTTGGAAATCTTGATGCCAAAACTCTAAGTTATCAACTTGATGGACAGACATGATGACAAAATCTAATGGATATTTATTAAATAGCTTTTCAAAATCAGTAATAGTTGTAGTTTGAATACCAAACTCTAATCCTTGTTTGATATTGATCCTACCTTCATATTTTTTTCTTAAACTTTCAATCTCAGCAAAATATTTAGGATAATCCACATTAGACAAAACTACACCATCAAATTCTCTTTTGAGCATTCCTCTAGGATCGTCATGATCTCTTTTAACGCCATAATCAACATGATCCGTAAAACAGATCTCATCTAAGCCAAGAGAAATGCCATCCTTGATCACATCCTCCATTGGATAATCAGAATCATCACTATAATATGTATGTACATGATAATCTGCAAACATTAATTTACCTCCTGCAAATCTTTATAACGTTCATAAATCAATATATTTAAAGCTACTGGTTCTTCTGTCACCACATCATCAACACTAACATATTGATAGAAATCAGCAAGATCACTTGCTTAACAAACTAGTAACAATAATCAATCTACTTGCACCTTTAATATTTTACAACAAAAAAAAGATATAACTCAATTTTGCCATAATAAAAGATGAGCAATAAACTCATCTTTACTAGTTTCTTAGTCGTATAACTCAGCTACACCTAGTGCAACTTCCATCATCTTAGTGAATGATAATTGTCTTTCTTCGGCAGTAGTTTCAGCATGAGTTACCATGTTATCAGAAACAGTCAACAAACATGCAGCTTTCTTACCTAATTTACGAGCATTAGTAAATAAAGCAAATGATTCCATTTCAGCACATACACAGCCGTAATCATTTACTGCTGTGCCAACTCTTTCAGCCATGACACTCTCATCATAGTAGAAGACATCAGAAGAATCTACGCAACCATCAATCAAGTTGTAGTTTAATTTCTTAGCACTTTCTTTTAACTGTTCACATAATTCAGCATTAGGTTTCATGACTTTATCTGTATAGCCACAGAACTGTACAGCATATGAAGACTCAGAATAAGCACCGTTTGCTAAGATGACCTCATATAGGTCGATATCAGCTTTCATTGCACCAGTTGAACCAATACGAATGATAGCTTCAACACCATAGAATGTGAATAATTCATAAGAATAAATGCCGATAGAAGGCATACCCATACCAGAACCCATAACAGATACTTTATGTCCCTTGTATGTTCCAGTATAACCTAACATACCTCTAACGTTATTGAAACATACAGGGTTCTCTAAATAAGTCTCAGCAACAAACTTTGCTCTTAATGGATCTCCTGGCATCAATACTAGCTTAGCAATATCACCCATATTGGCGTTATTGTGTGGTGTACTCATAATATATATTTCCTCCTTTTTAAATATTAAATTTATAATTTTATTTTACCAATTCCGATAAAATTACGCAACCGTTTTCATTTTTAAGAAACTGAAACGTTAGTCTGCTCATTATTCACATCAAACGAATTGCATCCTTTTAAAAACAGCGACACTGCCTCTTTATTTAAGACATTTTTAGCATCTTCATCAAAAGGATTGAAAACAAATCTAGCAATTTCTTCTCTTTCAATAATATTGTTAAAAAATACTTGCAACTTACCCCTTTCCATAAAAGATCCCGAGGAGTTTTCTTAGCTCTTGCAATACTAGTAAAGAATGTCATGTATCTCTTACCATCATCATCTCTCAAATAAGTTTGAGCTAATAAAGAAGGATCAGTTGGATGTTGACTACAAGTAATCAATATATCGCAATCATCTGCATACATAGCAGCTAATAGCATCGAAAAATCACAAAGGTTTTCTCCTTCTTTATTTCTATCATTAGCTTTAAATGTTGCTAGTTCTTCTAATTTTTTTCAAACTTACCTTGTTTCACTATCTATCATTTGTTTTCTTCCTTATCTTGATTTCTTCTTTTTTTGGAAGTATTCTTTTTTTCTTTCTTTGCTGGTTGTTTGTCTTCAATCCTAAAGATAACACCTTTTTCTAAGTTTTCTGCCACGATAGAATAATCATAGTTATTACATACTTTATAACAGATACTTAAGCCTAAGCCAAATTTACCACCACTACCTTTTTCAAATGGTTTAAATAATTTAGCAACTCTTTCCTTCGATAAACAAGGACCATCATTAGATATAAGTAACTCATTTTCTCTTAAAGAGATCGTAATATTCTTATCAGCATATCTGAAAGCATTATCTAAGATATTAGAAATTACGATACGCCAACTCTCTTGTTCCCCTCTAAAAATAGCTGGTTGTAAATCTTTAACAATTTCTACTTCCGGACGGATCATCTTCATAGATAATAAGACATTTTCTGTAATAGCTAACATATCAGTAGTCTTAGTTAAATCCTTTTCTTGACTCATCATATAATCCAAACGATTCAAGAATAATAAACTGTATACTTTCTTTTCTAATCTATCTGCATTTTCAATGATGACATCAACACTCTTTTCAAGAGTATCATAAGGATAAATACCATCCTTGATACTTTCAGCATAAGATTTGATAGTAGCGATAGGGGTCTTTAGATCATGAGAGATATTATGTATCAATTCCTCTTTGACTGCTTCTTGTTTTTTGATCTCATTACGCATGGAAACTAAGGCAACAGCTAACTCTCCTATCTCATCCTTACGATCAATAGATAAAGTAGCATTTTCATCCCCTTTTTTAACCTTCTCAATATAATTCTGCATCTGTAATACTGGGGTAATGATAGTAGTTACCCATAAAGTCAACAATATGAAGATAAAGCCAAATACTACAGCACTATTATTAGAAACAGAGCTTAATAAAGTAGTTTCTATTGCTTTTCCATAACTTTCATCAATGATCGAAATGATCTTCACATCATTATCCCTAACAGTAAGATAAAAATAGTATTTCGAACTTTTAAAAGTAAAATAACTATCTCTACCAATATCAGAAGAAGTTACGATAGAATCAACTTGTTCAATAAAATCATCACTAACAATCTTTTTAGAATGATATTGAACACATTTATCTTTAACATAAACAAAATGAATGACATCATCATAATAATTTAGAACTGAATTTATTGGCTCATTCTTATCGTAATTTTGAGCTATGTTTTCTTGTGATCTATGTAAAAGAGAAATAACTTGGGTAGTAACAAAATCATCGATATTTCCTCTCTGATAGACCGTAAAGAAAAGTACCAAGATAACTCCTAGTGTTACCACAATGACACTCATCTGTTGGAACAAAGAAAGATCCATTAATGACTTAAAAAATCTTCTCATCAGCCTAACCTATAACCATAACCGTAAATAGTATTGATACTTAAATTCGGCATTTTCTTTCTTAATCTTCTTAGTGTATCATCAACAACTCTATCACTGCCAAAATAATCTTCGCCCCAAACAGCATTCAAGATATCATCACGTGAGAAAGCTGTACCTTTCTTTCTAACAAAGAGCATCAAGATCTCATATTCTTTATTTGACAGATCGATCTTACTTTCTCCATCAAAGACTTTCCTTTGTTGCTCATCTATCTCATAACCATCAATAACTAATTTATCATCACGATAAAATCTCTTCATGATGTTATTGACTCTTAAAACAACTTCCTTCATATTCAAAGGTTTAGGTATATAGTCATCACTACCTTTTTCTAGACCAATGATCCTATCAAACTCATTATCTCTAGCACTGATAAAGACAACTGGTTTATCAGGAAAAGTCTGCTTGATCTGTTCAAACAAATCAAAGCCACTCTTTTCACCTAGCATGATATCAAGTAACCATAAGTCGACACTCTCATCTTTTATCTTTTCAAGAGCATCATCGTAAGTATAAAAACTTAATACGGTATATCCTTCTTTTTCCAAATAGCTTTTCATCAAGACGTTGAGATCTTTTTCATCATCAACTATTGCGATAATTCTCTTCATTAAAAAACACCAACCTTTGATTTAATTTTAACACAAAATAGCTTAGCGTGTTAACTCTCTAAGATATTGTTGAAAATGTTCTTCCACGTAATCCTTATTGAAAGGTTTCTCGTTATTCTTTACTTGTTCTAAGATCTTTTTCATTTCCCTTTTAATGATAATGTCAATTTCATCAGGGTAATGCATACTCCTTTTATGATTATTGTATTCATCAAGATCTAAAGTTATCACTGTAGAATCCTCATAGATCTTATAATCAATATCATAATCAATATATTTAACTGCCTCTCCATCATACAAACTAGGAGAAGCAAGATTGCAATAATAATAAATACCGTCGGCACGTATCATCGCAATGACATTGTACCAACGGTCTGTGTAAAAATAACATATTGCCGGTTCTCTTGTATACCAGCGTCTGCCATCCTTCTCTATTACCCATGTCTTATTAGTAACAATGACATAATGTTTTTCATCACTTTCGATCACATAACCTTGATCCCAGGTTCGATGCAAACTTTTATCATGTTTATATGACTGGATATATACTTCAGAATGGACTTTTGGATACATAAATCTCCCTTTACTTCTTCTCTAATGCAGGTTTCAATTTATTATACAACAAAGGAACGAAGATTAGATCAACAATCATTGTCGGAATGATATAACTTGCATTATAAGTTATTGAAGCCCACAATTCAGTCTCCCAAACAACTACCCCTGCTAGTGTTGAACAAGCTAAACGGATCAAACTAGTAACAACAATACCAGTAAAGAACCATTTGTAATTTTTGAAACAACAAGCAAAGCCATAAGCACAATAAGCAAGTAGGTAATCAAATAAGAAACTTACAATACCATACCAGCTAATAGAACCGATCACCCACATCAATAAGACTGCAACTAAGCAAGTGATAAAGCCCTTCTTATAACCTAAATGGTAACTTGCTAATAAAAGTGCAATAGTCGCAAATGATAAACTTCCGCCCTGAGGCATCCTAAATAAATTCAAAGCATTGGTAACATAATCCAATACAACGAATAGTGCAGCATACATCGCAATGTACACAAGATCTTTAACTTTTCTATCCATAAAAAAACACCTTTCTACAGGTGAAAACACTTAGATCTCCCTACGCTAGTACTAACTAGATCAGGTCTAAGGGTCTATCTCAGCCTTTTCGGCACCCCTGTCTATAAATTATTATAGAACTATCATCTTTATTTGTCTATATATTCACAAATTGTAAACGCTTTATTAAAAAAGTTGCACTAATAAATTAATTTAGCGATAATAATAACATAAAGCGACACTTTGGAGGAAACAAATTTATGAAAAAGAAAAAGGGCATGATAATCGCCATATCTGTCGCAGTAATTTTAGTTGTTGCGACAATAATAGTCATTATCTTATTGAGCAATAAACCTGTAACAATAAGTTTTGACACTGATGGAGGTAGCTCCATCTCGCCTATCACCTTAGAAAAGAAAGGCATGACATTAACCCCACCTAAAGATCCAACCAAAGATGGCTACATCTTCTTAAACTGGTCGTTAGATGGCAATGAATTCGATTTCTCTACACCAATAAGAGAAGATGTCACCCTAACAGCAGAATGGATAAAAGAAATAAAAGTAACTTTAGTCTATGATAATGGCAAGAACGATGAAGTGATCAAAATAAAACAGGGGGACTTATTAAAAGTCGATGCTCCACAAAAGAAAGGTTACAAATTCATTGGTTGGCAAAAAGAAGACAAAACAATGTTCGTAGATACTTCACCAATAAAAGAGGATATGACATTAAGAGCCACCTATAAAACAATCTACACTGTGATTTTCACCAGTGATGATCAACAGATCCAGAAGTCTGAAGTATTAGAAGGTGAAAAAGTAAAACAGCCAAACATCCAACCAAGCAAGACAGGTTATAACTTCCTAGGTTGGTTTAATGGAGAAGAACAATTTAACTTCAATAAACCTATCACTTCTGATCTAACACTCGTTGCTAAATTTGAATTAATACCGATAGAACCAACTTCTGTTGCCTTCACTCAAACAGTCTATAAGATCCAAAAAGGAGAAAGCATTTCTACCTCAACATTACTTACTCCTAATAACACCAATAGCAAGAATAAATTATCTTATTCTTCTGACAATACTGATGTAGCAACTATCGATGAATATGGCATTATCAAAGCCATAAATGGTGGCAAAGCAACCATAACAGTAAAAACTGAAAATGGTAAATCAGCCACAGCAATAATTTATGTAGAAGACCAATACATCTATGCTACTTGGAATAGCCCAAGTCAAGAAGTATTAAATATCTATAAAAACTCTACTGTTAATGAAGCCAATATCTATTTAGTCCGCTATAGTAATGGTCAAAGATCACAAACTGAGATCACTTCTGAAACCGGATTAAACCTAATAGTAGATAACTACCAAGATTGTTTAGATATCACATTTACCACAACCAAATGTTCTGTAAAAGCAATAGATAAGATAGATGAATTAACAACAACAGTAACAACCAAAGCTTATTTCTCTTATCAAAGTTTAAAAACAGCTGAAATAACTTTAAGATTAGAGCCAACACTCAAGATCAGCTCGGTAAAAAATGCTGTTGAATATAGTCAAAATGACATCACTATTGCTGAAACAGGATCAATAACCTTAACATTAAATTGTCTAGGTTCATTCAATGTCAGTGAAACAATTGAACCAATAACGATCATTGAACAAACAATAGAGTTCACTTTACTAGAAGAAGCTAGCGAAGGACATATCTATTTCACATCAATATGTGGACAAACAATAGATATAACTGTGCATAGATAAGCTAAAACAGATGTTAAAAAGGTACAAGCTAAATTCACTTGTACCTTTTATCATTCCCTATATAAAATAAAGAGAAATATGCCTGATCTTAATAAGTTCCTTCTGGCAAAATCGTTGTATCACCATTAGCAACCCACTTAGTAGGTTCAGTAGTAACTACAGTCCAACCATTACCATTTTCAGTTACGTTAAAACCTTCAACACCAGTGACTTTTGCGATATCAGCACCATCAACATCATACTTTACAGGTGTTGTAACAGTAGTATTTTCGAATTTAACAACTGCATCACTTTGAGCATTAGCCATACGAATAAATCTACCATTCATATTAACTAATGTATTGTTAGAGAATGTGAATGTTCCATGGTTTTCTTTATTTGAAAGTTGAATATGATTATCAACACAGCTAGTAAAAGTATTATTAGAAACTGTTAAACCATTTAATACTGCAGAAGCATTATTGAAACTGATTGGTTGATAGTAGCTAGTCATTGAACAATCAGTGATAACGATATTATTATAACCAATACCACCATCTACAGCTCCGCAGAAAGTTAGATCGTTTGATCCTGAGCCAGCGGCAAAGAAATGTACATCTGCATTAGTAACCTCTCCAGTACCTCTACAATTTTTTACAGTGAAACCATCAACATAGAATGCAGAACCATAAATTTGATTAGTTGCCTCATTATCTCTTAAAACAACTGCAGTTTGGCTTGCGTTATCAAAAGTGATTCCTTCAACTTTGATATTCTTTAAAGATAGATAACTGATAAATCCAGTATTTGCACCCATTACATCTTGGTTAGATGCAGGAGCAGAAGTATAGAAGAATAAACCTGCTTCAGCTTTGATACCATCACAAGTAACATTAGCTCCAAAAGCAGCCTTGATCGTTACATTTTCTAATTCACGATAGTATGCATGATATGAATTACTCTTATCTAAATCCTCACGTCTAGTACTTGTTTCTAATGCTTGACGAAGATAAAGAGTGCCATAATCACCAGCAGCTAATTCAACAACAGCATTTCCAGTAATAGTATCAAGAACTGCTTGAACTGTATCAGGAGTTACCTTATATACGGTAGCATCATCATATTCAGCATCCTTATCATATTGATTATCATAACTATCATACTCCTCAGTATATTGAGTAGCATAAACAGTGATAGAAATACCATCAAGAGTTAAACCTTGATAATCATTACCTGCTTCTTCTTTAAAGTGTCCCTTAATTGTGAAAGCATCAGAAGAAGTATTTGGACTTAAATGGAATTCTCCATCAATACTTTCTCCATCTACTGTAAACTCAATTGCTTCTAATAACTTAGCATCGCCTGTAGTTCCATTTACTACGATCTTATACTTAAGTGCCAAATTACCTTTATTAGTTACTCTTAATTGTGGTAACTCATATGTTGCTCCTGGTTCCCATAAGATTGGTGTACTGCCATCTGCTTTAACAAAATCTAATGTCTTTCCTTCAGCTGTAACCCAGCTTTCACCTTCAAGCATCTGAAGTTCAACATCTAATGTTCCTGCTTGGATCTTGTTTACATTTGTACTTGAATTGTCTGTAAACCAAGCAAATGTTGTTCCAATAAGCATTGTTACACATACTAACATTACTAATACACTTGATAATAATGCCTTCTTGGTTGCCTTACTATTTGTCATTTTCATTTCCTCCTTTTTCCCTTTTCTAATGTCCATGACATCTTATAATGTATTTCAAAGAGTATTTAACTCTTTAATACCTAATTACTCTTCCTACTTTCTTGTAGTTCTTTCTTGATCTCTTGGATCTCTTTTAATAATCGTGCTGTCTCTAATCTTTGTTGCTCTACAGCCTCTTTCTCTTTCCTTAACTCTTCTTCTTGTTGACTCTTATACTTCTTAAACAATCTAATGCTTCTTAATCCTTCAAGTAAGATGAGTATTAGAAATGGTATAAAGATACAGATGATATATCCTGGAGTTGTCTTTAAGAACATGAAGAATGCTCCTACCTTAGGTAAACTCTTTACATACTTTCCTAAGATGTAAGGATAAGTTACTACTATTGGATCATCAGTATTAGTAGTTGTACCATATGTGATAAATCCCTCTTCTCCTTTTTCATTTACCGTCTTCTCTCTGATCTTATGTGTAACTGTCTCTCCATAACTTTCTGTTGATTGTGAGCTATAAGCTATGATGTCTCCTACTTCTAATGTAGTAGGATCTACTTCTTTAACTAATACAAGATCTCCTGAAGCGAAGTCTGTAGCCTTCATAGAATCAGATAAAACTATAAAGGCTTTATAACCAAACAATCCCTTCTTATCTTTATTTACTGAAGTAACACTACTTATCGTAAATACCATCATCGATAAGGCTAATACCACAACAAACCACACAAATGCTCTTTTTACTATCTTTATAAAACTCATATCTCTCTATTCAAACTCCTTATTTGGATTATTCTTTGTCTGAGTAGCTAAAGCTTCCAATCTAAAGCTCAACTGCTGATTCATTGTTTCATTACCCTTATCCTTTGGATAATGGAAGATGATTTTAAAGTTTCTTGTTTCATTTACTTCCAAGGTATCATCTAGAGCATCTACTTTATCTTTTGTTAACTCACTAGCTGTTCCTTGATAAACAATATCATCTTGTTCATCTAATATCGTTATTTCTAAGATAGTAGCTAATCCTCCCTTAACATCACTGAAGTAGATCTTATAGTAAACTGAATAACTACTCTCATTTTTGATAAAGAATTCTTTTTCTACTGTCACACCTGGTTCAAACAAGTATTCATCTTCACTTATGACTTCTTTTCCATCATTGAGATTTATCTTTACTTCCCCAGTTTGAAAATAGTTATCTTCTACTTTTATTTGCGACAAAACATAAGCATAAGTAGTCACACACAAACAGATAGCTATGATGATGATAGTGATAAAGCTGATCTTTATCTTTCTATTACTCTTTTCTTCATCCATACTTAACTACTCTCCCGTTTCTTTCTTATCACAATTAAGGCTAAAACTAATGAGCCGACTGCTACAGTACAACACAGAGCCAAGTTAAACTTATCTCCTGTATCAGGTAAAGGATCTAAATGACTATCATCTTCTACCCACCATTTAAAATCTGCCACCAATTCTTTATTCTGATATTCATTTCCCACTGAAGTATCAAGATAAGCAGTTATCTGATAATATAGTTCACTAGTAGTAGCTTCTTCACTATTTAAAGAATAATCAATACTATTAGCCATATCTCTCAATAAGCCATCATAGACAAATTGCCCATTCAACGTGATATTAACTTTTAATACTTCAGCTAACTTCTCGTAGCCTTCTCTTATATCAGCATGATAATGAACAATAACTTCATCATGATATGAAACAACTACTCGATAATCTTTAGTTATCTTATCTCCTGGAAACATATTAGTAACATTAAAAGCTGTATTATCTTCAGCTTGCCTATTATAAAGTTCAATAGTAGTTTCTTGCTCAGCTAGTACAGAAATAGCACAAAAGAAAACAACTAGTAACACTAGTACTACCCTAACAAAGCTATTTCTACCCATACTGCCCATATTCTATTCCTCTTCCAATAACTAATAAAATAATTAAAAATGATAAGTCATGATCAATTAGATTCTGATCAACCTTCGTCAGTTTCATTATATATATATATTTATATTTGTCAAATAAAAAATGGATCTTTTATCCATTTTTCTTGTATTATGTTCCAAATTTGTCTCGAAAATCATTCAAAATAAATAAAAAACAAACTCTAACGTTACGTTAAAGTTTGTTTACTGTTTTTTCCGCTAAAGTACTAGTTTTTTTCGAAATTTGCTAGTGCTTTTTATCCATTAACAATGAATCTATTATCATCCACCGTGATAGTACTACTATAGAACTCACTCATAAAACCGATCATGTAATCAATATCCTTACTACCACATGTCTCATAAGAAGAATGCATTGCTAACTGAGCTATACCTACATCTACCATATTAACAAGTAGATTGATCGTG
The DNA here is from genome assembly GCA_963586925.1 of Erysipelotrichaceae bacterium. Classification (GTDB taxonomy): domain Bacteria; phylum Bacillota_I; class Bacilli_A; order Erysipelotrichales; family Erysipelotrichaceae; genus UBA1783. The sequence goes on from CAVAAT010000019.1 coordinate 17,222, forward strand.
CTTATGGCAGCTTGAGTTGATCCACCACGACTATCACTCTTATTAGCAATTACCTGATAAGGTACTTCTGCTCTTTCACACAATAATGAAGTATTAAATATCTATAAAAACTCTACTGTTAATGAAGCCAATATCTATTTAGTCCGCTATAGTAATGGTCAAAGATCACAAACTGAGATCACTTCTGAAACCGGATTAAACCTAATAGTAGATAACTACCAAGATTGTTTAGATATCACATTTACCACAACCAAATGTTCTGTAAAAGCAATAGATAAGATAGATGAATTAACAACAACAGTAACAACCAAAGCTTATTTCTCTTATCAAAGTTTAAAAACAGCTGAAATAACTTTAAGATTAGAGCCAACACTCAAGATCAGCTCGGTAAAAAATGCTGTTGAATATAGTCAAAATGACATCACTATTGCTGAAACAGGATCAATAACCTTAACATTAAATTGTCTAGGTTCATTCAATGTCAGTGAAACAATTGAACCAATAACGATCATTGAACAAACAATAGAGTTCACTTTACTAGAAGAAGCTAGCGAAGGACATATCTATTTCACATCAGTATGTGGGCAAACAATAGATATAACTGTGCATAGATAAGTAAAGCAATCAAACTAAAAGAGAGTATAGATTCTAATAACATCTACACTCTCTTTTTAACTCCACAATCAACAATTATGCTCTATTTAATTGTTTCTTTTTCTTTCTAGCTATTACTATAACGCCTAATAAGGAAGCACCCATTACAGTAATAGATAAATAAATGCGACTATGATCACCTGTACCCGGAGCAGGATCATCTTTTTCTACAGGAAGTTCTTCCACTTTAAACTCCCAAGTAAGATGACCAACAGCATCTTGAAACTTATTATCCAGTGTTAATGGGACATAAACTGTTACATCAAGATCGATCTTGCCACCAGAATAAACAGTACCTAAATACACCCAATCAGTAAGTTGAGCTGTTTGATCAGCTGGTGCATCAAACAATATTGAATCACCATCTTGTTTTACGCTTAAAGTTAATTGTGACAAGAATTCTTCTGAGCCTTCATTTGCTCCTAAAGAACGCATATATAATTTGATCTTTACTTCTTTAGAAATCTTATTATCGATAGTGACCTTTTGAGTGATACTATCTCCTGGCATCATATTTTTAAAGTCCGTAAACAAATCTGTAGGAGAATATTCACTACCTGGCTGAAAGATGAACTCTTTTGCATCACCATCATAAGTAACATTTCCTTCAGCATATATATTTACACTGATAGCTACCATCAAAATGCAAAGTAGAGATATTTTAAATAATCTTTTGAACAACTTCATCATTTTATCCTCCTATCTCTGTGATCACACCACCACTATCAACTTGTACATTCCACATTCCTGTTACAACACTAGTAGGTGAAGATTGTATAGCTGAACAAACTATTTCAACTGACAAATTATAACCTTCTGGAGCATTAGCAGTCTCTAATAATTCACACTTGCTTATTAATACATCTGTACTACTACCTGCATCAACAGCAAGTTTATAATACCAATAACCATCTGAGCCTAATAACCAATTACCATTGCTATAAGTTATCTTATAATCTGTATTCTCAATTGGCTTACTACTATGTACTTTATTGCCCGTTTGATCAAACCAAGTAACATTAACATAAGCCCTTATATATGCTTGAGTATCACCTGTATTTTTAATAGCTACATCACTTTTAACATTGTTACTAAATTCTTCTTCCACTTGGCAAGCAACACTACTCTCTTTAAATGTATTAGTTATGCTATTGGTATGAGTAACAATGAATGCAATAGTACCAGTTACTGATATTCCTAGCACTAATAGTAAGCAGATGACTAGTTTTATAAGTTGGATTCTTCTCTTTTTCAATAAAAGATTCTTTTGTTGATATAGTTTAGCTTTATCTTTACTATTTCCTATCATGATCACTCACCCCTTCCCTAGTCTTCATTTCCGAATATATTGTTTTGATAGTTATTACCATCCAACCAATACTTTTTATCCCTTGTATTAGAGAATACGATCGTATCATCCTCAACTAAATAAATATTCTTTTCTTTACTATCAGCAGTATATCTAAATGACCAATCACTTAATTCACTTACTTTATAATTACCAACGATCAGATCACCAATAGTGATACTACCATTACCATGAATAGTAACAGTTAAATCTACATCTTTATTGATTTCATCAAGTCCTTGTACTCTAAATAAGAATGTCTGATTTTCATCAATATCTTCACTGCCCGTTTTAGTGATCGTTAGATCAACCACATTAAGTTCAAACTTAGCATAATAAGTTGCAGACTTATATTGTCCATTAACTTTTTGAGGAACTAACTTATTATTAACATCTATCCAGTTATCATCAACTAATGTACTACATGGCTCATCAATATACCAGCCAACAAAACGATATTTTTGACTTGCTGTTGGCACACTACCATTAGCAGTTCCACTAACGACTTTTACAGTTTCCGAAGCAACACTTACACTACCTGTACCTTCTTCTACTACAACATATTTAATGTTGACTTCTTGTTCAACATAGTAGAATATGATCTCATTTGATTCATCAGTTATCAACTTATAACGATATTTATTTCCTACTAGATCATATCCAGCAATATCTTTTGCTTCAGCAGATACATTCTTTCCATAACGATATTCACCTAAGACTATAGGTTCAGCTAATTGCTTATCTGTTCCATATTCAAGATATTTGACAGTTAAAGGATATGTAACTCTATCATAATACAGATCTAGTTTTAATCCAGCCGAAGTAACTTTTCCACTACTATTACTCTTATTTTCATTATATTCAAAGCCTTTTAAAGTTAATGGTGTTTCAGTTATTGTCTCACCAATAGTACCAACATTCTGAATGGTACGATATTCACTATAGCCATCGCCTTCAACATTTTGAATCCAATGAGTTATAACATAATAAGCATGAACATCATCCTTTTCATAATAGAATGTGATCACATTTTCTTCTTCATTAGCAGATACTACTAATCTTTTTTGGTAAGCATCAGGAACATAACCACTGATGACTTCAAACGTTTCAGTCACAACGGATTTTCTGTTATCACTTACTATCTTTTCTTCAAGTAAAACAGTACCAGTACCTTTTTCTAAGTATCTTACTGTATAAGGTACACTTTCCTTGTAAGTATAAACAAATACATATTCGTTATTTCCTTCAATATTCATATAAAGTGTATGCGAATTAGTTAAAGGATAATAACCTTCTCTATAGTCTTCATACAGATCATTACCAGTTTTTGCCTCAAATGTTTTAGAAGAACCAGCTATTGCACTACTAGAAGTTTTATTAGCGATCACAGTGCCATCTTCTAGTTGATATTTAATAACATAGCTTACTAATACATCAGAACTCCATTTAGCATAAAGATCTAAATCTTTTACAATTACCATTGAGAAATCAAATGGTTTCTCAACACCATTTTCTTTGTAGAACCATCCAACAAACTTATATTGACCATTTGTTGGATCTTCTGGTTTATCTTCTATAACCGAACGGTGATCGATATTGTCCCACACATTTAGAGTTTCAGTTGATCCCACTGACTGCTCCGTTAAGTAAGTCTTAACAGTATGTGTAACAGGAGCCCACTTAGCATATAACATTAGATCACTTGAACCCATAGTTGCACTACTCCAATTAACTTGCGAACCATCATAACAACCAGCAGAAGTATACCATCCAGCAAAGTAATAAGCATTTGGTTCTAAATTTGCAGGGTAATCAGGTATAAATTCGTAGCTACTTAATGACTCTTGATATTGCACGATCTGTTGTTTATCAGTCAATTCCCTATCATAGTTATAGAACTTGAGATTATAACTATTACGTAAATAATAAAGAGTTAACTCATTATTAGAGAAATCCTTTATATCACGATTATTGAATCCAGAAATCCTTTTACTGTACCGAGTGAAGCCTTCAATTTCATGATATTCCTCATCATAAGTAGCATAGTTGAAATATGTATCAACTTGTTTTAAAAGCTCAAAATTTTCATTACTTCTAGGCCAAGTATTATCACTAACAGTTGTTCCAATTTTTTGAACATAATAGTAAATGATTTTCTTTGTATTGCTACTCTGATTGTACAGATTGAATGTTGCATCAAATCCAGGCATCCTATCTAAAGTTTGTAAAGCATAACTGTATTTATTTTCATCAGTGCATTTCCAAGCTCTGCCATTATAATCTGTAGTAAAAGGTGCCTTTGAAAACTCAGAAGATATTTCTTGATTATATTTAGCAGTAATGGTTGCTACAGTAGTATATCCACTATTAGGCCCTCCCCCACCTTTTCGCACTCTAAACGTTAAGGTATAAGTATTTCTCTTAAAATAAACATTTACAACACTTGAACCATCAGCTTTAACAATTACTGTTTCTGCTTTTTCACTATTATAAGTAAAATGTGAGTTATCTCTTCCATCAAAAGAAGTATTTTCATAATCTGTACTACTTACATTAGTACCAATTTCAGCACTATCTTTTACGGATCCTACATAACTATAGTTATCATCATCAGCATTTTCATACCAGAATACAACTGTATAGCTAACTGAGTCATCAGCAGCCCATAAAGCTTTAACAGTCTTATTAGTTGCTTCCATCGCAGTCGGAAGTGTACTAGACCAACCACTAAAAGTATAGCCAGCTTTTTTAGGAGTTCCAACATTATTGATAGGAGTTCCATATCTTGCATAAATTGGATCAACCCCATAACCACCATCTAGATCAAAGTTTAATAAATAATAGTTTCTATCGTAGTAAACTTCTACTACTGTACTGCCATCAGCAGCAATCTCTGGTTTTTCATATAACAATGTAGAAAAACCTGTAAGAGTTTTAGCACAATCGCCAACTTGAGTACCAGTCAATCCTTGTTTAGTTTCTTCCGATTCAATTGTATATTCATCATTGAAAATATTTTGAATCTTATGAATGACTTTATAATCAACCATTGTTGGTTTATATGTAACTGTATAAGTATAATCACTAGTAATATTTGTTAAATCAATATTCAAAGAAGTTGAAGAAATGGTATCTGTACCAACATATGGTAAATAACCTACAACTGTAGGGAATGTTACTGTAGTAGCAAAATCTCCCCCTTCCTCAATAGTAGCCACATAAGGATCGTGAGCCAAATTACCATTTTCATATAGATATTTAACTTCTATTGTATGAGAAGAGTATGTTTCATTTGTTTCTTGTGCTGGGGAAACGCTGTTAGAGATTGACTTACTTGTCAGCATCTTTTGTAGTGTAGTAACTACGGTATTATTAGTACTCACTTCATCTACTACAGTGATTTTAACAACATTACTTACAATAGAAGAAGTAACACATCTAAGATATACCACAGATTTCTCATCCAATAAGCTTCTTACCATTGCATAGCTTAAAGTGATACTATTTTTATCCTGTCCATATATATTTACCCATTTGCTTTGATTTGAGCCAATAGATAATTGCCAACGACAATCTGAACTAGTAGAAACTCTTAATGTTATCTTTTCTTGTTTAGAAAACCTTACATTTTCAACACTACCTTTTTCATCACTGATCGTTAATGAGTTTTCTGCCTTAACATTGAAGTTCAAGGTAGTAAAGACCATCATCAAGCATAAAACGACACTTAATATCTTATTTATTTTTTTCACTTTGCACTACCTCTCCTTTCTTAATTTTCACTTGGCCAGCCAGATGCTTCAAATACACTTTGTCCATTATTAGCTTTTTGAGTAGCATAAGCTTTTATTACTATCAATACTTCAGCATCTTGATAGATATTCCCCATCTTTTTATCAAAATTTACTGTCGTAAATAATGGTTCTGTCAATTCAGACATATTTAATGGTTCATTATAATAATAGTAGCCATCTTTATATGTCCAATCTGTTTGGTTAAAATCGATGCTTATTAAAGAATCATCCACTTGCCCACTGCTAGGATCAACTAGATTAATGATCTTTTCTACTTTAACTCTGATCCAAGCAGTCTGTTCACCAGTATTTTCTACCATTGCGATCTTTGAAACTGATTGAGATGGCAGAACACCTATTTGATCTTGGTATTCAGCTATTTGCCCATTTTCATCTAGCATCTTTTCAACAACTTCAATCTCTATATTTCCCATTGTAATTACATTAGTTGATTGCCCTTCAGTTGTAAAATAAGCCAATGAACCATAACCTATTAGCGAAATACAAAGAGTAATTATTGAAAACAATAGTATCTTTCCTTTTAAACCTTCCTTCTTCATACAATTTCCCCTTTCTCCATCATAGGAGAATAACTGAAGACTTCAGTCACTCTCCTATGACCTGCACGATCAAGTGCAGATCACAAGAATCAATAATAATTATTCACCATCAAATGCAGCAAATGCATCTTCCCAGCTTGTGAAACCATCAGCTTGGATTGCTTCAGCTGTAACAGTGATAGTACCCATAGTATTACCATTAGTAATTCCAGCAGGAATAGTTACCTCAGTAAACATTGCTGTTGTATCTGCTCCAGAAGCTAAAACACCATCATATTTCAAAATGAATGCGGCACTAAAATTACCTAATTCAAATGGTGTACCAGCATCAACACCTACAATACTCCAGCCTTCGCCTAATGCATCTACTAAAAGGAGCAATGATTGCTCATATCCATCATTTGGATAATAAACATCAAAATCAGGAAAGTATGCTGCACAAGTATTCATCCAATTCTCAACATTAACTTTTGCACGAACATAACAGCCATTTTTGCCAGTGTTGTGAACGATAGGGTCTTTAGTGATTACTGCACCAGGATAAACTTCATATTCATTCTTAGTAACACGATCACCATCTGGATCATTAACATCTGTTTCATCTAGAACGATCTTTACATTTCCCATTGTAAATGTGTTTACAGCTTTCTTTGTATCAGTAAAGTAAGCTAATGTAGCACTAGTGATTGAAATAACAGCGATCAATGACACTATTGCTAGTGTAATGATTTTTTTCTTTTTCATAATTTCTTTCTATATTGCCTTTCTATTATTGCCAATTAGTAGCTTCTGTTCCCCAAGGATTATATTTAGCACCAAATGCAGCATCAAATGCTTCAGCTGCACTAGCAAATCCTTCTGATTGACATGCGATAGCAAATACTGGACAAGAAACATTTGACCAATCCCATCCTGTATCTAAAGTAAGTTCTTTATCAAATGCATAAGCTTTTGAGCCAACAATATTAAATGATTTATCTAGATAAACACCGTCAACAAAACGCTCTGTTGTTTCACCTGCTTCTAAAGGCATATAGTAATCGGCAAAGTAAACATTATATTTAATACCATCCATTGTAGTCTCAAAATAATTCAACTTACCATTGTGTGTCCAAATCCATTCAACTCCTCCAGTTGTTGATACATTTCCATTTACTACTTTATTACCAAAATTAAAGTGTAAAACATTCATACTTGCATTAAATGTTTCATAGCCATCATCCAATGCTGATGGAATAGCAAAATAAGCACGGATATAAGCTGATTCAGTTCCATTATTTTTAATTGTAACCATCTTATCTACATAATTTTTAGCAGTAGGCATACCATAAACATCTTTATTATCTCCCTGAGCTGAACCAACGATTGGATATAATCTCTTAGATTGTTCGAAATCCTCTAATCCGTCTTCTCCTCTTTGTTGTTCGATCAATTTGATAGATACATTTCCAACGGTGAATGTGTTAGTAGCTGACTTTGTATCTGTAAAGTAAGCTAACGTAAAGCTTGTAATTGCAATAGCGATCATACCAATTGTTAAAGCAAATACTAAAATTTTCTTTTTCATAATTTTTTTCCTTTCTCTATTTTTAATTAATTGATCAAAGATCATTAATTACCAATTTTTGCCCATGCGGCAGTTGCTGTAGAAATATTGTCTTTTTGTACAGCATATGCAGTAAATGTTAATGTAGGTTTTACAAAATTGCTGTCATTAAACATTTCCTTTGTTACAGTATCCAATACTGTAACTTGATTATTAGTTAAAATGCCAAATGCTTGATCAGAAGTACTTGTTGCTACTTCACGATAATAAACCCCATCTTCTAACTTTGTCCAACCACTAGCGATTGAATAAGTCATAAAATTAGCAAAATTATCAGATTCTTCAACCTTTACAAATAACCAACATGCTTCTGAATTAGCTTTAACAGTTACCTTTGGATCTTTAGAGATCGTATTTCCTGGAACCATCTTATAATCAGTAGTAGTTTCATCTAAAGTGATGTTGATATCGCCAAAAGTGAATGTGTTTTTAACAGATTCTGTTTGATCAGTCAACCAAGCGATCGTTCCACCAACAGCACAGCATAATAATATTGCTGTAGCTATTAGATAAATACTTAATTTTCTTTTCACGTTTCCCCTTTTCCTTTCTATTTACTTACTTCATTGAATGCTGCAATTGCATTATCAAATCCATCAGCCTGGATTGCGTATGCAGTGATAATGATTGTTGCAGAGCTATATCCACTAACATCAGCATCATCAGCTACTTGGAAGCTTTGGAATACTGCGTAATCAACATCAGATGTAGTGCCACTTACAAGCTTATAGTAAACACCAGGATTTGCAGTACCTAATGCTGTCCAACCATTAGCCAATATCTGCGCATCGATCGTAGTACCAGCTTCAATATCTGCTATACCATTTACCACCTTAACAAATAGATAACTAGCCTCACTATCCTTTAAGAAATGAACAACTGGGTCTTTTGTGTAAGTATGTCCTGGGATCAGCTTGTAGCTATTAGCTTTAACACGGCTTGTTGGTGTTACAGCATTACCGTACTCATCAACTTTAGTTTCATCTAAAGTGATAGCTACCTTACCTACTGAGAAAGTATTAGTTACAGAATCCTTTGAAGACAAGAATGCGTAAGTTGATACTACAGAAACTGTTACCAATAAAACCATGCTCAATACTAGTAAAATTCTTTTCTTGATCTTATTCATATTTATAAAATCTCCTTTCTTTTTTTATTACTCCCTTTAAATTTTTCTTATCGTTACTTTAGGGTTATTATCATCATTTTTGCCTTTCTTATCGTCATCATCTTTCAAAAGATCTGGCAAGAAGACTAATATCACTAGTATTGCTCCGAAACCTATAGTTAGATATAAACCAGGCGGATTCTGAATAAAATTAGCAACATAGCCTAACTTAGGAATACAGAACACCGGAGTACCAATGATATTTAAATAGTGAACTAATGTTCCATCCGATGCTTCATTTGCATCACCTTTTGTCTCAAATCTCAAAACACTACTATCTTCATCATCAACAAAGATATTGACGATCCTATGAGTTGCCACAGTATTTTCATCAACCATAAATGTGATCGGGTCGCCAACTTTTAGCTCTTTGTAATCAACTTCCTTAACATACAAAAGAGATCCTGTTGGATAAGTAGGTTCCATTGAACCCGATAAGACAACAAATGTCTTATAGCCAAATAGCCTTACTCCCGCTAGAACAACTGTTAATGCAACAACTAAGACAACAAACAAAGTGCTCAAAACATTCCATAACTTCTTCATACGTTAATCCCCCTCGTATCCTTCGAACTTTTAAATTACTTGCTTTGGTAATACTTGTAACGATGGCGTATGATCATTAATTTGTAATCAAATCAATCTTGCTGATTAACTAAAAAAGACTACTTACAGTGAGGAAAACTGTCAGCACAGTCCGTACTGTTTTAGATTTTTTAGAAAAACCATTAACATGATTAGTATGATCGCTAGATCATCCACCGCTGATTTCATTATATATATATATATATTTGTCAATTAAAAATTGGAACCTTTTTACTAATTTCTTGTATTATGTTCCATATTTATACCAAAAATCACCCGAAATAAATAAAAAAACAAACTCTAACATTACGTTAAAGTTTGCTTGCTGTTTTTTTCGCTAGAGTACTAGTTTTTTTTCGAAGTTTGCTAGTACTTTTTATCCATTAACAATGAATCTATTATCATCCACCGTGATAGTACTACTATA
>CAVAAT010000020.1:0-35566 GCA_963586925.1 Erysipelotrichaceae bacterium
AAAGCCCTATTATGTAAATAGATTAATTTTATTGTCCAACTTTTGGGGTTCGGGATAATCTTTCATTTTTGTGGATTTTTACTGGTTTATTACTAAATAGTAAACAAGCTGAAAAGAATTATTTGTCTTAAAAAGAATTATTTTTGTTCAAGTTTTGGTGTGATGATGCACACCTTTTTTTGTTCCCCACTTTTAGCCACATTTTTAGCTTTTTTATATTAAGTAATAGGGTAAAAGCAAGTGCTTTTCTTTATTTTTGAACTATTTTGACTGGATTTAAGCGATTTTTACTGGGTTTTTAACAAAAAATGTAAAACTTTATTGAAATCATAAGTTCTATAAAATATAATATTTGTGTGGAATATACGTCCAATATACGTCACAAAGTGGGGAAATAGCTATGTTTACAGGAGAGTTTCATCATTGTATCGATTCTAAAGGTAGGATCGCCGTTCCGGCGAAGTTTCGTTACGACCTTGGTGAAAGCTGTGTGATCAGTCGTTACACTGATGGATGTTTGGCTATTTATTCCCAAGAGAGATGGCAGAAAGAAACAGAGTATTTAAACTCTCTTAATCAGAACAACGCCAAGATCCGTAAATATGTCCGTGATAGATTTAAGAATACTGAAGAATTAAACTTCGATGTCCAAGGAAGGATCAATATCCCTAGTAATCTAATGGATCTAGCTCAGTTAAAAAAGAACTGTGTATTTACAGGAGCTGGTGACAGAGTCGAATTATGGTCAGAGGAAAAATATGATGAATATTGTTCTTCAACTACTGATGAGGAATTAGCTGATATCGTGGAGGAATTACCATGGAACACCAAAGCGTAATGTTGAATGAATGCATTGAAATGTTAAACATTAAATCAGATGGAATCTATGTTGATGGCACTTTAGGCAGAGCAGGTCATTCAAGTGAGATCTTAAAGAAGTTAGATAAAGGTCACTTATATTGCTTCGATATCGATCAAGAAGCAATCGAACAATCAAGAGATAAGTTAAGTGCAATTTCAGCTAACTTTACGATCATTCATGATAACTTCTCAAATATGACTAATGCTTTAAAGGAGTATGGCATAGAAAAAGTTGATGGTATCTTACTTGATATTGGAGTATCTTCACCACAGTTTGATGATCCTAATAGGGGATTCTCATATCGTTATGATACTAGACTTGATATGAGAATGGATGAATCACAAGAGTTAGATGCTTATAAGATCGTCAATGAATACGATTTTAAAGAATTAGTGAGAGTTTTAAGAGATTATGGTCAAGAGAAGTATGCTGTTTCTATTGCTCGTAATATTGAAAAACAAAGAAGCGTCTCTCCAATTGAGACTACAGGTCAGCTAGTTGAGATCATTAAAAGATCAATGCCGGCAAAAGAGCTAGCAAAACAAGGTCATCCTGCCAAACAAACATTTCAAGCTTTAAGAATTGAAGTCAACGATGAGTTAAATAACTTATCAAAAGTTTGTAATGAAGCACTTAAGTTATTAAATCCAAAGGGAAGACTTGCGATCATCACCTTCCATTCATTGGAGGATGAGATAGTCAAGAAAGTATTTAAAAAAGCTTCCAGTGCTCCAGAGATTGATAAACATATACCGATAAAAGCAAGTGACATACCATTAAGTGAATATGTCTTAGTAAACAAAAAGATAGTTACCGCAACTGAGAAAGAGTTGAACGAAAATCATAGAGCACATAGTGCCAAATTAAGAGTTATAGAAAGAAGGTAAAGGAAATGAAAAGAATGGTCGTAAGAAAGAAAAGAATCAAGTGGGATTCAGTATTAGTAGCAGTATTCTTATTTTCTGCAGTATTATATTTAGCTGCCTCAATCGGACTGAAGTCTTTTAATGTCTCTTTAGCTTCTAAAAATCAACAAAATCAGCAAGAAATTGTTCAAACAAAAGCCGAAGTAGATGCAATTTCTATTCAAGTCAAAGAATTATCGGATTATAATAGAGTCATGGAAACAGTCACTGATGAAGGTTTGACTAACAGTGCTGTCGTTGTTTCCATTTCTAACTGATTATGCGTAAATTAAGAAAAGATTATAAGATCACCTTATTAACATTAGTATTAGTTTTTCTTGGAATAGCCTTACTGGCTAACATTTTGTTGTTGGATCTAAGTGGTAAGACTATTTTTTCTGATGTCGATTTTCATTCTAAAAAGGGTGTCTTGATCAATAAAGGTACTATCTATCCTCAAAGAGGCAATATCTTAGATAGTGAAGGTAATATTTTAGCTCAAGATGTAACTGTCTATAAGATAGCTTTCATTTTGGACTCTTCTCATCAAGCTTATGGCACTGATGAAAATGGTAATACGATCTTAGTAGATGATTATGTTAAAGATGTGGAATTAACAGCTACTTCTTTAGCCCCAATATTAAATGCTGATGTAGATTATTTAAGAGAGAGATTAAGTCAGACTGAATATTATCAAGTTGAGATAGGTAATTATGGTAGTGATCTTTCTTATGATACAAAGTTACAGATCGAAGCTTTAAACTTGCCAGGCATTGTTTTTGAAAGTAGTACTTCTCGTTATTATCCTTATGGCACATTTGCTTCTCATCTTATTGGCTATGTAGAAAATCAAACTGATGATGATAACAATTATCATTTAGTTGGTATCAGTGGTATTGAAGGGATTTTAGATGAAGAACTTACTGGCAAAGTAGGTTATAGTGAATATTATTCTGATGTCAATGGTAATGCTTTAGCAGGTGGCTCAATCACTACTACTGATTCGGAAAATGGCTATACTGTTAAGTTGACTTTAAATAATATCATTCAACAAGCTTTAGAAGAAGCTTTGCAGAAGACAATGGCCATCTCTGATAGTGTTGATAAGGCTTGGGGTATTGTCATGGATGCTAAAACAGGTAAGATCTATGGCTATTCTTCTTATCCTAGCTTTGATCCTAATACTATGGATATTTCTGATTACAACGATTATTGTGCTACTTTACCTTATGAACCAGGTTCTACAATGAAGTCATTTATCTATGCAGCAGCTATAGATGTTGGAACTTTTAATCAAGAAGACCATTTTGATGGTAGGATCTTCTATGTTGATGGTAGCAGTACTGATAAGATAGTCAGACTAAATTATGATAATGGTTTGGGCATTCACAATTATATTGATGAACAGATCCCTAACGCTACTTTCTATGAAGCATATTGTTGTTCGTATAATGTTGGTTGTGCAGTATTACTTGAAAAGTATGTTGAACCTACTGTCTATAAAGAATATATGGAGAAGTTTGGCTTCTTTAAGGAAGTAGGAGTATATGGCATTGATGAGGGTGAGTTTTATGGTTCTGCCGATTATTCCAATGCTTATAGCTTAATAACTACTACTTTCGGTCAAGGAATGAGTGCCACTGCTTTACAGATCGTACAAGCTTATACTGCTTTTACTAATAAAGGAGTAATGGTAAAACCTTATATCATTGATGAAATAGCTGATTACAATGGTAATGTTGTTTACAAAGGTCAAAAAGAAGAAGTTGGTAATCCAATCTCTGAAGAGACTGCTTCTAAGATGTTAGAATTGATGTCAGGAGTTGTAAATTCTGGTTGGAGTATCACATCAGCTAAATATAAGATCCCACAATGTAATGTTGGTGGTAAATCTGGTACTGCTGAAGTTACTATGGAAGATGGCACATATGGTAACTTAACGATCCACTCAATGATCTTAGCTATGCCTATTGAAGATCCACAGGTATTGGTTTATTTCTGTTATCAAGATAGTAATCCAAGGACATCTCAATCAATCCCTTATATCAATGAGTTAGAACAAAAAGTTGCTCAAGTACTAAATCTAAGTAGCAATTCGACAACTGAAACAGATACTAATAGAACAGTCTATAGTGGTGAAATGGATAATTATGTAAACCATTCATTAGATTATGTTAAGAAATATTCTGAAAAGTATGATTTTGATTATGTCATCATTGGTGATGGTGATACTGTTATCCGTCAATATCCAATAGCTGATACAACGATCATTTCAGGTCAGAAAGTAATGTTGTTGACTTCATTTGAAAATATCACTATGCCTGATATGACAGGTTGGAATCGTAAAGAAGTCAATGCCTTTAGTCAATTAACAGGCATCAAGATAAACATAAGTGGTAGTGGTTATGTAAAAACACAAAGCATACCAAAAGGAGAATCAATAGATCCTTCTAGTGAAATAGAAGTACAATTAGAATAGAAACAAGCTGAAAGGCTTGTTTTTTTATGAAAGCAATGCAAAAGATTAATTTCTTGCCATTGAAAGTGATTCTTAAGTGAGCACCGCCAGAAATAATAGAAGATGAATATGACAATGTTGTTTGTCAAATGGGTTATGACGATTATCTTAAAAACGGTAAAGAGATAAGAACTATTTCAGAATTATACGATGAACTAGTTATATGAAGTTTAGTGTTAAGCCAACAAAAATTAATAAAAAGATAAATATACTCAAAAGTTATTTAAATCTTGGTTCAATAAAATCATTGTTGGATGTAAGAATACTAGATTGCTCCCAAAGAATTTAAGTGTTGAAAACAGTCAATGGAGCAGTAGAATTAGAGATTATCTTTTATCATATGATATCAATGATAATGAATTGATCATTTTGACATTGATGATTGGCCATCGAAAAGACATTTGCAATTTTTAGAAAAATAAGTCAACGTAGTTGCTTTCCATTGTGTGAAAATAAAAGGCAAGCCCCTTATTTGAGATTCGCCAGTTTGAGGACCCTGTCCTCCTCCGTCAAGAGTATTGTACTATTAGTGGTATTTAAAATCAAATAAAAATTTACTTTCTTAAGTGGGGCTGAAGTGTAAAATTAAAACGTATAAAGAGTCTGTTTGCTTCTTTCTACATTCGCGATTAGTAAATATTCTTGCTGATTTATTGACTGATCAAAATATAAGGCAAATCTTTTTAAGATTAATCAGTATAAGTAGCAATTACTTTACAACTCTTGTATTTTATGTCAATCAGCATTTAAATTTAGAAATAAATTCAATCAATTGTAATCTCTTAATAAATTGTGTTGGTCTCTGTTAGATAATTTATTCTTTTCAAATGGGAAAATAATGCTATAATAAACAAAGCATACGGAGGGATTTTTATGCTTGTTAAGATGCTTTTATCGTTTGGAATCGGATTAGGACTAGCTTTACTAGTTTATCCTTATGCCATATCATATCTGCATAAAATACATTTTGGACAGTCTATTAGAGAACTAGGTCCGCAATCACATTTGAAAAAAGCTGGTACACCTACTATGGGTGGAGTAGTATTTGTTCTTACTAGTTTAGTAACAACTCTTATTGTTCAACCTACTGCTATCGTTAAGAAAGATTTCTTGTTGATCATCTTAGCCTTTGTTGGCTATGGAATCATTGGATTTATTGATGACTTCTTGATCGTAGTTAAAAAGAACAATGATGGATTAAAGGCAAGCTACAAATTCTTGATGCAATCAGTTTTAGCAATTGCTTTCTACTTGTTCTATCGTGAGTTGACTAATGATCTTATCATCATTCCATTTACTTCTATCAAGATAGATCTAGGTTGGTTCTATATGGTCCTTGTATTCTTTATGTTTACTGGTACCACAAATGCGGTAAATCTCTCTGATGGTCTTGATGGCTTATGTGCTGGTCTATCAATATTTGCTTTGTTACCTTATGTCTATTTCTCTTATAGAAGTGGATTAAGTTCAGTAGCAATATTCATTTGTGGAGTTATTGGTTCACTTATTGGTTATTTAAAATTCAATATGCATCCGGCTCAGATATTTATGGGTGATGCTGGATCATTAGCCTTGGGTGGTTTACTTGCAGCAACTGCTATGGTAACTAAAGAAGAGATAGCTCTAGTGCTTATCGGAGGTGTATTTGTTGTTGAAGTATTATCCGATATCATTCAGATAGGTTCGTTTAAGTTAAGACATAAAAGAGTATTTAAGATGGCTCCGATCCATCATCACTTTGAATTGAGTGGTTGGTCTGAGACAAAAGTCGTTAAAGTATTCTGGGCTGCTGGATTAATTTGTTCACTACTTGGATTATTTATGGGGGCAGTAATGTAATGGAAAGAGAAGAACAGATAAATTTTCTTTTAAACATTAAATATAACAGTTTGAAACGATGCCAATTGAATTACTTAACTTTTAAACAGTTTAAGCAGATGGTCTATCAAACTAAATGGTTGATAGAAGTACCGGAGAGTTTGAGTACTATCGCTAAGGATATTGACAGTATTACTGTTGAAGATGTTATAGATCATGTAGTTTCTCAGGGTGAGAAATTACAAGAAGATATCAAAGATTTAAATAAGAAATTTGAGGAAGAGAATTATGAAAAAGAATAGTAAAAATTTAATTTCTGCTTTGATCGCTATTATCGCCATATTGACTGTGGTTGTAATCTTTGGACCAAAGACTAAAGAAAACTTGAACCTTAATCTTGAATTAGGTGAAGGAAAACAACTTGTTTATGATACTGGCTTATTAAATAGTGAAGCCAATGAAGAAATTGCTGAAGTATTAAAGAAGAGAATTTCTAACTTCGGTGCTGTTGAAGTTCAATATACTATCGATGGTAGTCAGATCACATTAACTTATACTGGTATTGAAGATAACGATACTTTAAGAGAGTATTTACCAATGACTGGTAATATCTCATTCCGTGACTATAATGGTCAAGAATTAATGGGTAGAGAAGTATTAAACGGATCAGTTCCATTTGGTGTTGGCACTAGTGATGATAACACTTTACTATATATCTTTGTTGAAGATTCTAAAACATTCCAAGCAAATACTTTAATGCTTACTATGGCAGATCAAAAGTATTTAGTTGTATGGATCGACTATGATGGTGATGATACATTTGAAAATGAACAATCAAAGACTGATCCATCTTTCTTAGCTGCTGCTACAGTTTCTAGTGCTATCAGTGATACATGTTATATTACTTCAGCTCATGATTATGAGACTACTAAAAACATCGTTGCTATGGTAAATGGTGGTGAATTATCTGCTACTATTACAGAAGTTTCATTTGGTGATGTTACTTCAACTGCTTCTAATGGCGCTGATATGATCATTATGGGTATTTGGAGTATTGTTGCTTTGGCTGCTGTTGTACTTATCGCTAAGTATCGTTTATCTGGTGCTGTTAGTTCATTAATGTTACTTATCTATGCTGTTGGCTCAATTGCTACGATCAGTGCATTTGGTGTCATCTTCGATAGTGTAGTCGCTACTCTTATCGTATTTGGTCTATTTGTTGCTATTTACTATGCATTTAGTTTCAATAAGAAATTTAATGATGAATTAAATAGTGGCTTACTATTAGATACTTGTTTAAAGAATGCTTATAACAAGTCATTAACATCAGCGATCGAAGCTCATTTAGCTGTCATCTTTGCTGGAGCAATCTGTTATATCTTCTTAAAGAGTTACTTTGCAGGATTTGCTATCACTTTGTTAACTTTAACTATTTATGATCTAGTATTTATCGTATTATGGAATAAGTTCATGATGACTGATCTAATTAAATCAAGATACTTTGATAATAAGACATTTGGATATAAAGAAAATGTCGTAGAGTCAAAGAAACGTAGTTTCTCTAAATATGCAAAGACTAAGTTTGGCTCATTGTTGTTTGCTGCTACTGCTATCTTTACTATCTTATTTGTTGCTCAACAAAAGGATAGCATCAAGACATTATTATTGTCACTTATCCCATTTGCTATCATAGTCATTGTTACAGTTGGCTATTATTCTTACAAGAATAAGACTGCTGTTAAAAATAGCTTCTTACTTGGCAGTATCTATAGCTTTGTAGCTACATGTACTTCTGTTTACCTTGGTAAGTTAACAGGCAAAGAGAATATTGGATTTATTTTCACATTCACTTCTTTAATGTTAGTATTTGCTGTATTGACTATCAAAGAGTATGCTGATGCTTTTGATAAGATGAATAAGAGTAAACTTAATGATAGTAAGATTGAAAACTTATTTGATGAAGTAAGTTCAAATATTTGCTCTAATCTTGTTGTATCAATCTTAGCAGTATTAGTATTTGTTGCTATTACTGTAGTCTTAAGATTATATTCTACGACATTACTTAACATATTGTTATTAGTTATCAGTGCATTATTAACAGTTTATGTTACTGCTTCTTGTTGGTTACAATATACTTTAAAGAATTATCGTAAACCAAAAGGAAATCCAAAGATGAACTCTGAAAAGAAAGAAAGAGTCATCTTCGGAATCAATGATTAATTAAATGAGAAAAAGAAAAGTTGCTTATGTCATATAAAAAAGTTGAAACTAAAGATCATAACGAATTGATGGGTAAATATCACATTGGTTCATTATTAGCTAAGATCGTAGCTTCTTGGGGTTATAACGAAAAAGACTTAGCAACTTTTTTCTGTCCTTTGACTAAGTTTGAATTAGATGAAGATGTATTTGCTCCAGTTAAGAATGCATTAGGAAAGATCAAAGAAGATAAGTCTAAGGTGTTTATCTTTGGTGATTATGATTGTGATGGTATTAGTGCTACTACTATCATGAGCATGATCTTGACAAAGCTAAATATTGAACATGGTTATTATATCCCTGATCGGCAAAAAGAAGGCTATGGACTTAATTTAGAACGGCTTGAACAAGCGTATCAGAGAGGTTATAAGGTGCTTATAACTGTGGATAATGGTGTTAGTTGTAAAGAACAATTAGCTTGGGCAAAAGAGCATGATATGCATGTTATTGTTACGGATCATCATAGTATCTGCATGGATTTTGACTATGATGAATTCTTACATCCAACTTTATTGAAAGAAGATTATCATTACTTATGTGGTGCTTCTATCGTATATTTATTAGCTGTATTTATGGGATTAGCTGATGAAAAGATGAGTATATTAGCTATGCTTGCTACTATTTCGGATGTAATGAGCTTAAAAGGTATCAATATCAAGATAGTTAGAGACGGTCTAGAGTTATTCAATAAACATCGTTATTACAATTTAGAAGTATTAGATAAATTAACTTTTCCAGTGAATGAAAATGATCTTGCATTTAAGATCATTCCTAAGATCAATGCTATCGGAAGGTTATCTGACAAAGCTAATGTCAATACTTTAGTAAAGTTCTTATTATGTGAAGATAAAAAGAGCATAGATCATTATGCTAGTGAAGTTGGTAAACTAAATGAATTAAGAAAGAAGATGACTAGTGAACAGTATGAACTAGTCAAAGATACCTCTTTATCGGAGAAAGTAAATTTTATCTATCATTTTGGATTACATGAAGGTCTATTAGGTATAATCGCTGCCATGGTGATGAATACCAATAATAAGCCAACTTTTATCATGACAGATTCTATTGAAGGCATCAAAGGCTCAGCTAGATCACTAAATGGTACAGATCTTATCTCTTTATTAGATAAGTATAGAGATAATTTCATTCAGCTTGGGGGACATGCTTCTGCTTGTGGTTATACTATTAGCTGTGATAGATTAAATGATCTTAAAGATTATTTAGAGTCTAACATTGATGAATATTCTAATGTTGTAGAAACAGACTGTTTACAATTAGAACAATCAGATCTATCAGAAGAAAAAATAAAAGAGGTATTTAACTATCGTCCTTATGGACAAGATAGGAAACTACCTCTAATGATGATCACATTTAATGATATTAAAGATTATCGTAAACTCAAAACAGATACACAATTAAAGTGGACATTAAATAATGGTTTACAGATCATCAGTTTTGATAATAAAGGCTATGAATATTATCTTGGTATGAACACTATAACCGTTGTTGGTGAGCTTCAAGAGAATATCTTTAATAATCATAGTTATTATCAGATAAAAGCTAAAGAGATCTTAGATTAATTGCCAATAATATGAACAACTATAACTTTGACCTACTGGTAATAAGTTATTAGTTTTATCTTCACGACCAAAGAAATTATCCTTATTTAGATCATTAGCAGGGAATATTGGTTCAATACAAATGAATCTCGCATTAGGACTCTTATGCCAAAAGCCTAGAGTTGAGAATCCTTTGATATAGACCCTTATTCCTTTTTCGTTATTTCTAACATCCACATAATCAGAATTATGGCCATCATAGAAGAAACGGGAACTGCTTTCTTTATTAACAAAATCACTTAGTGGGAGTTTTTTACCCCAAGCTTCTTCTTTTTCAAATTCTACATACCAATCTTTGAATCCTTCATCATAAACATTTGAACAATTGAAAGCTGGATGGAAACCAATTTCAAATGGTAATTGTTTATCATCAAGATTATCTACCTTATAAGACAGGATGACTTTATCATCAACTAGCTTGTAATTGACAGTCATCTTAAAATTGAATGGATAAAGTTTCATGCTTTCTTCATCTGATTGGAAAGATAAAGTTAATTCATCTTTTTTGATCTCTTCAAATTTGAATTCACTTCTTCTTAAGAAACCATGCTGACCAAAAGAATACTCTTTACCATCATATTCATATTTGCCATCTTTTAATGGCCCAAATATTGGAAATAGGATCGGATTACAATTGTGCCAATCCTCTTTGTTTCTATCCCAGACCATTTCATCACCATCAATTTTCTTGAAAGAGATGACTTCTGCGGCTAAGGAAGAAACAGTTAAACTTGCTTTTTTATTTTTTAATGTAAATTCCATAAAAATACCTCAAGAATATTTTACAACAATCTTAATTATTTTGCTTAAATATGTTATTATTGTTAAGTATTTTTCAGGAGGATCTTATGAATCTATATAACTACATTGCATCAATCCCTGATTTTCCTATTAAAGGAATCTTATTTAGAGATGTTACACCACTTGTTGAAAATGGCGAAGCTTTTAATGAGACAGTTAACAAATTTGTTGAAATTGCAAAAGAAGTTAAAGCTGATGTTGTCGTTGGACCAGAATCAAGAGGCTTTATCTTTGGCGCACCAGTTGCTAAAGAATTAGGCATCGGTTTTGTACCTGCTAGAAAACCTGGTAAATTACCAAGAGAAGTCATCTCTTATGAATATGCTTTAGAGTATGGCACTAGTAAGTTGGAGATCGTTAAAGGAGCCATCAAGCCAGGTCAAAGAGTATTTGTTATTGATGACTTGTTAGCTACTGGTGGAACTATTACCGCTGTTAATAAGATGGTCGAACAGATGGGTGGCATTGTAGCTGCTGATGCATTTGTTATTGAACTTGATGATCTAAAAGGTCGTGAAGTATTAAAAGATTATAAAGTTTATTCTTTATTACATTACGAAGGAGAATAGAGGTTGGATCAAAATTCAACCTTTTTTATTTGACTTTTTTACTTTTATAGTCATAATATATCTAATATATGAGGAGGATAGATGAGTAGACAAGTAACAGTGACTAAAGAATTATTTTTTGAAGAAGTCTCAAAGTATATTAATGATCCCAATTCTATTGCGATGATCAATAGGGCTTATGACTTTGCCAAAATGAAGCATGAAGGTCAATTGCGTAAAAGTGGTGAACCTTATTTTGTTCATGTCTTAAATGTTGGTTACATACTTGCTACTTTGACTGCAGGTCCTCAGACTATCTGTGCTGGATTATTACATGATACAATGGAAGATTGTGGTATTTCTTTTGAAGAGATAGAACAATTATTTGATCATGAGATCGCTACTTTAGTGGAGGCGGTAACTAAGATCGGTTCTCTAAAGTTTAAAGATGAAAAAGAATATCAAGCAGCCAATCACCGTAAGATCTTTATCGCTATGGCTAAAGATGTTAGAGTCATTATCATTAAATTAGTTGATAGATTACATAATATGCGTACTTTGATGTATCAGCCAGTAGAGAAACAAAAGAAGATCTCCTCAGAAACATTACAGGTATATGCCCCTATTGCTCATCGTTTAGGTCTTGCTGAAATAAAAAATGAATTAGAAGATTTGTCTTTTATGTATATTGATCCTGAAAAGTATCATGAAATAGCTCACTTATTAGAAAATAAGAAAAGTGAAAGACAAGCAATTGTAAATCAGATGATCTTAAATATCGATAGGATTTTAAGTGATAAAAAGATTGAATATCGCATTTTTGGTAGAAGTAAGCACATTTACTCTATCTATCGAAAGATGACAACAAAGAATAAACGTTTTGACGAGATCTTTGATTTATATGCGATAAGGATCATCACTAAGAGTGAATTAAACTGTTATGAGATATTAGGTTATATCCATAATGCTTATAAACCGATCAATGGCCGTTTAAAAGATTATATCGCTATGCCTAAAATGAACATGTATCAATCATTACATACTACTATTCTTGATGGTAATGGTAATATCTTTGAAGTACAGATCCGTACTGAAGAAATGGATATGGTTGCTGAAATGGGTGTAGCCGCTCACTGGGCATACAAAGAAGGTAAGTACAATAGTGCTGCTGAACAAAAAGAAATTGAAAATAAACTAGGTTGGTTCCATGATATGATCTCCATGATGAATGAGTCAAAACTTGCTCATCCAACCGAATTCATGAGTCAGATACAAAGAGAAGTCTTTGAAGCAAATGTTTATGTCCTGACACCAAAAGGTAGGATCATTGAATTACAAAATGGTTCAACACCTTTAGATTTTGCTTATAGAGTCCATACGGAAGTAGGTCACTATGCTGTAGGAGCAATAGTCAATGGGGCTTTAGTACCACTTGATACACCATTAAAAACAGGTGATGTAGTTCAAATAAAAACATCTAAGCAGTCTACAGGTCCAAGTGAAGATTGGTTAAAGATCGTTAAGACAACAACAGCAAAAAATAAGATCAGAGCTTTCTTGATGAAGAAAGAAAACGATTCAAGAGCCGAGATAGTAGCTAAAGGAGAAAAACTTTTTCTAGATGAAATTAAGAAACGTAATTTAGAAGATAAAGGGTTTACTGATAAATCTAAATTGGAAAACATTTACTCACAATTAAGTGTTAATAACTATGATGAATTAATGTATGCGATAGCTAATAAATCGATCTCAGTTATTCAAGTCATAGAAAAATTGCAGAAGAATAAAGTTACAACGATGCAAGACAATGATTTCTTGACTAAGATGATCCAAGAAAGACAAGCTAAGCAAGAAAAGAAAGGCAAAAAGTCGGCTTCTGGTGTCATCGTACAAGGCATATCTTCAATGATGGTATCCTTAGCTGGTTGTTGTATGCCGGTTTATGGTGATGATATCGTAGGCTATATTTCAAAAGGACAAGGTATCAAAGTCCATAGAAGCGATTGCCCAAATGTAACTAATGAACAGCATCGTTTAATTGAAGTAAAATGGGATGGGCAACAAGAAACTCAATATGAATCTTGGATCAGAGTAGATGCTCAAGATTATAACTATCTTATCAATGATATCGTAACATTACTTGCTCAATATAAGGTAAGTTTAAGTGGCATTAAGTCAGAGTCTTTACCAGATAAGGTCAATACTTATGTGGAGATCAAAGTAAAGGTTAAAGATAGAGCTCAATTGGAAGTATTGATGGCAAACTTAAAGAAATTGAATGCTGTCAATGATGTAAGAAGAATAACTAAGTAATGGAGTAATCTGTTACTTTTTTTATTAATCAAATCTTAATAATAACAAATTGAATTGTTAATAAATCTCTTATAAACTAAATATAGAAAAAGGAGATAAAAGCAAAATAAAACGATAATTTATCTATTATGAGGTATTTAGAGATTGTTGTTTAATAATTATGCGAAAAGAAAGGAGATAACATGAAAAAAATAGTGTCATTAATTCTTACATTATTAGTTTGTGTAAATTTTAATAATGTAAATATCGAGGCTGAAGAGTTTCCTTTCGAGAATAAGTACTTGGAAGATATTTCTACGATTGTTCCAGGAGGCGAGGTAAAACTTGATGGTGAATGGAATAAACTTTATGTAGTATTCAACAATCAAAATCAAGCAATAAATAGTTTGAAAGTTAAAATACCTTTGTTTCTTTTAGAAATTAAGCAGTATGGTAATTTAGATGATTTGAGCGTAAATAACTGGAACGAATACCGTATTAAATTTAGAGAGTTTTTAAATAATTATAATGGCGATAATTTTGATGAAGATATTGTAACATTAAGTTGCTTCTTCGATATTTTCGAGAATAAGTACAAAAATGAAGAAATATTAGAAATCGCAAACTCATATACAAACAATAACATGAATGTTTATAATAAAACCCTTGCTTTACTTTTGCCTTATGAAAGTAAATTCAGTAGTGATTATCGTAAAGAACATAATTCAATTAATGCAGCCGGAACATTTAATAAAACAGCTGCTATCAATTATGCCATCCAATATGCTACAAGTCCGAATACTGCAAATTATTATTATTTTACATTCGGTGATTGTGCAAATTTCGTGTCTCAAATTTTCGAGGCTGGTGGTTTAATTCAGTCAAGTGGGACAAACATTTATTATGGGTAGTGGCATCATTACTCTAATGGAACACACACGCATTCTAATGCATGGTCTACAGTAGAGGAAATGGTTACTTATTTTACAGTTGCATATTCGTGTTCTACAATTTATAGTTTTACTAATAACTTATCTGCGGGAAACGCAATTGCACTAGATGAGACCAACGATGGTGATTGGGATCATGTTGCATTTGTCGTTAATAAAGCTACAGTAGCTACTGGGGGATATTTTGATTGTCGAATAGCTCAGCATACATCTAATTATTGTGAATGGATATCAAGCAGTAAAAACAAATGGGAAAATTATTCAGGTTCTTGCAAATATGCGAGGATAAGAGCTTGATTAATGGTTGAAATAGTAATGAAATATATTAAGAAACTAGGGAGATTAAAAGATTTATGAGAAAAGTTTATATAATTTTATTGTTAATACTAACTTTGATAGCTTGTTCAAGTTCTCAAAAAGATCTTGAAGGAAAAGGTAAGAATGCCCACGAAAGATGTGTTGAAGCTTTTGATGGCTTAAAAACAAACAATCAGGATGAATTATTATTGCTTTCCTATCCAGGATTAGATGATAATAAAAGATTCTTCCTAGGTAGTGAGCAAGGAATTAGATTAAGAAGTTATATGACTTATAAAGTATCTAATATGAAAGAGATTGATGATGATTCAGATTATCCTACCTACGAATTAACTGTGACTATAAAAAGTATTGATATGCAGAAAGTTATAGAAGAATATGAAAAGATAGCTAAACTTCCTATGTATAAAAAGACATTATTAGAAGCTATTGATAATAGCAAAGATACCATAGTAAAAACAACAGTAAAAGTTAAAGCAGTTCTTTATCCTGAAGTTGATGTTTTCAGAATACAATTAAATGAAGAAGTATTTAACGCATTATTCCCTAATTATGATAAGTATATTGAGTGGTTAAACTAAAAAAAGTTAAGTCTTATGTTGATTAAGTAGCAGATTAAAAGTGCTACTTTTTTATTTGTGTTTATAGCGATAATAATCTTTAAATGTATGGGAGATAGATTGTATAATAGTGATAGATAGCAATTGATAACTAAACGAGAATAAAATATGAGAATATTTGTTTTAGGAGCAGGAGTATTAGGCTGTAATCTAGCAATGAATTTGTTTAATAGTGGTAAAGATGTAACTTTACTAGCAAGATCATCTTGGGGGCAATATCTAATGTTCCTATTATTTTTAATTTAGATAACAAAGATAAATATGATGTAATATTTGTTACATTAAGTTTTACTCAATTAGATTCGATTATCATTATCTTGAAAGAAAATAATTCAATCAATATCATTTTTGCTAGCAATAATACTAAAGACAGTTATTATCGCTCATTACTTATAAATAAGATGTAATGTTGCTTTTGCTTGTAGAGCAGATTGCAGAGAAAAGAGCTATATATCTTCTATTGATTTAAAAAAGATTACTATAGGTCAATTGAAACAAGATAAATCTAATGAAGTATTAATAAAAAAGATATTTGCTGATACTGACTATAAGCTAACATATCAGCCAAATATGGAAGATTATCTATTGAGTCATGCTTGCTTTGTTGTCCCTGCTTGTTTTGCTTGTTGTTATACTAATGCAAATCTCAAAAAGATAGCTAAAGATAAGATATATTTGGATAGAATTATACAAGCTAACATTGAAAGATATTCAGCTTTAGAAAAAGCTAGGCATAAGATTTTACCAAATGATGAAGATTATAGAAGCAAACGTTACTATAAAATCTGTTTCTTTTTGTATAGGTTATTATGTTTTACATCATTAGGAAAAATATGTGTTTCAGATCAAGCGATGAATGCAACTAGTGAGATGTTAACCTTGAATAGTGATTTAAAAAGAATCTTTGATGAGACGAATGCAAATTATGATCAATGGAAATCATCACAAAATGAAGTTAGTTCATATTTGAAATAAATAATTATAGTGAAGAGACATAAAGTGGACTTGTTATCATCATTTCTGATATTTTCTTGACTTAGTTAATTAACCTTTGTTATTATTTGCATGTAATAAAGCTTATAAAGAGTTGAGGTAGAGATTTGGCTCTATGACCTCATACCAACTCGAGTAAAACTCGCAAGTGGTCCAGCCAAAAACTATAAGGAATGATCTAGTCTTTAACACTTTGGATTATTCCAAGGTGTTTTATTTATCTTTTTCTCTCTTTATAAGCTAGAAAGCGAGAAAAATATGTCAGAAATTATTACAAACGAATTTACTTTAGAAGAGGTTATCTCTTATTCTAAACTTAAAGAAACACCATCTGTTTCTATCATAGCTGATATAACAAAAGAAGATGAAGATTATATCAAAACTGTAGTGCAAGATAGATTGCTACAATGCTATTTCAAGATATCCAATAAAGACATGATAATGATCTTAGCTGATATCCCATTAGCTAAATACATTGCCTTACAATTACACAAAAAGATGCAACATATGTATGTTGATTTTTCAAGAAGACCTGAAAACATTACTATGGCTGCCTTGACTGGTCATGTATCAAGATGGATAATCGTTAGAGATAATGGTTATCAAGTGAAAGCTTTTAATGAAGAGGGTAAAGAGATCTCTCCTTTTATTTCTACTGACATTAAAGAGGTAGAACCAGTCAATCTATTAAATATCTGTAATAGTAAATATGTTTGCTCAATTGAGATCAAAGGCCGTAAAGATGCATTAGGTTGTTATGAAGAGCTATTAGAACATTCTAAAGAAAACTATTTAAATGGTGGCGTTTTTAATGAAGAGAGATATTGTTATTATCCGAAAGGTGATAGCTATCAACAACAATGTGAGATCAATAAGTTAGAAAAGCTATTTAAGAAGAGAAATTACAAATCATTATAAAATTACTGTTATTCTTGTATCTTGTATTGTTTTGAAAAATGTGTTAATATTAGGCATATTCTAAGAAAAAGAGGGTTTTTATAGTGGAATCCTAGAGAGAAGATATTTGGTGAAATTCTTCATGAAACTATATCAACTTGACACTTTGGAGAATCTTTTCTGAAAGATAGTAGGAAAAGACGTAGGATGGCGTTAACTCTAATGAGAAGCAATTAAGGTGGCACCACGCAGTGATTTTCAAGCGTCCTTATATATAGGGACGTTTTTTTATAGCAAAAGGAGGCAATAACTATGGCAGATGGAAAATATCAAGTACCAAGAGGTACTCAAGACATTTATGGCGATGACATTTCTTTATGGCAACAAGTTGAAAATCTTATCAGAGAGCAATGTGAATTATATGGCTATAAGGAAGTACGTACTCCAATATTTGAACATACTGAAGTATTTAAAGGTGAGAATGACTCTTCTGATATGGTCAATAAAGAGATGTATTCTTTCAAAGATAATGGTCAGAGAGATCTAACATTAAGACCAGAAGGTACAAAAGGTATCATTAGATCATTTGTTGAACACAAGATGTTTGGCTATCCTGATATGCCAGTGAAGATGTATTATCTTGAATCTATGTTCCGTTATGATCGTCCACAGAAAGGTAGATATCGTCAATTCAACCAATTTGGTATTGAAGCGATCGGTGTAAGATCACCACAGCTAGATGTTGAGGCGATTGATCTAGGTTATAAGATCATTAACTTATTAGGCATCAAGAATGTTGTTGTCTTAGTCAATACTTTGGGTGATAACGAAAGTAGGAGTAATTATCGTAAAGCATTAAAAGAGTACTTTGAACCATTCTTACCAGAGTTATGTGAAGATTGCCAAAGAAGATATCAACAAAACCCATTACGTATCTTAGATTGCAAAGTTGATAAGGATCATCCTTGTTTCGCAAATGCTCCTAAGTGTCGTGATTATTTAAATGAAGAAAGTAAAGTTTATTTTGAAAAAGTATTAGAAGGATTAGATGAGTTAGCTATTCCTTATAAGATCGATGATCGTTTAGTCAGAGGTCTAGATTATTATACTAATACTGTCTTTGAAGCTGTTCCTATGGATGACAATGGTCAGCAAGCAACAGTATTTGCTGGTGGTCAATATGATGGTTTAGTAGAAAGCTTTGGTGGACCAGCATTATGTGGTAATGGCTTTGGCATGGGTATGGAAAGAGTCATTGCTTTAGCTAGCGAACAAGGCAATCTAAAAGCTAAAGAGGAAGAAAATGATGCATATGTCATTTCTTTAGGTGAGTTAGGCAGTTATCCACTTGAGATTGCTACGATATTAAGATCAAATGGATTTAAGACTCAGATGAATTACGCTTCGCGTTCTCTTAAATCACAATTTAAGAGTGCTGAACGTTTAAAAGCAAAGGCGATCATTATCGTTGGTGAAGACGAAAAACAACAAGGGTTAGTTCAGATCAAAGATACAACAAGCAAAGAACAATTTACGGTTAAAAAGGCTGAAATGATCGAAAAGATCAACGCAATATTGAAAGGAGAATAAACATGAAAAGAACTCATGTAAACGGACAGTTGAGACTATCTGATGTAGGTAAGAAAGTCACACTGATCGGTTGGGTAGCTAAAAGAAGAAATTTAGGTAGTTTAGTTTTTATCGATCTAAGAGATAGAACTGGTATCACTCAGATATTAGTCGATGAAAAACTTACTGAACAGGTTAAAAATGTCCGTAACGAATATATCTTATCCGTTACTGGAGAAGTAATTGAAAGAACAAGCAAGAATCCAAACTTGCCAACAGGTGATATTGAGGTCAAAGCGCAAGAGATCGAGATCATCAATACTGCTAATCAAACACCATTCATCATTGCTGATGAAACTGATGCCTTGGAAGATACAAGATTGAAATATCGTTATCTTGATTTAAGACGTCCAGTCTTACAACAAAAGTTATTCACTAGAGCAAAGATCGTTAAAGCTATGCATGAATATCTTGATGATAATGGCTTTATTGAGGTTGAAACACCAGTACTAGCTAAATCTACACCAGAGGGTGCAAGAGACTACTTAGTACCTTCAAGAGTACATCCTGGTTGTTTCTATGCTTTACCACAGTCTCCACAACAATTCAAACAATTATTGATGGTTGCTGGTTTTGAAAGATATTATCAAGTAGCAAGATGTTTCCGTGATGAGGATTTACGTGCTGATAGACAATTGGATTTCACTCAATTGGATATCGAAATGAGCTTTATGTCACAAGAAGAGATCTTAGAAATGACAGAAGGTTTATTAAAGAAAGTCATGAAAGATGTTAAGGGTATCGATATTGAAACGCCATTCCGTCGTTTCACTTATAACTATGCTATGAACACTTATGGCTCAGATAAGCCTGATACTCGTTTTGAATTAAAGTTCACAGAATTAAAAGAAGTATTCGCTAATTCTACATTTAAAGCATTTGAAGAAGGTTTAAAGAAAAAAGGTGCCATCAAAGCTATGGTCGTTGATGATGCTGATAAGTATTCTCGTAAAGATACAGATGCTTTAACTGAACTAGCTAAGAAGAATGGTGCTAAAGGTTTAGTTGTTTTGAAATATCATGAAGGAGCATTAACAGGAAGTGCTGTTAAGTTCTTTAGTGAAGAAGAGATCAAAGGCGTAATTGATACATTAAATTTAAAAGAAAATCAGATGGTACTCATCACTTCAGGTGATTGGATAAAAGCTTCTACTGCTTTAGGTGCTGTTAGAACTCATTTAGGTAAGAAATTGCATCTATATGATCCAAATACATTTGATTTCTTGTGGATAGTTGACTTCCCATTATTAGAATATTCAGAAGAAGATCAAAGATATTATTCAGTACATCACCCATTCACAAGACCTAATGATGAAGATTTACCATTATTAGATAGTGATCCATTAGCAGTTCGTAGTTATGCATATGATGTTGTATTAAACGGTTATGAATTAGGTGGCGGAAGCTTGAGAATCTATGATTGCGATATGCAAGAAAAGATGTTTGAATTGTTGAGCTTATCAAAAGAAGAGATTGAAAATCGTTTTGGCTTCTTCATTGATGCTCTGAAATATGGTACACCTCCACATGGTGGACTAGCATTGGGCTTGGATAGAGTAGCAATGATCTTGACAGGATCTGAATCATTAAGAGATGTCATTGCTTTCCCTAAGAATGCTAATGCTAAGTGTCCAATGAGTGATGCTCCTACTCCAGTAGATCAGAAACAATTGGACGAACTTCATATCAAAATTGTTGATTAATTAGAGAAAGTCATCGAAAGATGACTTTTTTGTTTTAATAGTCCCTTAAAAAAGTATTTATTAAATTATTTATGTTTGTTATAATATATAAGCAATCAAATATTGATTATTTTTAACGCGGAGAAAGAAGGAAAATATTTATGATTATCGTTAATGATTTAAAACCAGGAACAACTTTTCAATACGAAGGTAATATTTATGTTGTTTTAAGTACATCACTAAATAAAACAGCTATGCGTCAAATGGTAGTTAAAGCTCATGCTAAAGATTTAAGAACTGGAACTATTAAAGATGTAGTGTTCACAGGTGGAGACAAAGTTGAACAAGCTATGATCGAAAAGAAGAATATGCAATATCTTTATGATGAAGGTGATGCATTAGTATTTATGGATAACGAAACTTACGATCAAATTGAAATTCCAAAGGATAGATTAACTTGGGAATTGAATTTCTTAAAACCACAAGATAACATCCTTATCAGCACATATGAGGGTGAGATCTTAGGCGTAATCTTACCAGATAAGGTAGCATTAAAAGTCGTAGAAGCTGAAGCTGCAGTTAAAGGCGATACTGCAACAAGTGCACAAAAGAATGCTGTATTGGAAACAGGTTGGAGTATTAAAGTTCCATTATTTATTGATGTAGATGAAGAAGTTTTAGTATCAACGATCGATGGTAAATATTCTGGAAGAGCATAGACATTGTTAGGAGGGATCTCATATGAACGGTAGAAGTAGATTAGACCGTTATCAAAATCTACGCTCCGGTATGTCGGGAGATAAAGACAGATCCGAGAACACGAGAAATAGTAATTATCAAGCAAATAATGACAGTTATTCGCGTTTTAATAGTGACTTTTCCGACAACTCTCAAAGATCATCTTATCAAGATCCTGATTATGACCAAATGTTGAAAGAGCATGAAGATTTTCTAAATAATTTAGATAAACAATTTGGTCAAGTGTCTTCTTTCAACGATAGTACAAATACGATAGATAGATCACTCGATAGTGGTAATACTAGTAAGAGTAGTTACGATCAAAATTATAATCGTCAACCTTATCAAACTAGCTATTCAAATCAACCAGAATATCGTAATGATCATCAACAATATAACCCACAACAAATGGGGAATGCTCAATATGGTCAAAGCCAGAACTATCAACAATTTTCTGTGAATCAGAATAATGTTTATCAAAACTATCAAAGACCTATTGAACAACAAAATGTTTATCAACAACCTACTCAAGGTAATTGGAATGTAAATCAGCAAGGTTATTATCAGCAACCAACTCAACAGTATCCATATCAACAACAATATGGATATCAGCAGCCGTACATTCAACCACAGCAAAATGTAAATGTACAGCAAAATCCACAATTCAATTACCAACAAAATGGTAATATTAGAGAAGTTACGCCAGTTGAACAACCAACTCAACAGGTTAACTATCAACAACCAGTACAAGCTGAACCAGTAAGGGAGTTTGTACAACCTACTGTAGTTCAACAAGTAGTAGAACCAGTGAAAGAAGTTAAGCAAGTTGAACAACCAACTCAACAGGTTAACTATCAACAACCAGTACAAGCTGAACCAGTAAGGGAATTTATACAAACAACTGTAACTCAACAAGTGGAAACAGTTGAAGAATCAAATCCAGTTGAAAAAGAACAGTCTAAACTAGCAGAAGCGGTAAAAGATTTTGTACAACCTACTGAGGTAAAGCAACAAGAACCTGTAAAAGAAATTAAGCATGTTATTCAACCTGTACCATCTGTTAAGAGAGTAGATTCAGTTGTTAATAGTGGTGTTACAGCAAATGTTAGTGCAGTTAAGAAAGTAGAAGTTAAACCACTTCAAACTAAACAACAAGTTGAAGCAACTACATTTGTTAAAAAAGAGATTAAGCAAGTTAAACCAATTGGTAATTTCTCTTCAAGTATGAATAACTTTTCTTCAACTTGTCCAAAAGTTGAAAAGGTTGATATTAAACCGTTACAGAGTGTTGAGCCAGTTGTCTCTCAGGTTAAATCTGTTGTACAACCAAAAGTAATTAAACCAGCAGTTAATAGCTTTAACACTACAGTAAGTAATGTTGCTAAAGTGGCTACAATAGCTAAATTTCCTACTGTTAGTAAAGTTGAAATTAAACCTATAAAAGAGATTGAACCTACTATTGAACCTGTTAAGACAGTTGAACAGGAACCTGTAGGGGAAATTAAAACTGTTGAAAATACTTTAAAAGCAATTCCTGAAATCTCTATTGTTTATGGCCCTAAATATGGTGAAAACTACAATCCATATAGTGGAGTTTCTCAATTAGTTACTGAAAACAAAGAAGATATCATTGATGAGATCACTGATGATCTTGCTGATATCATTGATGAACCAGCAAAGACAATAGAAACAGAAAATCCAGTACAGACAACAATGTTTACAGCTGATCTAAATGATGAGAAACAAAGCATTGAAGATCTAGAGGTATTCGCTAATGATGAAACTAATTTTGTTACATTAGACGATGAATCTGTAGAGCAAGTTCAACCAACTGAGGTGGAAGAAAAAATAGTAGAAATTATTGATGAACCTATAGAAGAAGTTGTCGAAGAAATTAATGATGAATTACCTACTGAAGAGTTAGAGACTATAGAAGAAGCACAAGAAGAAATATTGGATCAACCAACAGAAACAGTTGAAACAGTTGATACTGTTGAGGATCCTTGCTTTGAGACTGTCGATGATATTGAAGAAGAAAATATTGATGATGTCATTGATACACCTATTCAAGAAGATGCTAAAGAGTCTGAGGTAGTAGAGCAGCAAGCTCAACCAGTTGAAAACTTTGAAGTTATCTTAGAGGCTGAAGAAGAAGATACAAATACTGTAGGGGAAACTCAGCCAACTGAATTAGAAGAAAAAACAGTTGAACCTATTGATGAACCTATAGAAGAAGTTATTGATGAAATAACAGATGAATTACCTACAGAAGAAGAACTAGCTTTCATAGAACAGGAAATTAAACCTGCAGAATTAGAAGAAAAACCAATAGACTCTAATGAAGAAGCAATAGAAGAAGTCATCGAAGAAATTGAAGATGAATTACCTTCTGAAGAAGTTAAGCCTACTGAAGTAGCTGATATTCATCCAATTGAAGAAGAGGTTCATGAAGTAGAAGAAGCAGTTAAAGAGTCAACTGATACAATTGAAGATAAAATTACTGAAACACAAAAGTTCGAAACAGTGGAAGAAATAGTTGATACTCAAGAAACTGAACAAGAAAAATCTACTGAATCAACTGATGAACTAGTAGAAACAAAAGATGAAGAAGTCATCGCTGAAGATGATGATAAACAAGATCAAGTCGACCAAGTATCTAAGTATGTTCAAAGCATAGTCGATGATACTTTAGGTAATAAAACTAATGATAAGGATAGTATTTTTGCCTATATTGATGAAGCATTGAATTCTGTTAATGATTATTCTAAGAACACTCAACCAAAAGAAGAACCGGTTGAAGAAAATAATGATCAGAAATTAGATGTTGATGATATAGCTAATATCGTTAATTCATGGAATCTTGAAAAGTATGATTTCAAAGCTGATGATGAAACTACTGTAGAGACTCATGAAGAAAATGAAGATGTCGTCGTAAGTGAACCTATAGAACTTGAAAAGGTTAAAACTTCATTTGAACCAAAGAACAACGTTGAAGCACCTGTTTATTATGATGATCCAGTTGCTGTTGACAAATTGACTCAAAAACTTGAAAAGGAAAGAGTCTTACGTGAACAGATGCTGGAACAGACTAAACAGATCAAATTACAAGTTAAAGAATATGAGAACGAATTAGATTCTGTTAATGATTCAATGTCTAAGACTAATAAGATCTTAAATTTTGTCTTAACATTACTTATCATGACATTGTTTGTCATCTTATTTATCATTGGATTCTGGTTCGCTCAAGAAAGAGGATTATTGTAATATGCCGATAAATATCGCCATAGACGGTCCATCTGCTTCTGGCAAAAGTACCGTTGCTAAAGAATTATGTAAAAAATTGAATTATATACATCTTGATACCGGTGCAATGTATCGCTGCGTAGCTAAGTACGCTCTTGATAATGGTATAGATCTAAATGATCAAGCTTCTGTTGAGAGTGTATTAAATGATGTAAACATTGAGCTTACAAGTGATGAAAAAGTATTCTTAAATTCTAAGGAAGTAACAAACGATATAAGGACTGATGAGATATCTCAAGGTGCGAGTATCGTTTCTACTTATAAGAATGTCAGAGAATATCTTGTTTATTTACAACAAAAGATGGCAGAGAATAAGGGCTTTATTATGGATGGTAGAGATATTGGTACAGTAGTCTTACCTAATGCCGAATTAAAAATCTTTATGACTGCTTCGGCTCGTGAAAGAGCTAAAAGAAGATATTTAGAAAATCAAAAAAGAGGCATAGATTCTAATTTAGAAGAATTAGAAAAAGAAATTTCTGAAAGAGATTATAGGGATACTCATCGTGAGATAAGCCCTTTAAGAAAAGCAGAAGATGCTATAGAGATCGACACTTCTAGTCTCAATAAGATGGAAGTGGTCGAGCGTATTATGAAACTGATAACCGATAAGATTTGAGGTGGTAATATGTATGTTGGAACAGTTGCAATAGTCGGACGTCCTAATGTTGGCAAGTCTACTATATTTAATAGAATGGTCGGAGAAAGAATCTCTATTGTTGATCCGACAGCCGGTGTAACAAGAGATAGGATATATGGCAAATGCGAATGGCTGACCAAAACATTTAATGTTATCGATACTGGTGGATTACAGATTGCTGATCAACCATTTCAAGTGGAGATTCAAGCCCAAGTAGAGATAGCAATACAAGAAGCCGATACGATCGTTATGTTATGTAATATCCGTGATGGGGTTACTAGTGATGATCAATATATCGCTTCAATGTTAAAAAAATCGCAAAAGAAGGTCATCTTAGCTGTCAATAAAGTTGATGATATTTCTTTCTATGATGGAATATATGAATTTTACCAATTAGGTTTATCTGATCCTGTCGCTGTAAGTGGTGTTCAAGGTATTGGTATTGGTGATCTAATGGATAAGATATTAGATTCATTCGAAGAAAAGAAATTGTCTTCTTATGATAGTATGATCTCATTTGCGGTGATCGGTAGACCAAATGTTGGTAAAAGTTCGCTGGTAAATGCGATACTTGATCAACAAAGAGTAATTGTATCTGATGTTGAGGGTACAACAAGAGATGCCATTGATACACCATTTGAAAGAGATGGCAAGTCTTATGTTGTCATTGATACAGCAGGTATTCGTAAAAAAGGTAAGATTTACGAGAATATTGAAAAATATGCTTTATTAAGAGCAATGCGAGCAATCGAAAGAAGTAACGTTGTCTTGTTTGTTTTGGATGCTAAAACGGGCATCACTGATCAAGATAAACACGTTGCTGGCTATGCTAAGGAAGCTGGAAAAGGAATTATCATCGTTTATAACAAGTGGGATTTAGTTGAAAAGGATCATACGACGATGGATAAGATAACTAAAGAGATCAGAAAACAATTTGTTTATCTTGATTATGCACCTATTGTTTTCACAAGTGCATTAAATAAACAAAGGATCCAAAAGTTATTCCCATTGATCGATGAGGTTTATGACTATTCACAACAGAGGATATCTACTGCGTTGTTGAATGAGGTAGTCAATGATGCTCAGATCACAACTCCTCCTCCTACTCATAATGGTAAGAGATTAAAGATCAATTTTGCTTCACAAGTATCAATTGCTCCTCCAACATTTGTCTTATTTGTTAATGATGAAGAGTTATTACATTTCTCATATAGTCGTTATATTGAAAATAAGTTAAGAGATGCTTTTGGTTTTACAGGAAATCCGATCAAGATCATCGCTAGAAGGAAAAACTAGGCATGGAGGATATTGTATATAAAAAAGATCTTGCTGATAAATTAGCTGATCAATTTGATATCAGTAGAAAACAAGCAAATGATCAAGTTAACTATATCTTTGATTGCTTAGTTGAATCCATTATTGAAGGAAAGACTGTCACTATCACTAATTTTGGTAATTTTTCTATTAAAGAAAAGAATAATAGTGATAAGGAAACAGTTAATTATATTAATTTTAAGACTTCAAAAAAGTTAAAAAATATGATCAACGAATAATCGTTGTAAATTAAACACAAAGTGTTTATAATGTTACTAACACGATGAGAAGGAACGTAGTATCGTGAATATATCTCAGAGAAGAAGATGATTGGTGAGAGTCTTCCGATATATCGATATGAATTCACCTTTGAGTGGGGCTAATCACCTCCGCTGACAGCGTTAAAGGTTTATGAGAAGTAACTAAGGTGGTACCACGTCAATTTAACGTCCTTAAATTGGCGTTTTTTTAATGAAGAACAAGGAGAGGAAAAATATGTTACAAAATTGGGAAGCATTAAAGAATGAATTTGCACAGATCATTGAGCAAGCTAATGACTTACAACAGATTGAATCTATCAGAGTAGATCTGTTAGGCAAAAAAGGTCGTGTTGCTAGTTTAATGAGCGAGATGCAGAACATTGCCAAAGAAGAAAAGAAAAACTTTGGTATGGCTGTTAATGAATTGAAACAAACTACAGAACAGCTAGTAAAGAGCAAGATAGCTCAATTAAAAGAGCAGGAAATGCTCAAAAAGATTGAAGAGGATACTATTGATATCACTTTAGCTGCAAGTAGAAAGAAATATGGAACTCTACATCCATTAGCTATTGTACAACAAGAAATTGAAGATATCTTTATTGGTATGGGTTATGGTATCGATAACGGACCAGAAGTTGAGTATGATCTTTACAACTTTGAAAAGGCTAATATCCCTGCTGATCATCCAGCTAGAGATATGCAAGATACTTTCTATGTTGATGTTAATAGATTATTAAGAACTCAAACAACTGCAATCCAAATGCGTGTACTAGAGAAAGAGCATGATCATTTACCTATCAAAGTAATTTGCCCAGGTAAAGTTTATAGAAAAGATGATGATGATGCTACTCACTCTCATCAATTCATTCAGATCGAAGGTCTTGTTGTTGGTGAGAATATCACTATGGCTGATCTAAAAGGCACATTAGAGTTACTAGCAAGAAGTATGTTTGGTAAAGATAGAGAGATCAGATTAAGACAATCTTACTTCCCATTTACTGAACCATCATTAGAAATAGATGTTTCTTGTCATATCTGTGGTGGTAAGGGTTGTCCTACTTGTAAACAAACAGGTTGGATCGAGATCTTAGGTGCAGGTATGGTACATCCTCACGTTTTAGAAATGGCAGGAATTGATCCAGAGAAGTATTCAGGATTTGCTCTTGGCGTTGGTGTTGAAAGAGTAGCTATGTTGAAATATGGTATTGATGATATTCGTAATTTCTACAATAACAATATTGAGTTCTTACAGAACTACAAGAGATTTGAGTAAAGGAGAAAGAATATGCGAGTTACTTATAATTGGCTAAAACAATATATGGATCTCTCAGATGTTGATCCAAAAGCCTTAGCAGATGCCTTGACTAAGGGTGGATTAGAAGTAGAAGGCAGTGAAAAGCAAGCATATGCAACTAACTTGACTATTGGTAAAGTTTTAAGCTGTGTTGCTCATCCAAATTCTGATCATTTACATATCTGTCAAGTTGATGTTGGTGATTATACTACTCAGATCGTTTGTGGTGCGCCTAATGTAGCTGAAGGACAAAAAATCATCGTTGCTTTACCTGGTTGTGTTTTACCTGGTGGAGAGATCAAAGCAGGTAAAGTTAGAGGCGAAGAGTCAAATGGCATGATCTGTGCTTTATTTGAACTTGGTGTTGATAAAAAGAGTCTAACAGAACAACAGTTAAACGGGATTGAAGTATTAAGTGACGATGCTCCAGTTGGTTGCAAGAATGTTTTAGAATACTTACATCTTGATGATACGATCTATGAAGTATCTTTGACTCCTAATAGAGCTGATTGCATGAGCATGTGGGCTTTAGCTAAGGATGCTGGTGCTTTACTTAATAAGAAAGTCACTTTACCTGATTATTCATATAGTTGTGACAAGAAGGATAGTACATTAACTATTAAATTAGATACTGATAAATGTACAAGCTTTGTTGGTACGATCGTAGAAGATTTAACGATCAAACCTTCACCAAAATGGATGATTGATGCATTACATGCTGCTGGTATCAAAGCTATCAATAACGTAGTTGATATCTCTAACTATGTTATGTTAGAAACAGGTCAACCTCTTCATTTCTATGACTTAGCTAAGATCCCAGCAAGAGAGATCACTGTAAAAACTGGTCTAGAAGAATTCTATACTGCATTAGATGGTCAACAGTACCATGTATTAAATGATGATATCATGATCACTACTGAAGGAAAAGCTATTGGTTATGCTGGTATCATGGGTGGCGATGATAGTAAGATCGATGAAAATACTAAAGGCATCATCATTGAAGCTGCTCACTTTAATTCAGTAAATATTCGTAATACTTCAAGAAGACTTGGTTTGATAACTGAGGCAGCTTCTAGATTTACTAAAGGAATCGATCCACTTGCTTCTGTAAAGGCAACTGAGAGAAGTATTCAATTATTATTAGAATTAGCTGATGCAAAAGTAGTGGAAAAGACTGTTACTGTTTCTAATGACGAGTATAAAGATACAGAGATCATTGCTCCAGTTAGCAAGATCAATAAATTATTAGGAACTAACTTTACTTATGAACAGATGTTTGATGTATTTGAAAGATTAGATTTCTCTCCAGTTAAAGTAGATGAGGATAATATTAAGACTTTGATCCCTTCTTATAGAACTGATGTTAAGATCTATAACGATCTAGCTGAGGAAGTCATCAGAGTATTAGGTTATGAAAACATTGTTTCTACTTTACCTAAGATGCCAACTACTCAAGCTCATTATGGTGATCATGGTAAGCAACAAAGAATAATCTCTGAGATGCTCATGGGGTTAGGCTTTAATCAGATCATTACTTATTCATTAGTTTCTGCTGAAAAGAATGCAGAGAACATCTTATCTATTGGTACACCTGTAAGGATCGCTAATGCGATGGGTGAGGATAGAAGATATTATAGAACAGGATTGATCCCTTCTATGCTTGATGTCATTAGTTATAATACTAATAGAGGTCATAATGAATATGAATTATTTGAGTTTGCTAATGTATATAGTGATGAAGGAAAAGATTCAATCCGTTTATCAATGGCTATGTCAACTAATACAACAGTTTCTAAATGGCAAAAGATTTCTGAGACAAATGATTTCTATAAGATGAAAGGTATCATTTTAAATATTTTAGATAAGTTCGGATATGACGAAAAGCGTGTTTCTTTCAAAAAGATCGCTGAACCTAATAATATCTTACATCCTAATAAGAGTGCCGATATTTATTTAGGTAAGACTAAGATTGGTGTGTTAGGCCACACTCATCCACTTGCTCAAACAAAGTATGGCATTGATGAATGTGTCTTAGCTGAACTTGATATTAAAGCTATCTTTGCTGAAAAACCAGCTAAAGTTAAGTTCGTTTCTATTAACAAATATCCAAGTGTTAAATATGATCTTGCTTTAGTTGTTAAAGAAAAGGTAACAGCTGATGATATTACTAGTACAGTAAAGAAAGCTGCTGGAAACTTATTGAGTTCAGTAGAGATATTTGATGTTTACAGAGGTAAAGGAATTGATGATGGCTATAAGAGTGTAGCTATCAGCGTTATCTACAGAAGTAGTGAAAAGACTTTGACTGAAAAAGATATCACACCAGTTCATAGTAAAGTTTTAGATAGCTTATCAAGAAATCTTGATGCTTCTTTAAGAGAATAGTGGAAATTATTTCAGATAGTGCTATAATATTAACGCTTAAGTGTGAACTTGTTAAAACATTAAAAGAAAGATTAGGAGGAAATTAACAATGGGACGTGCTCATGAAGTCAGAGCTGCAAGTATGGCAGCTACTGCAGCAAAGAAAACAAAGATTTATTCAAGATACGGCAAGGAAATTTACATGGCTGCTAAGGGTGGCGTTCCTGATCCTAACATGAACCAAACTTTGAAGAGAGTTATTGAAAAGGCTAAAGCCGCACAAGTTCCGGCTGATGTTATCAAAAGGAATATTGAAAAGGCTAAAGGAAATACTGGTGAAGCTTATATCGAAAACCGTTATGAAGGATTTGGACCTGCTGGTTCAACTATCATCATCGATACTTTATCAGATAACTCAAACAGAACTCTTGCAGAAGTAAGAAGTTGCTTCAATAAATCACATTGCAACTTAGGTAAAGCAGGATGTGTTTCCTATCAATATGATAACTTAGGAATCTTATCATTCCAAAGTAGCGAAGAAGAAGTTTTAGATATCTTGATGATGGCTGATGTTGATGTTAAAGATGTTGAAAGTGATGACGAAGGTTATGTTACAGTTTATGTTGGACCTACAGACCTTTTCAAAGCTAAAGACGCTATCGAAGCTGCTAAGGGTGAGACTAACTTTGTTGTATTAGAAAATAAAATGTTACCACAAGATACAGTTGAATTAACTGCTGAGGAAGATGTTAATTTGTTCAAACGTTTATTAACATTACTTGATGATGTTGATGATGTTCAAAACGTATACCACAACGTTAGTAATCTATAATGAACTTTAATGCTCGGACTTATATTAGTTCGGGCTTTTTTTGTGGAATCTTTTTTTAACACTTGTTTTCATTGCAAATATACTTTAAAATAAAAATAGAATTAGTTCCGATATATTTATCGTGAAGTAGAACAATGTTCTATGCTTGGATCTCAAAAAAAATAAAGAAGAATAATATTTGATCCAAAGATAAAATGTTCTATATTTCTAACAAATTATGGTAGCTAGTTTGTACCAAGGGTATTGGATTTTTGAAACTACCAAATAGAAAGTAGAGGAAAAACAAATAATGAAGAAAAGATTACTCACGATCTTGCTTGTATTATGCATGGCTTTACAATTTGTTCCAAGCATGGTATTAGCTGATGAAAGTAATGGTCCATCAGATGATTCTGAAAAGACTCTAACAAGTGAAGAGATCTTAACTAGTGAACAAGAAGAAATAATAGATACTAGTGAGATCACGGTTACAAATGAGCAAGTTGAGCAAGAAGTTCATTTTGAAAATGAAACAAGTGAAGAACTGATCAACTTGGCAGTAAGTGAAACACAAGCAACGCATACCCATTGTGTATGTGGTGGTAAAACTGTAGCTGATCATACATCTTGTCAAAATGTTACTTATGTTCCTTGGGATGGTAAGAGTGATATTAGTTATAGTAATAATGTTGCTTATGTTTATCTGACTTCTGATGTAAGTCGTAGTTCCATTTTAACGATCAAAGGTAAAACATTATATTTATGTTTAAATGGTCATAGTTTAAAAAATGGTAAGACAAGTCAAAATACTATCGATGTTGAAACAAATGGTAAATTGATCTTAACAGATTGTGTTGGCACTGGTACAGTTGGTGGAAGAAAATCAGGTAGTGATAGTGGTGCTATTTGGCTTAGTACTAATGCTAAATTAGATATGTATGGTGGAACTCTTACTGGTAGTAGTGGCTTAAAAAATGGTGGTGGCGTAGTTCTTAAAAAGAATGGTGCTATATTCAATATGTATGGTGGCAAGATCACTAATAATAGCGTTACTAAATATGGTGGAGCTGTTTATATCTTTGGTAAAG
Source organism: Erysipelotrichaceae bacterium (assembly GCA_963586925.1). Lineage (GTDB taxonomy): Bacteria > Bacillota_I > Bacilli_A > Erysipelotrichales > Erysipelotrichaceae > UBA1783. Next base: position 32,524 of record CAVAAT010000020.1, read on the forward strand.
GTACATTTAATATGTATGGTGGCGAGATCAGTGGAAATAAATCAAGCAATTGGGGTGGAGCAATCACGATGGAGGGTAACGGTATTGATCAAGGTTACTTTTACATGTATGGTGGTACGATCAGTTCTAATTCAGCTAAATATGGTGGAGCTATCTATACTTATAATGGTGGCCATATAGAGATACATGGTGGTACTATCACAAATAATACTTCCACATATAATGGTGGAGCTATATATATGGATTCTTTGTATAATACTGGTTCAATAAAAATTTACGATGGTATGATCTCTAACAATACAGCTAATGGTTCAGGTGGTGGCATTTACATGACATTTGCGAACTATCTATATATGTATGGTGGAACTATCAGCGGTAATATTGCTAAAACTGGTGCTGGTGGGGGTATGTGTTTAGTAGGTTCATTAGCAAGATGTAAAGCTGTTATTTCTGGGGGCTCTATCATCAATAACAAGTCATTAGCTACTAAACAAGAAGACTATAGAGCTGGTGGTATTTTTACTAGCTTATTGAATTTCACTATCACAGGTGGAACTATCAGTGATAACTCTGCAGTTGGTGATGGTGGTGGTATGTATCTTTCAAATAAGACAGTCGCTAACTTTTCAAATGTTACAGTTTCTAATAACACATCCAAATATGGAGCAGGTATCTATATTACAGGTAGTACAGAATTGACTCTTGCTGAAGGAGTAAGCATTACAGAAAATGTAGCCTCTTCTCAAGGTTCTGCAGTATTTGTTAGAGATAGTACTACTATCATTCTAAAAGACAATGCTTCTATAACATCCAATACAGGATTTGGAGCAATTTATGTAAGCTGTTCTGATAGTTCAGATGCTACCGGTCAGATCAAGATCTCTGGTAGTCCAGTAGTTAAGGATAATACATATTCAAGTAAACCAAGCAATGTTTATTTAAGTGAAAAAGCGAAAGTAGAGATCACTTCTGATATGACTGAAGGAGCTTATGTTGGTATTACAACTTATAAGTCTCCAACATTAGATACTAGTGTAGTATTCTCAAAAGAATATGCTGCAGATCAATCTGCATACTATTTTGCTGATGATGATCGTTATTTGGTTAGATACAACGAGGATAAACAATTAGAACTTTATATCAATCCTGATTGTATCTATACCATCACTTATGAACCAGGCGTTAATGGTGTAGGTGAGTCATCTACTGTAACTAAGATCAAGGATGAGCCTATCACTTTAAAGGATGCTTGCTTTACTCGTAATGGTTTCACTCAGATTGGTTGGACTTTAACTGAAGAAACTGAAAAAGAGTATGATCTTTTGGGTAGTTATAATGGTAATGGTACTGTTAGCATTTATCCAGCTTGGCAACCTAAGTCAGGTTATACAGTTATCTTCGAGACAGGGGAAAATGATAATACTTATCTAACTAAGACAGATATTAAATGGACTGATTATGTCTTAGATAATGTAGATGATCCAACAAAAGAAGGTTATTCATTTGATGGTTGGTATTTAAATGATACACTAGTTGATGCTGATGATACTTATGGTGAACTAGCATTATCAGATACTGTAATGCAGATAACATTAAATGCTAAATGGAGTGTTGTTGACTATAAGATAGAATATGATCTAGATGGAGGAACAGCAACTAATCCAACAACTTATACGATTGAAAGTGAAGATATAACTTTAGTCAATCCAACTAAGAATGGTTATGAATTTGTTGGCTGGTCTGGAACAGATCTACCTGATGAAATTAATATGACTGTTACTATCAAAAAAGGTAGTGTCGGAGATAGAAGTTATGTAGCTCATTGGAAAGTTAAATCGTATTATAAAGTAACATATGTATCTTGTGATTATGAATATTACGCTAAGACTGATGTAAAGTGGACTGATGTTGTTTTAGAAGAAATCACTGATCCAACTTATTCTAGAAATGGATTTACAGTCACTGGATATGAATTTACAGGATGGACTTATGGTACTACTAAAGTTAGTACAACTAATACTTATGGAGAGTTAGCTGTTAATGATACAGTAATGGAGATCACATTAGTTGCTAATTTTAAAGATGTAGTTGCTCCTATTGGTGAAGTAACTATATCTGAAAATAAATGGACTACTTTCCTTAATGAGATTACATTTGGTTTATTCTTTAAAGAAACTCAAGCAGTATCTATTGTAGCAACTGATAACAGTGAAGGAAATGTCAAGATTGAATACTATTTAGCTGATAAACAATTATCTGAAAAAGAATTATCAAATTTAGAAGATTTAACTCAATATGAAGGAACATTTAATATTGATCCAGATAATGATTGCATCATTTATGTAAGACTGAGCGATGAATCAGGTAATAGTTGCTGGATAAACACAGATGGAATTGTTCTGGATGGAACTGCTCCAGTATTTGAAGGAGTTGAAGATGGCAAAAACTATTGTAAAGAATTATTGATAAGTGTTATTGATAAGCATCTTGACTCTGTAACAGTAAATGGAGAACTAGTTGAATTAATTAATGGACAATTTACATTAATGCCAGAGGGTGATCAAACTATAGTAGCAACTGATAAATCTGGTAATTCAACTACGATCACAATCCATTTTGCTCATACTGGTGGTAAAGCTACGTATACTGAAAAAGCAAAATGTGAAGAATGTGGAAATTACTATGGTGATCTGCTACCTAAAAACCCAAATACAGGTGATAACTTTAATCTAAAGATTTGGTTAACGATCGCATTTGCTTCTGCTGCTTCTATTGTGATAGTTACTGAAAAAAAGAAAAAGTCTGTAAAATAATTAATTATTATTAGGAAGGTGAATGCTGAAATGATGCATTCACCTTTTATATTTTAATATTGAAAACAGGAAAAATAGTGATAAAATGACCTTGTAATTAAAAGATACTAAAATTAGTATCCAAGAAAGGGAATTAATTATGAACGAAATAATAACTAAAGTTAGTAAGTTATTAAGAAATACCTTATTAGTCACTTTATCTTTTTTTATGTGTGCTAATGTCCTTTACA
>CAVAAT010000021.1:0-12099 GCA_963586925.1 Erysipelotrichaceae bacterium
CCTTTATATTCTTTATTCTTTTCTTTAATTTGTTCAAACATTTCTTCTACATCGTCAAATACTTTTAACTCATATTCATCAGTTAAAGTATAGTTTTTAGGATTTTCATTAAATATCTGTTTAATAAAATCCATATATTCATTCCCACCTTTAACTCTAAGTTGGGAAGTAAGGTTATATTTGTAACAACCACTTTCGCTTTTGACTTTTTCAAAGTCTGCTGTTAACACGTCTGATTCTTTAACTGTTTGACTAGAATCATAAAATAAAATCAGCATTTTATTTGATTGAATTTTTACCCAATCCAGTTCAGTTCCTTCGGTTTCGGGAAGTCCTAGTGCGACATTGGCTTTTTTAAATGCCCCATTATTCGTTAATCTCTTGTATCTTTTAAGCCTATGTGCTTCATCTACAATTAAAATATCATACTTTTTCCGAGTAGCTTCTATAGGAGAAATAACATCAATGTTTTTAAGCTCTTTAATAGATTTAAATAACTTCCTAACAGTTCCTTTAAAAGATGGGACTGGCACAACAAAACCAATTGATTTATTACCAATCTCTTTAATCTTTCTAATCAAACTATGTTGATGGGAAAAATTATCCTCATCATATTGATGATCATCATCGGTAGCATCATAATTTCCATTCATAATGTTAATAAGCAAATTTACAAAATAAATCGCCACAAGTGTTTTACCTGTACCAGCGCCACCATTAATCACAACATTTGCATGTTTATCTGTGTTCATAACTTCTATATAATTTAAAAGCAAATCTTCTACCAAGTCATATTGAGTTAAGGTTAATTGTTTAAATGGGGAATATTTAAAGATTTCCATATTTTGTACTTCAAACAATTCATGATCAACCATATTCTTACTCTTTAATTTCTTCCAAATATCAGCAAAACAATCTTGATATTTAGATCTCTGATAATAATTATGAAGTTTGGATTGCCCACCATTACCATTTTGTAATACAAATTTGCCGTCTGCATGCATATGTGTAATGAGCATGTTCTCAATATCTAAAATAGCCGATTTATTAAATGAATCAGATGACATTAATGATATTTTAGTTAATTTTTTCCTTTCAGGATTGTCAGAATGTTGCTTCATTCTATTATATGCATTTTGCGTTTCACCAACATAAGCTTCCTTATCTCCTGATAATATATAAACAACAGGCCAGTCTTCTCCCTTGTTCAACCTTTTAATTTTATTTATCTCATTAATATTAAAAGGGATTTCTTTAATTGTTGTATTAAATGTGTTATTTGCTCCTGTCATTTTTAAACCTTCCATTCTGATTTTCTAATATCTATATATATTTTATCATATAGTTTTTCTTTTTGACCCTTTAACATTTCAAAATCAGCTAAGCTTAATAAAGTAGAATTAAAATACAAATCTTCCACTATTATCTGTCGGTAAGATCATCAAAAAAGAGCTGACTTTTACATCAACTCTTCAGTTTTCCTCTTGGTGGAGGCGAGGGGATTTGAACCCCTGTCCAAAACGTGTCCCACATTCAGACTTCTACAGTTTAGTTTATCTTAGTTACAATAGCCTTGATGATAAACAACCAACGACCATTGTTCCCTCAATCAGTTTCGGTCTCAATTATTGAGGATCTTATCAACCTATCCGGTGTGTCTTACACCATCCAATAGCCCAACGGAGTAACTATCAGTGATGGCTGCAAAGCAATAATTAGCTTAATTAGGCAGCAAATGAAAATTGACGATTGTCAGTTATTTTTAATTTTGGTTCGTGAGGTAAACCACGCCACTGCTATCCAAATCCAACAACGCCCTGTCGAATACCGGAACGCCCCCGGCATCTTAATTTTAGAACATCGCCTTTTTATTGTCAATAAACTAGTAGTTTACACTACCAGTTTACCGCAATATCTAATTGAGTCGCATCTCTTTGAGCAAAGCCACCTGTATCACAAACAATGCCCATACCTAATGAACAAGGAACTAAACTACCACGAGGGAACTTTGTTAAGTTAGCTGCTACCATTACATAATCACCTAACATTTTGACACCATCTTCCCTGATCCAATAGATATCATTATTACCCATCCTACGCATGATAGCTATAACTCCACTCATATCTAGGTTATAATAAGTCTCTTTCCCAGTAGGACCATAAATGGCGCCGTTTCTAGCATTTAGTACTGTTCCAGTCCAATCAGAGTTATATGTTGCTCTTTTTAATGCTGCTACTTCTTCAGCAGAAGAAGTGATATCATTCTTATCTACATAATAGATTTTGCCATTGTAGCTTATCTTCCAATAAGTAAAATCATTTGTACCGATAAGAGTGGCTGTATCATATTTGACCACAGTCAATACATCTTTGTTATGTGGCAAAGGACTATTCTTTAAAGCAGTCTTTGCTTTAAAAGTCACTGTTACTTCAGTCTCTTTAAATTTGTCTTCAAAAGTAAATATCCTATTTGCGATACTATCTTCATATTCGCTAACTACTTCATAGTCATTCGTTTCTGCTAAAACAATATCTTTTTCTAATGATGCAGCCTCTGCAATACTAAACAATGTTAAAACCATAAATGCGGCTACAGTCAATATCAATTTAATATTTATTCTAATACTCAAAATCAAACACCTTTTTCCTTTCGGGTCCTAACTATTATAACATACTTGTCAAATGTTACTTCCCACTTGAGCCGAATCCACCTGTTCCCCTTTCAGTATCAGTCAATTCTTCAGCCTCTTCAAAGTCAACCTGAAGATAAGACATGATGACTAATTGGGCTATCCTTTCTCCCTTTTTTATCTCTCTATCTATTGAAGAATCATTATGTAACATAGCGATCACTTCGCCACGATAATCACTATCAATTACTCCTACACAATTAGCTGGTCTTAATCCCTGCTTACTAGCTAAACCACTACGAGCAAATACTCCCCCAAAATAACCTTCTGGTATCTCTATAGCTATTCCTGTATGAATTGCTGTAGTCTTTCCAGCAACAACTATTGCATCTTCGCAACTATAAAGATCATAACCTGCAGCATATTTACTACCACTAGTAGGAATAGTAGCTTGTTCATTTAACTTTTTAATCTTTACGATCATATTACTTCATCAATTCTAATGCTTTTTGCATCTGTGTATCTAAAGCATCTCTATCAGTAGTCCAATAACGTACAACTGCGCTATTTAAAGCACTAGCAACATCATTATCCAAGATACCATCTACTTCTAATCCTTCTTTAGATTGGAATGACTTTAGTGCTTCAGAAGTCATAGCACTGAAATAGCCATCTGTTCTATCAACATCATAGCCCAAGAAATCTAACATAGTCTGCATATTTGCCACATATGTAGAAACACTATCATAATCATATTGTTCATCATCTTCCAATACTAGATGACTCAAATATAAAGCATCATGTAATCTTACTGGATAATCAGGTTCAATTCCAGTACCACCAACAAAGACATCATTACCACTCTTCCAGATAAGATCAGTATATTTTAAAGCACTGCCATCTCTAAACATCTTAGTTACTTGAGCAACACCCTTACCATAAGTTGTCTCACCAACAGTTATAGCGCCACAATTTTCTTTCATAGCTAAAGTAAACACTTCTGAACAACTTGCTGAATAATCATTAGTCAAGATGATGATCTTGTCATAATGATATTTTGTACAATCAACAGCACGATCAACATATTCATTACCATCACGATCAAACTCACGCATGATGATATCGCCTGTCTGCATGAAATATGAACTGATCGTATCAAGAGTAGAAGCATATCCACCAGTATTATCACGCAGATCAATGATCAACTTAGTGACATTATTCTCTTGTAAATACTTCAAGTGATTTTCTAATTCTTCACCCGTACCATCGCTAAATGAAGTGATAGATAGTATGCCAACACCATCAGTACTAACTTCTGAGAAAACAGTATTAGATACTGTATCTCTAGTAATATCTAGATCAAAACTCTCACTACCACGTAAGATAGTAACAGTAACAACTGTACCTTTTTCACCCTTTATGACATTTACCATATCATCAATGTTATCTTCAGTAACCTCTGTACCATCAATAGCAGTGATGATATCACCAGCGATCATACCAGCAGCCTCAGCTGGAGAAGATCTAATAACCGAAGCAATGAAGATCTTACCATCAACTTCTTGATAAGTAACACCAATTCCCACAAATGAAGATTCAAGAGAACCAGTAAAGCTTGCTAACTCATCACTAGTCATATATTCAGTATGAGGATCACCCTGAGCATCAACCATGCCTTTAATAGCATCATTGATGAGTTGTTGTTTATATTCATCAGAATCATTACCATAGTAGAAATCATTAACTAAATAATCATATACTCTCTCTAATGTAGAGAACTTACTACTTACACTAGTTGTATCTTCAGAAGATTGTGTGTAATTAGCAACCAAATATCCACCGCCAAAGCATAAGACAGCAGATAATATAACAAATGTAACTATCAATAAATTTTTTAAAATACTGTTTTTCATAATTTTCTCACCTCAATAATTTTACCATATTTACCACTATTCTGTTTATAAGCTTTTTATGGTTGTTAAGCGTTATCATATACAAAATCGGAAATAAATATGATATATAATAAGTATCTACGTAAAATCAAAGAAATATTTACGTAATGTTTCTATTAATATGTTGCACAAACAACATAGGAGGGTCAAAAGTGAAAACCAACAAGTCTAACAAAGCTAACTGTCAGACTAATGCCATTAATAGATTAATGGAAGATCCGTTTTCGTATTCCCTTTTAAATGAACAGATCATTTCTAGTGCATATGGTAATAACTTTCAACAATTCTGCCATAGCGACTATTTCATTTCAGGTAGCACTCAACTTTCCCCTATTTTCGCAAAGTTAAAGATGATGCTACCTTTCTTTTACTTTTTTGGAACAAACAATTTAATTTTAAATTAAATTTATATAAACATCCTTTATCTCCATCGGCTTCGATAAGTGATTATCGTTGTTGATATATATTATGTTCTTTGGAAAAACTTAATACTCATTTTTAAAAACATTTTTGTTTTAGTTTCGTGTTTCCAAAATTCATAAAGGCTTCTACCGTTTTCAATCACGGAGGGAAAAGATTGATAGAAAGGATAGGTATATCATGCGATATACCCGAAAAGGAAATAAGAAATGGAGATAACACTTGCTGATTTTATTTCTCAATTACTTAATTATCCGTCACTAATCATCACAACCATTTTGACATTAGGAGTAATCTTGGTAAATGGTTGGACAGATGCACCAAATGCTATCGCAACTTGTGTATCTACAAGATGTATGAGACCAAAAGTCGCTATCTTAATGGCTGCCGTTTGTAACTTCTTTGGCCTAGTATTTATGACGATGATCAATTCAAAAGTAGCAGAGACAATCTACAACATGGTAGATTTTGGAGGAAATGCATCCGATGCCCTTATCGCTCTATGTGCTGCATTATTTGCTATCGTAGTTTGGGCAACAGCCGCTTCATTCTTTGGCATACCAACAAGCGAAAGTCACGCCCTCATCGCTGGACTTTCGGGAGCAGCTATCGCTATGCATAACTCATTATCAGGCATCAATGGTAAAGAATGGATCAAAGTCATCTATGGCCTAGTATTCTCAACAGTCTTAGGATTTGTCACAGGATTCATCGTTGTCAAACTGATCGAAGCAATCTGTAAGAACATGAACAGAGTAAAGACTACTGCTTTCTTCAAAAAAGCTCAGATCTTCGGTAGTGCCTCAATGGCCTTCATGCATGGAGCTCAAGATGGTCAAAAATTCATGGGTGTATTCTTACTAGGAATGTTCCTAGCGAAAGGACAGAGTCAAGTAACAGAAGTGACCGTGCCACTATGGTTAATGCTACTATGTGCTATCACAATGGGAGGAGGTAGCGCTATCGGTGGAGAAAAGATCATTAAATCAGTAGGTATGGATATGGTAAAGCTTGAACCTTACCAAGGCTTTGCTGCTGATATCGTTGCTGCCTTATGTTTATTACTTTCATCACTTACTGGTCTACCAGTATCAACAACTCATACAAAAACTACTGCCATCATGGGTGTAGGAGCAGCAAGAAATCCTAAGAGAGTTAACTGGTCGATCGTTAAAGATATGGTCTTAGCTTGGGTATTCACTTTCCCAGGATGTGGACTAGTTGGTTATTTAATGGCAAGAATATTTATTTGGATATTTTAAAAAGGAGAAATTATGGCTAAAAAATTTGATTATTTTAAATGTTTCATCGACATGGCAGAGATCGCTCATAAAGAAGCAACATTACTAAAAGATATCGTTTCAGATTACAATACTGAAACGATCCATGACAAGATCACCAATATGCATAACTTAGAAAGAGAAGCAGATGATCTTCGACATGAACTATTAGACAAACTATTACATGAATTCTTACCACCATTTGATCATGAAGACATTACAGCCTTGACTGAAAGATTAGATGATGTAAGTGATTGCATCGATGATGTAACAATGCGTTTCTACATGTATGATATTCATTCTATGAGAAATGATATTGATAAAATCTGTGAAGGAATCATAGGTTGTACAGCCGAACTATTAGAATCTGTAAAGAACTTTGAAAACTATAAAAAAGATTCTAAAATCTTATTAGAACAGATCAATGATGTAAATATGATTGAAGAATCAGGTGACAACTACTATATGGAATCTACTCATCAGTTATTCGTTGAGAATGACATCAAAGAGATCATCCGTTGGAAATCATTATATGCTTGTCTAGAAGATTGTTATGATGCTTGTGAAGCAGTAACAGAGCAGATGAGAAATATCATCGTTAAAAACTCTTGATCAATCTATAAGGTCTATCAAAAAGAAAGGAAACATCAACTGTTTCCTTTTAATATGCTATTTTACTGACACCCATATAGCAGGACGTACATATAATCTTCTTAAAACTTGTTCTCCTCTATGATGTATACTTCCATCACAAGAAACAAACATCATCGTATAATGCTCTGTTTCTATTGGCTTAGTTTCATCCTCTACATTATATTCAATCGGATGATAGCCAAAATCACCTGGCATATATTCATATTCAAGCTCATCTTGATAATAGAACTGCTCTTCATCAAAGATGACTACCTCTCCTGGAGTTCTTAACCACCAACAACAGCTGTTTTCTTCATAATATTCCATATCCGCGTTTAGTTTAGCAGCATAATTTGAAGCCAAGCATATTCTACTATTATCATCTTTGAAATACATTTTAGCCTCTTTACTACTGAGCAAAAATACTTTATCTATTGTATCATTTCCAGAATCTACATCATATTCACCATTAGGATCAGCAGTTACTAAAGTCTCTTGAATTCTCATAGCTTCTTTTTCACTAAAAGCATTATCAAAGAAATCTTCGTTTAGCCATTTTCTAATAGAATTGTTTTGCCAAGTCACTTTTTCATTTGACAAATTGCACAGCATAACATCTAAACTATTCTGACTTAAAAGTAAGATCTTATCTTCCTTTTTATCTAGAACATCCCAAATAATCGAATAAATATTTTCTTTTTCGCTCTGTTTCCAAAAACCGAATTCTACTTTATCTCCAACATTTACTATATCTTTATTTATATCCAAGTTCATGATCTTTTTAGGCTTTATCTTATTGAAGTGATCACTACTGATCGATTCGTCTAATCCATCTAGTGACAACCACATAGCAGGACGTACCCCACAATAGTAGTCAACATCATGATTATATTGTTGACCATCCCTATCAATTGCTACTACATTTTCATACTCAGATATCGTTCTTGTCCACCAAAATCTGTACTCACTACTTCCTTCACTGATCAAAAAAGTAGATTGACATTTTCTTTTTTTAAATGAAGCGAAATATTTTTCCAGTTCTTTTACACTTAATACAAATATTTTATCTTCTGTTAGATGTCCTTTCTTTATTGGAAAACCATATTTACTTTCTATAGCATCAGGATAAAGTACAGTAGATAAGATCAATTCTTTTTCTTTTTCAGTAAATGCCTGTTGTATAAATCGAGCATTCAACCATTTACGCAGATAAGATCTTTCCCATTTGTAATTATTTTCTTTCTCGAATTTTTCAACTTTTTCTACATCTTCTAACGAAATCACATATTGACGGCGAAAATACTCCATCTCTTCTAAAATATATTTGCTGACAACAAGTATCTTATCATCTTTTCTATCTAATACTTGCCAATCAATAGGTAATAGCTCTCCATTTATAGCTTGATGGTAACAACCAAATTTAAACTCACTACCTATCTTATATTTAGGATCGTCCTTTTCATCATTCTTTATTGGATCATTTTGATCATCTTCATCAATACTAGCAACAAAGTTCTCATCTAAATTAAGAGCGATAGCTGGTCGTACACAGATATCTTCACGATTAACACTAAACTCTTCAGAATTTCCTGTAAGGGAAATGACTTCAATTTTCTTTTTATCTGACTTAGCAGTGTTATCATCCCTGACCCACCAACAACACTTATGTTTCTTTTTATAAGAATAGAAATCCAAAGTCTTGACATAGTCAGTAACTGGACACAATATCATTGGCTGTACAAGATATTCGTACTTATGAGCTTCTTCTTCACTCAATAAAAATACTTTATCACTGCTTTCATTAGTTTTCTTTCGCCAAGTACCTCCCCATTTACTTTCAAGTTCTTCATATCCATATGATATTACATCCTCCATAAGCATTTTCTCTTCTTTACTAAAAGCTTTATGGTAAAAATATTTATTTAACCATTTTCTTAATGAACAACTGTTCCAAGTAACATCTTCATATTCAGTATTATATGGTTGCACATCTAAGGCGTACTTGCTTAAAAGCCATACATTATTTCCAGATACCATAAGAACAAGCCATTCTATCGGCTTTACTTCACCCTTTTTACCTTGAATATATGTGCCAAATGATACAAGATCACCACACTCAAGTGTTGAAAATGCTTGTTTATTTCCCACCATAGATCTTATATCTATCATTGCTTTGGGCTGATCCAATGTCTTACCATAAAATCTCAAATGTTGTCCCACATCAGAATACTTATTGATCCACATAGCTGGGCGAACACCCATATAACCATCAACACTAGCACCATATACATTGACAAAGCCTGAAGTTGTCACATATTCCATACTACAGGATTCATATCCATTAGATCTTGTCCACCAATAACAATTACCATTATCTTGATTTGGAGATATTATAAATCTAAGAGCATAAGCTGTTGGTTTACAAGCTATATTCCCCTTAACATAGTCGTATGCTTCTTCACCACTCAATAAAAATACTTTATCCTTAGTTTCTCTTGGAGTAGAACTTAGTTCACCAACCTCTGCAGTTTCTTTAATGAACAATATTTCTTCATCACTAAATGCCTCACTTACAAAAGTGTCATTCAGCCATTTTTTTATATCACTATTTTCCCAAGTAACTTCCTTTTTCTCCCTATTAAACTTCTGTTCATCCAAACAATAGCGACTGATAACAAGATAACTATCATCTTTCGTATCTAATATGATCCATTCAATGGGTTTAACCTCATCATTATTTCCTTGCTTGTAATGGCCAAAAGTAAAGATTTCACCAATATAAGGTTTTTCATCATTATGAAGCTCATCATTATCAACTATCTCAGTTTTATACCTATAAATATCTTTCATAAGCAACCTTTCTATTAATACAACAATATTAAAATTTCATCAATAATCCTTATCATTATATTAAAAGAAATCATTCGGATTGACAATCAAAATTTAACATCGTCAAAAATTAAGAGCTAAAAAGATCTCACAACTTCTTCAATGATCATATCTGCGTTTTATAAAAAGGTCAGCTATAATCTACTTGAGGTAACGGATATGACATTTAAAAGAAAGGTTTACGATAAACTGTTAGAATGGAAAAAGAAACTGATGGAGAAAAGGCATTATTAATCGAGGGAGCTAGAAGAATTGGAAAATCCACTATCGCCGAAGAGTTTGCTAAAAAGGAGTATAAAAGTTATATTTTAATTGATTTCAATGATGCAAGCCAATTAGTCATAGATGCTTTTAACAATTATCTAAATGACCTCGACACCTTTTTTATGCTTATTGATACAGAATATGATACTTCACTATACCCTCGTGAATCACTTATCATCTTTGATGAAGTCCAAAAATTTCCAAAAGCTAGACAGTCCATTAAAAAATTAGTAAAAGATGGCAGATTTGATTATCTTGAAACAGGCTCACTTATCTCTATCAAGCAAAATGTGACTGACATAACTATTCCTTCTGAGGAGAGATCAATCAAAATGTATCCAATGGATTTTGAAGAATTCTGTTGGGCATTAAACAAAGATGTATTATTGAATTACATTAAAGATTGTTATAAAAATTAAAAACCATTAGAGGATAAATTTCACCACGAAGCCATGCTATTATTTAAACAATACATCTTGATTGGTGGTATGCCAAAAAGCATAGACAAATATATTAATAATTCACGTAGTTTCATTGAAGCAGATAATGTAAAAAGAGATATCTTATCACTATATAGGAAAGATATTTCAAAAATAGATGGATCCTTCAAATCAAAAGTAGCTTCAATATTTGAACAAATACCTTCCTTCTTATCAAAACACGAAAAGCGTATCCGTCTATCAAAAATAGAACCAAACTCATGCTTTCCTTCTTACGAAGAAACTTTCTATTGGCTCTCAGACTCAATGATCTGCAACATGTGTTTTAACTGTCATGATCCAAATGTAGGCTTGTCAATCAATGAAGATCGTTGTGCCGCTAAATGTTATATGGGTGATACAGGACTATTAATAATTCACGCTTTTACTCAAAAAGAAATAGCCGATGGTCAACTATACAAGCAAATACTGCATGACAATCTATCCATCAATGAAGGAATGATATTTGAAAACGCAGTTGCTCAAGCATTAACTAGTAATGGACATTCATTATTTTTCTACACAAAATATGATTCATCAGAGAAAAGAAATGATATAGAAATTGACTTCATCATCCCAAGCAAGAGCAAGACAATGCCAAAAATATTCCCAATCGAAGTAAAATCTACTAAAAAATATACAATAAGTTCTTTAGAAAAGTTCGATCAGCTTTATCACAAACGAATTGGCAAAAGTTACGTCATTCACCCTAAAAACCTATCAGTAACAGATGACATTATTTATTTACCAGTTTACATGACATTCTGTCTATAAAAGGAACACTTTTCAAAAAATGTTCCTTTTAATTTTTATAAATCATTTGTATTAATATTTTAATCTTTTTTTAAAGATTTAGCATCTTTTCTGTCTTTTCCCTAGCAAAAGCCAGTATTGGCCCACCTAACACAGAAGCAATAAATGGACCCGTGGCTAGCTTATGAGTGATAAGATAGGCCAAAAGATAATTAGTACCATCAGAAATGACCATCATCCTACCAAATTTCACTTTTAGTTTGTTAGCTAAGATCTCCACAAAAGACAAGTAAACAGATAAGCCCATATGACTACCAGCAGCTACACCATAACCCACAGCCATTATGATCAATCCAATAAAGAAAATAATATAATCATTTATCATTCCATGTAATGATATTCCCAATAAGTCAAACATCTTTATACCAACATTTTGTAATAATGGAATAGCAATGGTTGCAACTCCTAACTTATCTTTACTAATGATAAAAACAAATATAAATAAAACTATCGTAAATAAGTAATTAGCGATCGTTATATCTATATTTAACTTACTTGCCAAAGCTTCCCACAAAAAAGTAACAGCATCGCCACTCTTAGTACTATCTACTGTAATACCAATACCAATTCCCGATACTGTTGCTCCAACAACAAGTAATATATACCTTAATAATAATTTCTCTCTCTTTAATTTTTCCACCCAAAAATTCTAACACAAATGTTATAAAAATATACATAAAAATAAAATTTTTAGCACTTACCTATTGACAGTGCTAATTTATCGACTATAATATAATTA
>CAVAAT010000022.1:0-43995 GCA_963586925.1 Erysipelotrichaceae bacterium
AAAGCCCTATTATGTAAATAGATTAATTTTATTGTCCAACTTTTGGGGTTCGGGACATTTTAACTACTTTTTAACAGTGGTAGCAACACTGTGCAAATAAGGATTTTTATCTAAATACCAATATGAATGCATTCCATTTAGGTATGTCCTTGCTCCTTTAGGCATTTGCTTAATAGCATTATAAGCATTTATATAATCTCCAAAACCCATTCCTAAACAAACTAACCCAAATAAGCCAAAAAACACTAGTTTAGGATGTATTAAAAAGATCATATAAGGTAATAATCCTAAGACAATATTAGGGCATAAACACATCAATACAAATCTAACCTTACTCATATCTTCTGTGCCAACTACAAATAATAATCCTTGACTTAAGTTATTATAAAAATACACATCTTTTTTATAACAAATAGCGTGTAACAATTCGTGAACAGGCGATGACATCCCCGCAAATATAGTCGCTAATGCTAACCATATCACATTCTCTTTTACATATCCTTTTGCCAGTGATATAAAAGGTATGAGCAAAATTATTATTGTTAAAACACAGCCTATATTAATGATCATAGAAAGCTTTTGCATGCATTCAATTTCTTTAAATGGAACAGCGTTAAACATATCTTGTCTTTGGGGCAAGCTTTTTTCATCTCCATTATATTTTTCAGCATTATGTAAGATCATTCACTCATCTCCTTAAAATAACTATTAAATTGTACCTCCTAAAGTTAGTCACTTTATTTGATCTTTGAAAAATCATATTTTTCCCTAATAAAGCGAGTGACTTTTATGATCTACATTTCATACATGAATCTCATTTGAAAAATAAAAATGTGAGATCATCACATTTCTACTTTTTGTTATCTTTTTTTAATTTCAACACAGCGATAGTCTCTACTAACGCTGTTTGAGGGAACATATCAAATGGATGTACTTCCACTAAACGATATTTCTTTTGTAAAACATCGACATTTTTAGCTAATGTAGCAGGATTACATGAGATATAAATGATCTCATTGATATTACTATGACATAAAGTCTCTAATAAACTATCATCAATACCTTTTCTTGGTGGATCTACCACTAAGATATCAATAGCTTCTTTCTTTATTAATGATCTTAATTGGCTAGCAGCATCTCCTACTTTAAAACTACAGTTAGTAATATTATTTAATTTTGCATTGTACTTACTATCTTTAATAGCTGTAGGTTCAATATCAATACCAATGACCTTTTCAGCTTTGTCATGCAAGAATAAAGATATTGCTCCAATACCACAATATGCTTCAACAATAGTATTGACTGGCTTTTTAATGAGTTCATTTAATTTGTTATAAAGATTTAAAGCAGTATATTGATTTAGCTGGAAGAAAGCCTGAGGAGTGAGTTGTAATTGATATTTACCAAGTTTAAAAGGTATCTCTTTTGATCCATATAGTAGTGTCAATTCTTCCGGCATCAACTTATAAGGATCTTTTTGAATATTGACTCCTTGATACAAAGATGTTAGACCTTTACATTTACTTAGATCTTCAATGAGCTTATCGCTTAGCTTATCTTTACCTGTGATCAAGACAACTTGATAATTATCAACAAAACCTCTGATGACTAATTGTCTAAAGCCATACTTAGTCTTCTTATCGTAAAGCTTACAACCATTAGAATTTAATACTTCTAATATTTCTTTACGCAATTTTTCTAACTTATTAGAATGCAAGACACATTTGTCAACAGTCTGAAAGATATTACTACCAGATTGATACAAACCATTATCTAACTTTCCCTTATTATCTAAAAAAGGCAGATTACACTTGTTACGATAATAAAGATCTTTATCTGAAGCAACAGTATCTTCGATCTTTCCTTTATAACCGGCATAACGATATAAAGCTTCCTGAACTAATTCCTTCTTTATCTTTAATTGTTGTTGGTAATTAGTCATCATTAGATTACAACCACCACACTTATTAAAGTAGTGACATATCGGTTCTACTCTCTCTTTTGAAGTAGTGATATATTTTTTTACTTCACCAATAAGATAAGTACCATTATCTTCTTTGATCTCAACATCTACTTCCTCATCAACTAAAGCATTAGTGATAAATACTGGCTTCTTTTTTAAATAAGCGATACCTTCACCATTAATACCAATCTTCTTTACTCTTAATCTCATCTTTTCTTGCTCCTACAATTTTCTCTAAATACTCTTAGGAAATTCTTATAACTTATCTTAGCTATATCTTCATCGGAGAAGCCATTCTCCTTTAATTTAGCAAACAATACATTCATCTTTGAACAATCACTCATACCAATAGGTGTAGGTATGCCATCAAAATCTGTGCCTAAGGCAACTGTCTCAATTCCACCAACATCAGCGATATGTTTGATATGTTCAATGATCTTATCAGTTTGATCGTTCTTATCATCAGAAATGAAATCCGGACAGAAATTGATACCAGTGATCCCATTATGACTAGCTAATACTTTGATCATTTCATCTGTTAAATTTCTTGGCACATCTCTAACTTTTCTACTATCAGAATGAGAAGCCACGATAGGCTTATCGCTTATATCAATAACATCATAAAATAGTTTATCTGATCCATGAGAAACATCAACGATCATACCAAGCTCATTCATCTTTTTAACTACTTCTTTACCAAACGGCTTAAGTCCATTAACTTCATCATTACCAAAAGGAGGTTTATCCATCTTATTAGGATAGCCGATCTCATTTTCAAAGTTCCAGGTTAATGTCATCATTCTTACTCCACGATCATAGAAATGTAGCAATTTATCTAAGCTTGCTTCAATAGTAGCTCCTTCTTCTATAGTTAAAAGAGCACTTAATTTACCCTTAGATATATTTTCTTCTAATTGTTGATAATCATAAACTGGCATGATGAATTCCTTATTCTTTTCCATTTGTTGATAATAGAAATCGATATACTTCTCGCACATCTCATATGGCTTAACATCTTTTCCTTTATAGACAAATATACCAAAGCATTGCATAGCATAGCCTGTTTCGATCAATTTTTTTATAGAAATATGTAAGTCATTATCATATAACTCTTTATTTTCATGAAAAGCCTTAGTAACTGTATCACAATGCATATCAATATAATTCATAAGCGTGTCCTCTTTTCCTTCAACAGTACTATTTTAATCTTTTATCGCACTTATGTACTACATAAGTTCCAACATTTTGAATAAGTTGAACTAATAATACTAGTACAACTACCGCAATGATCATTATGAAATATTTGTAACGATAATAGCCATAATTGATAGCGACTTTTCCAAGTCCACCACCACCAACTACCCCACTCATTGCTTGATAAGAAAGAATAGTTGTTATTGCGATAGTCAAGTTAGATAGTAATGAAGGTAAACCTTCAGGAAGTAATACATGTGTTACGATCTGTAATGGTGAAGCCCCAACTGATTGAGCCATCTCTACCACATGCGGATCTACTTCATTTAACGATCCTTCCACAAGTCTAGCAACAAATGGGAATGAAGCAATGATCAAAGGCACAATAGATGCCACTGTTCCAACAGCTGTACCAACGATCAATCTAGTAAATGGAATAACAACAACAAGTAAGATCAAAAAAGGTACAGAACGCAAGATATTAATGATAAAATCTAATACCTTCATGACTACTGGATTAATAGGTCTTATACCATCTCTCTTACCAATGACAAGTAACACTCCTAATGGCAAGCCAATTAGAACCGCAAAGAAAGTTGCCACTACTGTGACATAGAAGGTTTCCCACAAAGCAAAAGGAAATTGAGAGACAACGACTTCCCAAGCTTCTTTTAAAGTTTCACTACTAATCATCTAGTACAACCTCCTTAGCAATTAAGCCATTGCTTTGTAAATAATCTAAAACAGTATTCATCTGTTGCTTATCCTCGATCGCTAATAATATAGAGCCATACATCTTTCCATTAATGCTCTTTGTAGAAGCATAGTAGATTGATGTTAAGATTCCTGTATCAGCTGTCATTTGGGCAATTATCGGTTTTTCCGTAACTGTTTCACCATCAAAGACAATACGAATATAATTCTCATTATCTTTTTTACTTACGATATCGTCAAATCCTTCAGGGAAGACTAATTTCTTAGCCGCATTACTCTTAGGATTAGAGAATACTTCATCAACCTTGCCACTTTCCGCAACGATTCCTTCACTTAGGATAGCGACTTTATCACAGATTGACTCCACTACACTCATCTGGTGGGTGATGATGATGATAGTGATGTTTAATTTTTCATTGATATCACTTAGTAACTGTAGTATCGAAGAAGTAGTTTGAGGATCTAAGGCACTAGTAGGTTCATCACATAATAATACCTTAGGATCAGTAGCTAATGCTCTAGCGATCGCTACTCTTTGTTGTTGACCACCCGACAATTGAGATGGATAGCTTTCTGCTTTATCTTCAAGTCCGACAAGTTTCAACAAGTCCAAAGCTTTTTGCTTAGCTTTTTGCTTATCAAAGTGAGAGATCATCAGTGGAAAAATAACATTCTGTAAACAAGTCTTTTGTTGTAAGAGATTGAAATTTTGAAATATCAACGATATATCTTTTCTCTTCTCTCTTAATTGTTTTTCACTTAGTTTAACTATATCTACGCCATCGATCTCTATTGAGCCACTAGTAGGTCTTTCAAGAAGGTCGATACATCTTACAAGAGTACTCTTACCGGCACCTGATAAACCTATAACGCCGTAAATCTCCCCATCAGCAATAGATAGGGAGACATTTTTTAAAGCTTCAACGTCGTTAGAATAAGTTTTAGAAAGATTACTTATTTGAATCATATAAAGCGTCTAATGAATTTTGTTTACCACCATAGATTCCCATAGGTTCAACATGGATAGCACCAATTGAAACTAAGTGAGTACCATTCTTTTCATTGAAATCAGTTAAATAAGGTAAATGTTGGAAATAGTTAGCAGTTACTGTACCATCTTCAACTACAGTATTAGGAACGATATAATCAGTATATTCTTGAATATCTAATGTGATACCTTTAGCAGATAAGATATCTTTAGCAACGCTTAAGATCTCTGCATGAGGAGTAGGAGAACAAGCAACTGAGATAGTCTGACCATTTAAAGCATTATAATCAATATTTGCATCATAACCATCAGTTAACTCTTCTACAGTAGAAACAACTGATCCACCATAAGTTTTAGAAATATATGCACCAACTTGTTCACTGCGTAAAGCTGCAAGTAATGCTAAAACTAGTGGGTCATTTTCATTGCCTTCTTTAACAACTAATACATTAGCATAATAACTGCTTTCACCTTCAATAGCCAATGAATCATTAACTGGGTTAAGACCAGCACTGATCGCATAGTTAGAATTGATGACAGCATAATCAACATCTTGTAAATAGTTAGGAAGCTGAGCAGCCTCAATCTCTTTAAAATTAACATTGTAAGGATTGTCAGCAATATCATTGATTGTAGCAGTGATATCAGCACCATCCTTTAAAGTGATGACACCTAGATCTTGTAACAACAATAAAGCTCTTGCTTCGTTAGTAGCATCATTAGGAACAGCAATAGTAAATCCTTCGTTCTTGTTAGAACAACCAGTAAATGTGAATAATAATGTGACAAGTAATAATAGTGATATGATCTTTTTCATTTTAAATTTCCTCCTTATAATCATCTCTATCTAAATATGTAAAATATTCATTTAATTACACATTCGAGCGAGATGATAATTAGAGATGATCAATAATTTTAATAATCCCATAAATAAATCCCTCTTCTAATAAAAAACGACTTGCCCAGCAAGCCGTTCATTAACAATATTTAATTAGGCAAGATGGACGATAACTACTCAAACAGAAAATACATGCACATTGGCATATCCATAGCAGTCATCATCATCATAACGAAACTATTTCTCTGTTGCATACGTCCTTCTCCTAACATGAGTCTATTCTACAACAAGAGAAAGATGTTTGCAACTGTAAATTTTCCAAAACTTGATGAAAGTTTTTTCACTATTTTTAAATCACTTTTTATCCCTCTTTTTTCTATGAAAACATTATGAAACAACACAGAAGACAAAAAGATGTATAACAAACATACTATTATTACTATCAAAATTTTGTAATTTGGAAAGTTAGATTAAAATTCAACAAACTTACATCCCACCATGTAAATAATAAATAAAAGGATAAGTGAAGACCACCTATCCTAATACCAAAAGTATAGATCATATCAAGATGTAACTGATATTTTCATCTTTGGCTTAAATTTCCTATTTGCTTGTTGACCTATTCTGACTTCGTAATATCTTCATCTAATTTGAAGTCGAATTTCATCTCTAACATTTCAAATAATTGATGCATAACTTTTTCAGCAATTGATTTGATATCTAAAGAATGCACAAATTCGATAACTTCTTTTTGCTTTTCTTTGTCAATATCATAAACATTGAAAGCTGATGATAAGAAACGTTCTAACTTCTTATCAAGTGAAAAAATAACATCACACTTCTTAGCCATAAAGTTTCTCATGATACCAGCTGAAGCAATCTCTAAATAATAGAAATCAAGGCTGTCCAATTCTGGTAAATATTGTTTAAATATCTTTTGAGTCTTTTCTGTTGTATTCATAAAGATATAATCAGAAGTTGATGGTAAACTATAAGCTTGCGTATATAGTTCTCTTAAATTCTCATTTAACTCTGTTAAAGTTAACTGGATAGAAGTCTCAACAGCATATAAATATATTGGCTCATACTTTTCCCCAAGTGCATTTTCAGCAGCATCAAACTGTCCTGAAAACATTGCTTTTACCAGTTCTAAAAGGATTCCCTCTTTTGAACCGAATGCATTTACAAATCCACTGATGGAATTACCTGTTGATTGATCCATGATCTGTTTGATTGTGGTATTTCTATACCCATGTTGCAAGAATAACCTTACACTTACTGATAAGATATTCTTCTTGGTCGCTAAACCTGCTTCTCTTAAAGCCATACCTTCTACATCCCCCTTACTTTCCACTTTGGAATGTGTTCTTATGTGAATATGTTATCACAAGAATCTTTCCCTTGTAAAGAATTAATTAAACATTTGTTCAAATATCGAAAGATCATGGTTTGTGTCAAAAAAAGTGGATTTCTCCACTTTAAGCTTGTTCTTCCTGCTTATTTTCTCTATTAATGATCTCCATATGAGGATAAGGGAATTTGATGCCTAGTTCATCAAATCTCTTTTTAACTAAAAACCTTAATTCTCTTTCAGTTGGCCATTGATCCATCAATGTTACTTTACCGCTCATATAGATGACAACACTATTTTCCGCAAATTCATAGATACCCGTAACTGATGGCTCTTCAATAAAGATATCTTTGTGATCCTCATAATATTGACGTAAGATTTCTTTTAATATGTCGATCATCTTTTCTGTATTTTCTTCATAAGGAGTAGGTACCTTTAATTCAAACAATGAATAATTACTTGTTGAATAATTGACAACTTCTGTGATATCTCCATTAGGAATGATAACTTTCTTACCTTTGATATCTAAGTAAGTTACACGCATAGCGATAGACCTGACTGTACCGACATAACCGTTGATCTTAACATAATCACCAACAGAGAATTGGTTTTCAAATCTTAGGATGATACCAGTAAAGACATCTTTGATGATATTCTGTACGCCAAAAGAAATGATGATGGAACTGATCCCGGCAGTATACAAGGCGTTACCTAATACTTCACCAAATCCTAAGCGATACAAGATGATGATCAAGAGAATGAAATTAACGATATATCTAGCAACACTTCTTGCCATAGTCATCGCTGTTTTTACTCTTTTCTCTTTTTCCTTATCACCAGAATGGGCAGCTTTACGCATTTGATTTTTAGTAAATTTAGAGAAAGTATTCATTATCACTTTGGAAGCGATCCAAGATAAAACAATGATCACGATACTTGCTGCCACTTCAGGGGCTTTTTCTTTAATGACTTCTATAGCTTTATTAAGTTCTATCATTTCTTAGTCCTTCTGCAGATACTTTTCTGCTAATATCTTTTTCTCTTTTTCGCCTATTGCTAGCTTATCTTTTAAATAAGAATCCATTGAACCATATAATTTATCCACTGTATCAAAGTAAGAAGATATATATTCTTCATTTACCCAGTTAGCATAATTTCTAGCTGTTTCTTCAAACGTTTCACCCGAATGAATACACTCATTAGTATATAGATAATCTTCTAAAATACTTTCTTTATCAACATCCAAGGCTGATAAGATAATAACAGACGCAACTCCACATCTATCTTTACCCATAGCGCAATGCCATAGAATTGCACTTTCATTTGATAAGACTTCTTCCATGAATTTCTTATACATATTAGTAGCATATTCTTCTGCCATTACTTGATAGAAACCTTTCATACGATTTTTTCCATCAATAGCAGGTATATCCCAATTAAGTTTTAATTGTTTTTGCGACTCTTTATCTCTAGTTATACCAGCAGCAAGATCTGGCATTATCCCATTTTCCACTAGCCTTTGATCAGCATATACCTTATCCGGTAATTCTCTTCTTTCCTTGTCACCTCTTAAGTCAACAATAGTCCTAACATCATATTTCTCGTATAATGTCTTAATATCTTCATCAGATGCTCTGTATAAAGCATTTGATCTGATCAATTTATTTTCCTTAATAGTAAGACCATTCTTGTTTTTAATACCTGCTAAAGTTCTTGCATTTTTTAAACTTTCTAATTGTAAACTTTTTGAATGCATCTTCCACCTCAATCACAAGTTTTGACAATAAGTGGCACATAGACTTCATCGTCAGTATAACCTGCATGGACAGAAAATAATGGGAAATTTGCTTCGGTAAGCAAGTTGTACTTATCAATAGCCACAGCTAGATAATCCCCAATCTCTTTGTCAAATAACTCGTGCTCTTTTCCATCGCCAAATAAACCAATATTCTTTACTTGTTGTTTATCAAGTAAGATGAACCACTTACCAAACAACTCGTTGAACTTATCAACAAATACATTTTTATATTCTTCTTTAACTTTAAAAGAACAAGCCCTAGTTTCTATAGAAGTAGTTCTTTCTAACATTTCCATAAACTCAGGATATTCTTCTAAGTGAATATTATTAGCGACAATATGACCATGATCCGCTACAACGATGACTAATGTATCTTTTAATTCAGAACACATTTTTTCAATCTTATCATTTCTTTCTTGGATCAAAGAGATGACCTGTTCACTATCTGGTCCATATTTATGCATTGATGAATCAGGTTCAGTATCATAAACATAAAAGAACTTCTTACCTTCTAAAGAACAGTTTTCTTTGATCTTTAAGATCATATCATCAAGATCATTATAATCAATATCACCAAAATGGGAGATTGCATGAGCGATATAACCTTTTTTACTTATCTGAGTTACGATACTTTCAGGCTCAAAAGTTGGTTTCATCTTGATGAACTCTTCGCAATTTTCTTTTTTCCCTTTTTCTTTGCCGATAAATAAAGTGACAGTCTTATCAATATTAGGCAAGTAAGTATCCCATCCTAACCAGCCATGCTCAATCGGATTAAGTCCTGTTGTGACACTAGTAGTAGCGGCTGTTGTAGTAGCAGGATAAACCGAAGTTATTTCATCTAACTGATGTTTCAAGAAAAATGAATCATAACTTAAATTTCTTTTGATTATCCTTGATCCCATGCCATCAAATAATACTAATACCACATTTTTTGGTTGTTGTTTTTCTAATATTTCATCTATAACTTTTAAACTATCATGCTTTGCTTCTACCTCAAAATACTTTTGAATAGAACAAGCAAGATTCGTCAAACAATGCTTATAATCATTTTTTAAAATCATTTATAAAACTCCTATAGTCAAGAAAAAGTCATATGACTCTATGACTTTTCTATTATCCTTTGATACCTCCACGAGCAACACCATTAACGATGTATTTTCTCGCAAATATGAACAAGATGATCATTGGTAAGACTGTTACAGTGGCAGCAGCAAGTTGTAATTGTTGATTACTACCAGCATCAGTCATAAATACTGTTAATCCTAATGGTATAGTTCTATTAACATCAGAAGTGATAGTTAATGATGTCCATAGATAACTATTCCAAGAAGCGATAGTATTTAACAAGATGATCGTAACAAGTGAAGGCTTAGCAATTGGCACCATTACTCTCCACAAATACTTCCAGTTACTAGCTCCATCGATCCTTGCACTGTAATATAGTGAATCTGAAATAGTATCAAAGAAGCCCTTTAATATGTAAGTATAGAAGATAGATGTAGTAAATGGTACGATAAGTACTGCTAAAGTATTAATTAGTTTTAACTTAGATACTGTTTGATAGTTAGTGATTACCAACATTTCAAATGGTACCATCATGAAACTCAATAAGCAGCCAAACAAGAATTCTTTGCCTTTAAACTGTAATCTCGAGAAGGCAAATGAAGCACAAATAGTTGTGAAACTATTGACACCTACTGAAATAACTGTAACGATGACAGAATTCAAGAAGTATCTTGCAAATGGTGCAGCTTTGAAAGCTTCAACGAAGTTAGAGAAGTTCAACCAATTTGAAGGGAACCATGTAGGTGGATATGATGAATATTCAGCTGCTGTCTTAAAAGAAGTAGCGATCATCCAATAGAATGGGAATATCATCAATAAGGCACCTAGTGTGAGTACAACATAAGTTAAGATCTTTCCAATATCGACTTTTTTCATAACTTCCCCTCCTTAATTCTGAGTTTTCTTTTGTATAAATCTCTGTATCATTGTAAATACAAAGATAATACCAAATAGTAAGATAGATGCTGCAGCAGCAACGCCTAATTTCTTATTACTATAGAAAGCAGCTTTGATGTAGTAAACAAATGTATATAGGTTTCTACCTGTAACACCAGCTTCACCTCTCCAGAATGGGATGACATCATTGTAAACCTTAAATGAAGAGATCATATTGACAATAAGTGTCAAGAATATTGTTGGTGATAATAATGGTAAAGTGATGCGTGTAAATATTTTAAAACCACCAGCACCATCAACTTTAGCAGCTGTATAGTAAAGTGGATCGATATTTTGTAAACCCGACAATAACAAGATGATCGTAAATGGCATCATATTCCAAATACCAAAGATAACGATTACCCAGATGTTATATGGTGCTTGACCATTGGATGCCCCTAACCAGTTGATCGGATCAATACCAAACAAGCCTAATAACCAGTTGATAACACCAATATCTGTATTGAACATATATTTCCAAACAAGTCCTACCGCAATAGCTGAAGTTACCATTGGTAAGAAATAAGCAGTTTGAAATATAGCAATCCCTTTAATCTTTTGATTTAGTAATACTGCAACAATGATCGATAAGATCGTAGCAATAGGTACAACAGTAAATACATAAGTAAATGTTGTCTTAACAGCATTAGAGAATAATGGATCTGTCAAAACCTTTATATAGTTAGCTAAACCCCAACCAGTATATGCACCAGAAAGACGATAGCCTTCTTTAAAAGACATGATGACAACATTGATGATCGGATAAACTGTAAAGACCAATAAACCTACCGCAAAAGGCAATAAGTAAATAAGTGGTTCCCATTTGCGATTAAAGATATTGACCTCAGCTGTATTCTTAACTTTAGCTTTCATCAAATTCTATCTCCTGTTTCTTCATCAAATAGGAAGATTCCTTTATCTCTAAGTTTGATATCTACTTTTTCTCCTACTTTATAATCATAATCACTGCTCAAGTAAACTCTTATCTCACTATTGCCAACTTTTACAAAGGCTAATTCTTCTTTACCCATTGTATAACGTTGAACGATCGTAGCAGTCATATCATGTTCTTTTTGATTTAACATGATAGCTTCAGGTCTGATACCTAAAATGACTTTCTCTCCTACCTTGGCATTAGGGTTATCGATCTTAATGACATCACCAGTATCTAAAGCGAAATTACCATCTTCATTAATGATACCATTTAATTTGTTGATCGGTGGGTTACCTAAGAATGAAGCAACGAATTCATTATGAGGATCATCATATAACTGTTGAGGTGAATCAAGTTGTTGTAACTGTCCTTTCTTCAAAAGAACAATCTTGTCAGAAATAGACATAGCTTCTTCCTGGTCATGTGTTACGAAGATTGTAGTAACACCTGTTTCTTGTTGAATACGACGAATCTCTTCTCTCATCTCTAATCTTAAACGAGCATCTAAGTTACTTAATGGCTCATCCAAAAGTAATAGTCTTGGATTTTTGATCAAAGCTCTAGCAATAGCGACACGTTGTTGCTGACCACCTGAAAGTTCACGTGGTTTACGATGAAGATACTCTTCAATATGTACCAGCCTAGCCATTTCCTTTGCTTTTTCATTTCTCTCTGCTTTACTTACTTTCTTGATCTCTAATGGGAAAGCAATATTTTCTAAAACTGTCATATGGGGATACAGAGCATAGTTTTGGAATACTAGCCCAATTCCACGATCCTGTGGTGGTAAGTTAGTTACATCATCGTCATCAAAATAGATCTTGCCTGATGTAACAGGTAAGATGCCTGATAATAGATTCAAGACTGTAGATTTTCCACATCCTGAAGGTCCTAATACGACTACTAGTTCACCATCTTCAAATGTCATAGTGAAATTATCAACAGCCGTAACATTTTCAAATTTCTTTGTTAAATTTTCTATTTTTACTCGCATATATATAAATATCTCCTCAAGACTATTATATAAAAAAAAGCCTCTTTAATAAAGAGACTTTTTTAAATTTAATGTTAATTAACTAATTACTGAGCAATTTCGCCTGCAACATAATCGTATGCAGTTCCGATAGCAGTCTTAGCATCTGTACCAGCAGCAACATCCTTCATAAGATTCTTTAATGCTGTACGTACATATTGGATAGCTGGTAATGCATCAAAGCTTCCTGCAGTTTCAGGTTGTAATGCATTTAATGTATCACTATTAGCCATTAAGTTCTTATAAGTTTCAGTTTCACGAGTTGTGCTTAATGAAGTTTGGTAGTTACAAGCAACACACCAACCAGCATTTACTTCTGCAGAAGCAAAGTAACTTAAGAATTCACAAGCAGCAGCTTCCTTCTCTTCGTTGCTAGAGAATACGATAACGCCTCTGTTCCAAGCTGGAGTCCAAGCAGTGCCACCTTCAGTTTGTGGTAATGGTGCAACTTTCCAAGAAGCAGTTAAATATGGAGCACCTGCAACTGAACCAACATAGCAAGCAATGTTACCATTGTTGTAGTCATCAGAGAAGTAGTTAGATAATGTAGGATCTGCTAAGAATAAACCTTCTTGAACAGCTTTTCCATACCAATCAAACATAGCTTCAACTTCTTCAGTATCAAATGCACATGTATTAGTAGTAGTATCAAAGATAGTAACACCTAATTGCATAATCCAAGTTTGAGCAACGTCTGTTAATGAATCAACAGCGAATCCCCACTTACCATTGTAAGCATGAATTTTTTCAGAAGCTTCATAGATTCCTTCCCAAGTAGTTGGAACTTCAGTAACACCTGCAGCTTCAAAAATATCAGGATTGTAGAATAAAACTGGTCCTGAGAAAACGATTGGGAAGATATGCATCTTACCATCAGAGAATGAAGTAGCTTCTTTATAAGCACCTTCGTCTAATGAATCGATTAATTCTTGACTTAAATATTTGCTTAAATCAGCAACTTTGCCATCTTCTACATATAAAGCAGCAGTAGAAGCATAGTTGATGATGATGTCTGGTCCATTACCGTTCATAACAGCATTGTATACAGTATCATCAAATCCTGAATATTCTTGGCTTTCTACAAGAACTGTGATCTCTCCTTCATGAGCAGCATTGAAATCAGCAGCAGCTTGTTCCAAATAAGCTTTTTGATCTTCAGTGTAAGTGTGCCAAATAGTAACTGTTTGTTCTTCTTTTTGCTCTTCGTTAGTACATCCGAACATAGCAAAAGTCATTGCAACAGTTAATAAAACAACTAATAACTTTTTCATTTCCCGTTTCCTTTCTTTATACCCTTCAGGCATAAACATGTCGTAACCGACATATCTATTATAACATAGACTTTTCATAATTTGTCATTATTATTATTTTTCTAAATAAGTTATAATAATAAGGAAAGGAAGAATGTTTATAATATATTCACAAGGTAGGTTTATGAAAAAGAAATTATCACTACTTGCACTTACTATTCTCACTATATTGACTTTAGTAGGTTGCAAAGAAAATACAGAAAAGTTAACAGTTGAAAAAGAATCTTTTAATCATAAGAATTTTTCAATAGAGCTTTATTATCCAAAATCTTCCAACATTGAAGTAAAGGGAGATGTCATCAATAGAAAAGAGATAGTCAACACAGAACAAAATTATTCTATATTCATCTATCTAGGGGAAGACACCTCTTACGAAGTCACAAAAGCAAATGTTTCTTTGTATAGTGATTATCGAGAGTTCACGATAGGAAAAGATGATTTTGAAGCTTTCAGTTTTTGCACTCATAACACACAAGTAGTAACGATATTGTTAGAAAAAAGTGAAAACGTCTATCGATATGTTGAGATATCGATCGAAGCAAACGACTACACAATTGACTATCAATCAGGAAGTGAGCTATATAATGAAAACAAAGAGATAGCTTCTATCATTAACTCTATCGTATATAATAGTGAAATTGACTAACGAGACTTGTTCTCGTTTTTATTTTTATCAAACAAAACGATCTTGTGTTTAGATCATTTCTCTTGAAAATTAATAAATTCATTAATATCTTTGATCAAGTTAGAAATGATCAGTATATCTTTAATATCATTAAATTCACTTACAAACCCGATCATTTTTTCAGTAAAATCTCAATAGATTTATATATTTTCCCCTTTGATCGATGACCTTGAAAGTAGTCTCTAACATCTAACAAGTTCTTCTTGATTTAAGTTTAAAACTTCCCTGATCGTAACAAGCTCTTTACCAATATCCATATCTTCAGTTCACAACTACAGTAAATTATTATATAAATAATCAATCAACAAATAAGAAATTAAAAAGACGATCATCCAACCGCCTTTAAATCTTATTAATTCTATTTGTTTTTTCTTTTTCCAATAGTTACAAGTAATGTAGCACTGATAGTCATAAGAGCAAACCACTTAATACTATCATCACCAGTATTAGGCACTCTATCTACTTTTAACTTAGGTAGTATCGTATCTTCTTTATTGACTTGCTTAGTTTGTTGTTCATCTAGATAATACTTATCGCATCCTTCACAATACCAATAAGCTACATGTCCATCACTGCTCTTAGTAGCTTCTAATTTAGGATAATATTTTAGTTTAGTATGATTGCCAGGATCAGCTTCATTCATTTTGACACCACACTTGCTACAACTTACGCCAGTTTCACAATTGGCAACATAGTCACTAGTGCAATCACCAGTTTGACTTGCATCACAATCAGCATTAGTACAATAACGGATATGAGTTAACACTCCATTATTAGTCCATTCACCCCAAGGATGATCAATAACACCATTTAATGTGATGTTCTCTTCAACTAATGTATCAAAAGAATACTTAACAGAATCCTTATACCAACCATCAAATACTAAATGTCCACTAGTAGAAGGTGTTATAGGAGCATATGCTTTCTCTTTTGCTTGTACTACAAGTAACGCATATTTAGTAGAGTCTACATTATATGTAACAGTTAATCCACTCAAAGTATATTCTCCTGTGATATCGTCATAAAACATACCACCTTTAATAACTGGATCATAATTATAATTTGGATTTTCATTGTTTTTAGTATTCGTAATTGTTGACTTATATGTGCCAGCAGCTATAAGACCAAGGTTTACTACACTACCTTCATAAGTACCACCATAAATTGAGCTTTTCTCATAAGCGTTATAAACACTACCTTGAAAAACTGTTCCAGGTGAACCTTCATTACAATAAACATATCCCCAGTTAACTAGTGAATTCTCTTTACCAGAAATTACTGTTCCACCATTAGCATACATTACACTTTCATCATTTAGATATATAGTATAATACCCTGTTGTTGTGACTTTGCCACCATTTAATGTCAAAGTTCCTCGATTATAGATATCACTTATCACTAAGCCATCATTGATGGTAAGCTCACCAGAATTGAGTAAATTATCAAATTCAATTGTTCCTCCGTTAATCACTAAACTAGATGGAGCATAAGCATCAATATCATCACCAGTTATTCGACCATTTTCTGCACCATCCATTATAGTTAAAACTATAGAGCCATAGATATCTAAATCTTTATGCAAAGATAAAGTTTTGCCATTAAGATCGATCGTAACTGTTTTATAAATCTTCAAGTCATCTTTAACATGAATACTATTACCTAATACAACTTTGTCAACATTTTCATCAGATAGTGCATCAGTTAATTCTTTAACTGTGTTTACTACTTTTATTGATCCATCTGAATAAATTGTCATTGGTAATAAAGTAACAACTAATACTAGTGTTAATAGAATTGTGAGTAATCTTTTCATAATTTCTTTACCTCTTTGCTATTTATTGTACTCTCCTTATAATACTTGGAATAAGTTCTATTAAAATTATATAATTAAATATAAAAAAAGTAAATAAAAAAACTCTAATGAATTTCATCAGAGTTTCAAACAAAACTGGTGCAGATGGAGGGACTTGAACCCTCACGGTATTTCTACCAAGGGATTTTAAGTCCCTCGTGTCTACCATTTCACCACATCTGCGTTTTCTGGAGGTTCCTACCAGATTCGGACTGGTGGTCACTAAGTTGCAGTCAGTTGCCTTACCACTTGGCTAAGGAACCACCATGCTTTCTCGCAAGAATTATTCTATACCAACTCGTTTCTAAATGCAAGATATTTTTTACACTTTACAAAAAAATTTTTTCAATTAAAATAAAGATATGAAGAAAGATGAAAAGAAAGAAAAAGATATTAAAAAAGAAGTAAAGAAAGCGATGATCGCAACTACCGCTACTACTTCACTACTAGTCAATAACGCTTATGACTCACCACTAGAGATCATTGATGATACTTATGCTGATGATGTCATGGAGCTTTACGAAAAGGATGAGAAAAATCCCTACAAGAATAAGATGAGATATTTATTAAGTAAGATACCTCAACCTTATCGATCGATTCTACTTCTTCCTTTATGGTGCATTGGTTGGCTATTAATGTTAGTCATTAGACCATTATGGACTAATGTATTATCTGGTATGGCTTCTGATCTAACTCATTGGTTCATTTTGTTAATATTAGTACTTGTAGGAATAATCATCACATCTATATTTATGTTTCCTGCTTTACCACTAAAAAAGATGTTCAATAAAAAAGTGATACTTATCAGTGCAACTCTATTAGCTATTTTATTTATCGTTGATAAAATCCTTATCATTAACGATGCAGAATATGCTCGCTGCTCACAAACAGTAAAATTAATAGGTAGTTTACTTACTATTATCATCTTAGTCATCTACAACTACTTTAAAAACAGAAAAGTTAAGATCATTGCTTTCGATGATCATTATGCTTTTAAAAATGAATAGTGCTCAAGTAGGTTAAACTACTTGTCGTTAAAAAAAGGTGCATACCCACATGCACCTTTTTTATCAGTTAAGTTTTACTTTAACCCACAATTCAGAGATCTTACGTCTCTGTAACTCATTATCTATAAAAGTCTCATCTAGTGGATTATCAGTTCTTGGTAAATATGCTTCATTACCATAGTAATCACCATCTTCACTGCTCAACACTTCAGCTACTTCGGCATTTGGTGAAGTATAACCAACATATTCTGAATTAGCATAACTTACATCATATGAAATGATATATTCTATGAAAGCATTAGCTAGTTTAGCGCTCTTAGCATTAGAAGGGATACACATACAATCAATCCAAATATTAGTACCTTGTTCTGGTTCATAATAACGCATATTCTCATTTTCACTTAAGATGTAAGCAGCATCGCCACTGAATACTAAGGCAAAAGCTTTAACACCATTGCACATATCATCGATGACTTCATCAGTGACATATGAAGGTTTTAACTTATTGTTCATATCAACTAACCATTGATATGCTTCTTGTATTTCATTGTCATCAGAAGTATTCATTGAATAACCTAGTGATTTAAAAGCAATACAGAACGCTTCTCTTTCAGAATCATACATAAAAGCATTACCAGCATACTTCTCTTGTCTAAATAGTTCCCAACCTAATGATTCAACTTCTTCGGTACTTACTTGAGTTTCATCATAAACTATACCAAGTGAACCCCAGAAATAAGGAACAGAATATTCCATATTAGGATCAAAACTCATATACTCATTAAGTTCCGAATTGATATTATCCAATGATTTAACGATTTCTTTATCAATTGGTTGTAACATATCAGCTTTTAATAATCTTTCGATCATATAATCAGAAGGAACAATGATATCATAAGAAGAACCACCCATTAACTTAGTATACATTTCTTCTTGAGTCGTAAAAGTATCATAGTTGACTCTAACGTTATACATTTTTTCAAAATTACTGATGACGTCTTCTCCAATATACTCACCAGAGTTGAAGACATTCAAAGTATCAGAACCAAATTCAGCAATTGGATCGAAATCACCTGTTGATCTATAGCCTAATGATACAAGTAAGATAACAACAGCTAAAGTTGCACATACTGCCGGTACAAGAGATGATTTCTTTTTGCTCATTTCTTTCTCCTGTGGCTTTTTAGCTTTGATCATTGGTACAACATTGACTATTACAAGTACTGTAGTAATGACTAAGACGATGATACTACTTAAAGCATTGATACTAGGATTTATTCTCTTACTCATTGAGTAAACATAGATAGAAATATTACTTACACCAGTACCAGTAGTAAAGAATGAAATAACGAAATCGTCAAAACTCATTGAGAAAGCCATCAATGCTCCCGAAACGATAGCAGGACTTATCTGAGGAAGGATTACCTTAGTCAACGCTTGAAAAGGTGTAGCACCTAAATCTAGTGCAGCTTCAGCAACATTATCATCTAATGTGCGTAACTTAGGCATGATAGCTAAGATAACATAAGGGATACAGAAAGTAATATGAGACAACAACAATGTCCAAAAACTTGTTTCCACATTTATTGATAAAAAGAACAACATCAATCCAATAGCCGTAACGATATCAGGATTCATGACTGGTAAGTTATTGACTTGTAAAACTAACTCCCTAACCAATTTCTTTTGTTTAGATAGACCGATAGCTGTAACAGTACCAATGATAGTAGAAACAACTGTTGCGATGACTGCCACTAAAACTGTATAGTAGATCGGCTCTAACATCGTTCTATCAGAGAACACTTTCTCATACCATTGTAAAGAAAAGCCTGAGAATACTGTTAAACTTTTTGTTGAGTTAAAAGAAAATATAACAACATAGACAATTGGTAGATAGAAGAACAAAATGATCAAGATCAACCAAACATTAGAAGCTAACCACGAACTAAGACTTTTTTTCTCTTTTTCCATTTGTTAATCCTCCTGTTGATTCTTATCGATTTTCTTAGTGAAGAACATCGAAATGATGATGATCACTGCCATGATAAGCGAAATAGCACTACCAAAGTTCCAGTCACCAGTAGTAACAAAGTAAGTCTCAATCAGATTACCGATCAAAACATATTCACCACCACCTAATAGCTTAGGAATACAGAAACTACTTACTGCTGGTAAAAATACTAAGGTGATACCAGATACAATGCCAGGAACTGACAAAGGCAAAGTGACTTTCAAGAAAGTCTGCACTTTATTAGCTCCTAGATCATAGGCAGCATTCAATAAATTCTTATCTAATTTAGACAAAGAAGTATAGATCTGTAAGATCATATATGGCAAAAAGTTATAGACCATACCAACGAACACTTTAAATTCGCTAGAAAGATCAAAGCGCATTAAGATACCCTTCCAAGCATAAGTCCTAACTAACATATTGATCCACATAGGTAAAGTAAGTAATAATACATAAAATGCTTGTTTATTTTCATCTTGTTGAGCAATGACATAAGCAGTAGGATAACCAATAAGGATGCAGATGATCGTAGTGATAAATGCGATCCTTAAAGAATTGAACAAGACTCTTAAAAAGTCAGCATCTTGAAAGAAACGAGCAAAATTTTCTAAAGTAAACTTAAATACGATAGTATCATTGCCTGAAACAGTTACAGCATAAAGCACGATCATGATCATCGGCGCAACCACAAACACCAGTAACCAAATGATGTATGGGTAAGTCATTCTCTTAAAACTACTCATTACTCGTTCACCATCTTACTCATGACATGAATGTCATCTCTATCAAAACTCAAGCCAACTTTGTCGCCCTCTTCATGAACAGATGTAGTTTCTACTTTATATTCTCTACCTTGAGTAGCGAAAGTGATCGGATAAGAACCCTCAGTAACTTCAGTAGGTTCAAAATCATATTTAACTTCTGTGATGTCAATAGGAGAATCATCTTGTAAGTTCCAAGCTTCTGCACTAGCCCAAGTCTTTAAGTCAGTAGAAATAGCCATTGACTCTTTTAATTCATCTGCTGTAACAAAGAAATCAAAAGCACTGATACCAATATTATGACGAGCATCCTCTACATAAGTCGGACTTACAACGTGGATTACAATGGATGTTTCTGTTCCCTTACTAGTCTTGAAAGTACATGTATAAGAGCCTACCTGTTGTTTTAGATCACAGATGACCTCACTTATTGACAAGTCATTTTCTTCATTATCCCAAGCTTGTGCATTAGCTCTAGCAATCAAATCGAAATCTTCAAGATTGCCAACATCTTCTAAATCCAAGAAGAAATCATTAGCACTCATATTTTCGCCAGCTTCTTCATTGTAAGTATCGTGTCCTGCTAAAATATGCATTGTTACAGTTTTACTTGTACCAGAGATAGTCTCAACGATAAGTTCATAATGAACACCTTTAAAGACAACCGATTTGACCTCACCTTTCATCAAAGCATTATCTCTATCTACAATATGCAGATCTTCAGGTCTGATAAGTACATCTACTGGCTCATTTGTTTTAAAGCCAAAATCATTACAATCAAATACCTTATCATCAAATTTAACTTTATAATCTTCTAACATGATACCATCAACAATATTGCTCTCACCAATAAATCTAGCAACATACTCATTAGCAGGTTCATTATAGATCTCAATTGGTGTACCAGTCTGTTGAATCTCACCATCACGCATAACAACGATCTTATCTGACATAGTCAAAGCTTCTTCTTGATCATGAGTGACAAAGATAAAAGTGATACCTACTTCTTGTTGTATCCTCTTTAATTCTCTCTGCATCTCTTTTCTTAACTTATAATCCAAAGCGCCTAATGGCTCATCAAGTAATAAGACATTTGGCTCATTGACTAAAGCTCTAGCGATCGCAACTCTTTGTTGTTGACCACCAGACAGTAAAGTTACATTACGATGTTCATAACCTTCAAGATTAACTAAAGCAAGCATACGGGTAACTTTCTGATCAATGACATCTTCGCCGACTTTTTTGATCCTTAGACCGAAAGCTATATTGTCGTAAACATTCATATGAGGGAATAAAGCATACTTTTGGAAAACTGTATTAATCTCCCTTTTATAAGCAGGTACATCATCAATACACTCTCCATCAAAAATAACAGTTCCTTCATCTTGTTTTAAGAAACCACCTAGTATCCTTAATAATGTAGATTTACCACAACCACTAGGTCCCAATAATGTTACAAACTCATTTTCATATACATTCAAGTTGATTCCTTTTAAAACAACTTGACCATCAAAACTTTTAACGATATTTTTAAACTCGATCAATTTTCTCATATATCTCTTCCTCTTTAAAATATAGGTGGATCGCTGATCCACAATACACTAGCACTCTTAGCCGTGTTATTTAATAAATAATGTTCTTTGTTACATTGAAGATAGAAAGTCTCACCCTTCTTCAAGTGTGATTTTTTAGTTCCATAAATAAGTGTGACACTGCCACTTAGTACATAACCAAAAACCTCCGCTGGTTGGGGTAAGACGCTCTCGGATCGCTGATAAGGTGCAAGCTCAATGACCATTGGCTGCATCTTGTTCTTCAAAGCATCAGGCACAACCCAGTTAATGGTATAGCCATCTTTTTCATCCACAAAGAAATCATCATCAGTAAAGGTAATCTTTTTCTCTTGTTCTTCACTAAAAAACTCCGACATACTGACTCCTAAAGCTTCGACAATATCCATAAGTGTAGGCAAAGAAGGCGTAGTAAGGTTATTTTCTAATTGTGACAAGTATCCTTTCGTCAATTCACAACGTGACGCTAATTCTTCGAGTGTTAGATCATAAAAGTTTCTGAGATCTTTTATACGTTGACCAACATTCACAATAGATACCTCCCCTCCAAAATTGTTTAGAATCACTAAACAATTTTATTACAATTCCTAAACAACGATAACAATTATATTATAAAAAAATAATTTCGCAATACTTATATTGTAAAATATTTATTGTTAATGAAAGATTTTACAATTCGTTATACAAGAAGCCTATATAAGCACAAAACCTCGAAATTAATGATCGAGGTTTTCCTTTAATTCTTTATAGTAATGCATTAATTGTTTGATGGCCGCTTGTTTATCTACACCAGACAAATGTAACTTATGTGCGTATTGTAATAGCTCTTTATATAAATTAGATTCGCTTATGCCTAACTCTTTTAAATCTTGACCCGTGATGCGATCTCTTCTCATATACTCTTCATATATTTCTAATCTTTCCAGTAAGAAAGAGGTGTAATCTTCATGTTTTATTTCACTTATCCTGCCTTTATCATCAGCCAAAGCAAACATCACCAATCCTTTTTTATCAATTGCTTTATCAAACATCTTATTAGTTGCTTTTATCGAGCTTTTTTCATAAGCCAACTTATTAGGGGCCATATGTAACAAGACCATATTCGCTACATATTTATGAAGATATTTATCATCAGTAAATCTATCCAAGAACTCTTTTACTAAAGGTAAGCCTTCCTTTTCGTGAGCGTAATTATGTATCACTCCATCAACAACTTGCCTTGCGACATATTTACCAAAATCATGGCATAAAGCAGTGATCATAAATCCTAAAGAATAACTACTCTCACCTTTTAATTTACTAGCTTGATCTAATACCATCAAAGTATGAGTATAAACATCACCTTCACTATGATAGATAGGATTTTGTGTTACCCCAATAAGTTGTTTAACTTCTTTGAACCAATGATCTAATTTACCCATTTTTTTCAAACTATCAATATAGATCGATGGTCGTTCGCTTCTTGTTAAAGCAATACATAACTCAGCAAATACTCTTTCTTTTGAAACATCAACAACATCAATGCTCTTGCAAAATGACAAAGTATCTTCACTTATCGTAAAGCCATAAACAGCAGCAAATCTTGCCACTCTAAATACTCTAAGTTTGTCTTGAATAAAAGTTAACTTATCGACATAGTTGATCACTTTCTTTTTTATATCATTGACACCATTAAAATAGTCAACAATTTCACCAGTCAACACATCCATAACAATGCTATTTATCGTTAGATCTCTCCTCTTACAAGAATCAAATAAGCTTTTATCGCTTAAAGAAATATCAATATCATAGCCCACAACATGAAAGACTCTATATGACTTACCAAAAGAAATGACGTCACCTAAGGGCTTAACAGCATCAAAGAAATTATCTTTATCTAGTTCAAAGATTTCAATATCAATATCATTATTTTCCTTCCCTAATAATTTATCCCTAACATAGCCGCCAGTAAAATAAGTCTTACCACCATATTGTTTTACTGCTTGAGCTATTTGTTTTGCCATTTCTAGATCAGTCATATGCTTATTCCACTTCTGCTACTACTCTACATGGTAAACCACTCATTTGAGCATAATTCAAAGGATAAGTATGGATAAGACAAGTATCACTATGCTCTAAGACACTATGAAGATTGCATAAGTTTTCCACAATGAATACCCCATTATCAGCACAATGTTGATCAGTAGGAGTATGCTCTTTTCCTCTTCTTACACCCGCAAAATCCACACCAATGATAGATACATTCTTCTCTAATAGCTTATCAATGAGTTTTAAAGATATCTGAGGATGTTCTTTAAAATACTTTTGATTACCATAGCCAACTTCCTCAATAAAACCACTATAGAATGCCACAAACATATCTTTTTCCACTTTAGACAAATCTATATCACTTTCTGTGATCTCTTTTTCTTTAAAAGAACTTATATCAAAAACCACTGCTTTTCTTTCAGTATACTCCAAAGGAAATTCTTTGTTCATGACATCAAAATGCGTGCCTAAATGTCCTACCAAAGTCTTCTTTTCATTTCCTTGAGCATCAACCACCATCTTTGGTGTGATCTTTAATGTAATATCAATCTTCATTTATCTATTCCCTGCTTTCTTTACCTAAAAAATATTCATCACAAAAGTTATACCATTTTATTTGATACTGCTCATGTTCTAATAAATCCATATCACT
The DNA here is from genome assembly GCA_963586925.1 of Erysipelotrichaceae bacterium. Taxonomy (GTDB): domain Bacteria; phylum Bacillota_I; class Bacilli_A; order Erysipelotrichales; family Erysipelotrichaceae; genus UBA1783. Next base: position 24,695 of record CAVAAT010000022.1, read on the forward strand.
AACTCTATAAATGTCCCTTCTTTGAGCTTCGCCAACAAAATGCTCTACATATTCTTCAGCATTTTGAATCATTGCTCAAACAGTTTTCCAGCCTTTAAGATAAGTATAGTACAATCTAGTATGGTCATCTATAGAAATATGCTTTTTTCCCTTTCTGCAAACTTGAATGATCATATCTTCTTACTTATCAATAAAGCTACTTATGGTTTCTATTTTTTCCTTATCAATATAAAATTGGGAAGGATGAACATCATCAATATTTATAGTGATCAGATCAACTATAGGATATATCTCTTCATTTTCCCTTATATTATTGTTTCATGATCGGAAATTATCTTTACTTCAAAAACAGCATCATCCACAAGAAAACAGCCATGTTGAAACAATACTTTTTGAGATAATCTCTTATCTTCATAGTCATCTACTCTTACTATATCCATAACAAATCCCAAAAATGTCCTACTTCTTGTTCCTAAGCTTATAGACTATCTCTCTAATACCAATAGTCATAAAAGAAATTAAGCCACAGAACATGCAGAAGAAGCCTATCGGTAATAAAAAGAAGTTCTCATGCAGATAACCATCAGCATCTACATATTCTACCGATGATCCCTTAATAACAATAAGTAAGATACCTAATAACAATAATCCTATACCAACAAGAGTTGAAATCATATTGTATCTTGCTTTCTTTGTTTCACTTCCATCATTAATGATCTTTTCCGTCATATTGTTCATTGATTTATTGCCTCCTTTAATCAATTCGTCTAGAGACAAGTGAAATACATCTGACATCAATATCAACATACCTATATCAGGCAGATTCTTATCGTTTTCCCAATTAGATACAGCTTGCCTTGTAACATTTAGTTTCATCGCAAATTGTTCCTGAGTCAAGTTTTCTTTTTCCCTAATACTCTTTACCTGTTGACTAAAATTCATAATTTCCTTACCTCCACGATCAAACTATAGTTTTTCGTAACACTTTTATCAAGAAAGTATCTCTTGCATCATAAAAAATCATCAAAATTTTAACTTTCTTACTATAGTTTACAAAAATTATCTTAGAATGTAAAAAATGTTGTCATAATATTGGCAACATTTTAACAAGAATTCTTTTTGTTTCTTTTTTCAAATCTCTCCATTATGCGATCATGCTTTTTAGTCTTCTTAGTTGAAGATTTCTTTTCTTTTATCTGACTAAATGTAACATAATAAGCCAACGTTTTTTTGCATGTTTTTCACTATTTAGTCCATGATAGAACTCATTGTCTATGTAGATAAATAAGAACTCCACCTATGTATTAACCTTCTCAGCCATCGCATTCAAGAAGAACATATAAATAACAAATGCTTTCTTCTCAGATTTCCCCTGTCAGTTTTCAATCACTTTTCACGCGAAAATTTAAGCTAATGCAGTTTGTTATCAAATTGTCATAGTCAGCTTTGTTAAATTACTGGAACAGATCATCCTTTTGATCAGTTACTATCGGATAACAAGTCCATCCCATGGTTGACCAAATTTCCTCCTATGGCATCCATCAGCCAGTCTGAGACTTTGACTCCACCGTATTCAGCATCAACAAACTGAATCATGGTAACAGTATGGCCGGTAAGTTCTGTGTCAGTTTCCTTATCACTCCAGATAAACACAGAACTATTCGGCAAGGTAAGCAGTTCATTGACCATGACTTTCAGATTGCTCTCAAATACTTTACCTGTCTCTTCTGTTGCCTCAAACGTTTCGCCATTTAAATAATTTTGATACTGTGTAAGCGCACTGTCCCGAACAGAACAGAGAAAAAGTATCTTAGCATCCGTAATATTTGTAGAAAGCGACTGAAGGGAATCCAACACGATATTATCTCCGGTAAAACGTTCAGCGATATGAGCAGGTGTTCCCCATACATTGTCAGCAATCTCTTTCCAGTCATCATTTAGTAAAAATGCCGCATCCACTAGAACAGTTCTATTATTAGTCTCTGGAAAATAGTCACTGAATATCTCTTCTGCAAGGAATGACGCGCCAAAGCCTCCGCCCGACCATCCCGTAACAAGCACTGCATCAGGATTTCCTAGATAAGGCATCAACATATCCATCAGCAGTTTGAAATTGGTATACCCATGATGATACAGAATCTGCGAATTACCATCTTTATCTGTATACGGAAAGTCATTTGTGCCAATGTGCCAATCGCCAGTGCAATAAGGAATATTGATAAATGTCCAGTCCTTAAGTGGGTTTTTGCTGTCATATGCAGAGATACCAATATTTTGAGCAAACTCCTGATCTCCCATCGTATGGAAATAGAAGTCTTCTCCTTCTTTTGCAGTATCCTCATTGATGCTCACTCCACCACCGTAGAAATTGATCACGACTTTATTCTCCGTGCCAAAGCGAACTAGTCCATGCCACTGTTTGCCAGTAGAATCAACAGCACCAGTCGGTGTAACATGATACCAAGTACCTGTCTGATAGTCTGCACTCAATTCTTTTATCTCAGCATTGTCAGCGATTTTATTAATAGCAACCTTTACAACAACCACTGTGGTTACAATCAAAATTGCCAAAACGATTAGTACGATTTTACCAATCCCTATTTTTTTCTTTTTCTTTGCCATAATAGCATTCCTCCTTAAATGTTACCCCTTGACAAGTTGTCGAGACAATTGTATCATTGTGTTATCGATGTGTCAATTGTCTCAGCAAAAATGAAACAAATACGCAGGAGGTGTCTCATCACATGAATATGAATAACCACGAAAAGAACCAATACGTCCGAACTCAAATACTGAACACACTGATGGAAATGATGGAAGAGCAATCTTTTGATTCCATTGTGATCAGTACTCTCACGAAACGTGCGGAAGTCGGTAGAGCATCTTTCTATCGCAACTACACAGATTTAAAAGATGTCCTAAAGCAGGAATCTGATCGCCTGATCAATGACTGGGGTGGAAGTTTCATTATGGATGGAACCGACAATATAAGTGCTAAACTTATCAGTCTACTTGATTACATGAAAAAACATTCCGAATTCTACCTGAATATATACCAGGCTAACTTAGATAATATCGTCGAAGAGACGGTCATCTCTCTGTTTTCCATTAGTGAAGAACTGCCGAATGCATTGGCATACCTATTTACATCAGTTGCCTATATGATATGCGGCTGGATTCATGAATGGATCAAGCGAGGAATGCAAGAATCAGGCACAGAACTAGCAAATCTGATTAATTCAACGCAAAAGCTGACACAATAACAGCATTTGTTTGTTTCTACAAACCTCCAGCATATTATTTTCGCTATATTCAAAAAAAGTTTTTGCTCGATGATCTAAGCAATCTATCTTTTCAGTGTAGGTACTTGTCGAATGTACTTGTAATTTTACAAAGTGATCTAGGTTATACCATGGCTTTTTCACAATTGTATCCATATTTGCCGTGAGTGTTGTTTCTACAATAATCGCATTAAATAGACCGTTTGTTCTTTCAGTAATTAAATTTTGGGGTTGAAATACATGTTTCCCAAGTGATCCACGCCTACAAAAAAACTTCTAGTAGATATTTGCTAGAAGTTTTTAATATGATCAGTAAAAAATATATAGTAAAATAATAGAAAAATTCTTTAGAAATGTTTGATAACAAAAGAAGAACGACCACTAACATCATTTTCAAGATTCGGTAGTCAACTTTCTCCAAACTAAAGGTAGTGGACAGTTTACAATATTCCTTTATAGATTTTCAAATCTTCGTCCTTAAACACATTAAAGATTACTTTTTTAATTCTACTATCTTTGTTAAGATACTGCTTTACAGTGTATGATGCGATCTCAGCAGCCCTTTGCTGCGGAAAACAGAATACTCCAGTAGACAAACAACAGAAAGCAATAGATTCAACCTCATTCTCAGCTGCAAGTTTTAAGCATTCCTTGTAACAGCTAGCAAGAAGAGTCTCATCTTTTTCTGTAACACTCCCTTTTATGATTGGTCCTACAGTGTGGAGAATATATTTTGCTGGAAGATTGTAACCCGATGTGATTTTTGCTTTTCCAGTCTCTTCTTCATGTCCCTGCATTGACATGATCTCCTGCATTTTCAAACGCAGTTCAATACCAGCATAAGTATGAATATAATTGTCAATACAGGAATGCATTGGGGCAAAGCAACCAAGCATCTGTGAATTGCACGCATTTACGATTGCATCACATTTCAGTGTTGTAATATCGCCTTGCCAAATGTATAATCTCGGATCAGATTTTACAGGAGTAAGTGTGGCAACATCTATGATCCCACGTTCTATACTCCTTTCTTTAAGATACTCATCCTGTATTTTCAAAAAATCATTGCTGATTGCTCTTGGTAGTCTAACATTCATAAGCGAACGAAGCAAATTTTCTTGCTCTCGCTTATCCTCAGGAATGTTCTGCTTGCCAAAACTAATTTTTTCTTTTAACAGATACTGAATCAAATATTTTCTTCGTTCATCCTGTGTCATAATAAACCTTTCCTAATGTCGGTAATTGCCTTTGCCATATCACCACCAATACCGATCGCTCGTTTTCCAAAACTTTCCGGTACCACTGCTTCATCCATGTTCAGACGTATTAGACTGTAAGAGTTATTATCACGTAGCAGCTTTTCAAAGGGATAGCGTATAATAACTGGTGTGTTAAATCCAACTCCAAGTTCTAAAAGCACAACCTTTTTGCCTTTATTCTTTTTCAGAAAATCAGCATACCTATCAGCTGCTTCGTGCCACCCTTCATCTTCCACAAAATAATTATCGCAACGAAGGTTCATAGCCATATTGCCGCCACAAACGGGACATTTTGGCACAAGCTCTGAAGGAATCAGGCAGTCTTTTCTTTCTTCATCCATCTTATAAAACAGTCCTTCTGCATCATAAGTCTTTTGGTGACATCCTTTTTGACATTGGATTTTCCCATAATCTCCCTGAGTAGCAAATATTCTTTTTTCATCAAATCCTGCCTTATAAAACTGATGATCGACATTAGTAGTCAATACAAAATGATCTTTATTTTTCACGATATCATAAAGATCAGCATATAACGGTAATGCCGGAGGATCAAATCGGTTCATTAATGCATGTTTTGACCAGTATCCCCACTTTGCCTCTTCAGAAGGATATGGATAAAAACCGGCTGCATACATATCCGTCATATAATATCTGCCATATTTTTCTATAAATTCTGCAAAATTCTCTGTAAACCGCTTGCCCCCATACTCGATTCCTGCCGCAGTTGATGCACCAGCACCAGCTCCAATTATGATACTGTCTGCATTTTTTATATATTCTGTTGCCATACCGATCTGCTGTTCATATGTATCTTTTTGGAATACATAATCCCTTGCCGGAGTGTAAGATAAATATTTTTGCCAATCAACATGTTCTTTTCTAATTTTCTTGTAGATCATAATCAGCCTCTTTTTTCAATACACTGTTTTGGACAGATTTCTGCACATCTTCCGCAATGCAAGCAATGTTTTTGGTTTATCACAACCGGAATGGAAGATATATCAATACACTTTTGGGGACACACTGAGTAGCACAACTTACATCCGATACAGTCCTTCCCGACAAAATAACCAGTCTGAACAACTTCTTTTTTCCCTATCAGTATTGTATCTCTCACAATATTAGAAGGATCACTTATATCAAAGTACTCACCCTGTGCCTCATAAAGCTGAAAAACTTCAATTACCTCCTTCGAATCTCCAGGATATATTTTCTTCATATATGGATTTCTCTCAAACATAACGTCAAGATTCTTTTTTCCTATATTCTTTATTTTTCCACGTAAAGAAACTGCAATTTTATCTTTTGTTGCTGATATAGCCACATACTGTTGGTTCATCAGCTGATCATAAAATGCTTTTCCCTTCGCTGTAAGAAAATACACACCGTCTTCATCATAGTACATCATATCTATGATCCTTGTCTGAGGATATCCATCTGAACCTATTGTAGCTACTGTTGTTGAGTGAATTTCATCCACTAGAAGTTTGAGATAATCCATTTTTTTCATTTAACAATCTCTCCTTTCAGTATTGGTGTAAGTTTTCTATATAGCATCATTGTAATTCCTCCAATTATCAAGCCTTTTAAGATATTAAACGGCAATGCATTAAATAACACAATATCCAACTTCGTTTGAATAAATGGCAAAAACTCGCCAAATGATGCGATCAACTGATCAAGCGGCATAAATGTTTCGAATAAAGGCAGAAGTATAAAATAATTTACAATCGTTGCTACTATTCCCATAATTGCACTCGAAATAACACATGCCCATATTGCCATTTTCTTTGTCTTTTTGTTTTTATATATAAAGCCAGCAGATAACACATATGATGCACCCATAAGAAAATTGGCAAGCTCACCAATTCCTCCTGTTGATGTAGACGGAAGCTGTAATACATTCTTTATCAGTTCTATCATCACTCCCGTAGCCGGTCCAAACGTAAATGTTCCGATCAGCGCAGGTAAGTCCGACAAATCCATTCGCGCAAATGATGGACTTAACGGAACCGGCAACTCCAAAAAAGCTAACACATATGATATAGTTGCCAAAAGAGCTGTCATTGTTATATTCCTAGTATAAACTAAATTTTCTCTTTTTCTAATATTTGTTATATTGTCACCCATAAATCTCCTTTTGTGAGATATGTGTAAATTTAAAACCGCCCGCAGGTAGATTTCCTGCGGGACATGTTCTATCATATCTTCTCTCATCCGGACTTTAACCGTCGGTCATGGAATTGCACCATATCAACTTTTCGCTCGCAGACTTTACTGCCGATTAGGAATTACACCTTGCCCCGAAGACTGTACTCTTTTTTATAGATTGTCTGTTATTAGAACTCATAAGGTGGATTTCCTGAAAAATCAGCGATCACACCATGTGGATTTTCAAGATAGAACACCTCGAAAATAGGATTATCTGCTGTTTGATACTGTCCCTTAACGATAGGATTATTCATGCATCCTTCCTTTACACTTTTGTTATCTTCAAATACTGCCTTGCCATGAAGACGAATCCACGCGTATTCAGGCGAAGAAACAGAAACTTCTACCTCAGGATTTGTCAACATATCCTTGTAAACATCCTTTGTGTTATTAGTACAGAACCAAAGTTTTCCATCCTGCTCGAAACAGAACATGAAAGGACGACACTTTGCCTTTCCATCTCTTCCAACTGTTGCCAAATACTGAACTGGGTTTTTTTGTAAAAATTCTACTACTTTTTGCATTTTAAATATACCTCCTATTTTTGTTGTAACTCTTTTGGTTACATCTATAATATAGCATTTTGCTTAATGTAACGTCAATAGTTACAACGAATTTTTTTATATTTTTTTAACTCATTTTGTCTCTTTACATACAATAAACAACATTTAATGATTTCTAATCCTCTGCAGACATGAAAATAAAAAGAGCTCGGAATAACAAACTCCAAAGCCCTATCATTTACGATTATTCTGTATATATTGCAATCTCTTTTTTCACATCAGCAAGAGTCATTTCGGAAAGCTTATCTTCCATTGCTCTTTGCACCTCTATTAGTCTCTTATCAAGAACATGGTGAATATTCTTTCCTACCGGACATTCCTGATTTGGATTCTCATGAAAATGAAATAATTCTTCATTTGGTGCACACTCCACTGCCTTATAAACATCAAGAAAAGTAATCTGTTCAAGTGGTCTTGTAATTGTCACTCCACCAGTTCCTCTTGCAACTTCTATCAGTCCTGCTGACTTTAATTGTAGCAGTATCTTGCGTACTATCACCGGATTAGTTCCAATACTTGCTGCCATAAAATCACTTGTCATCTTCTGATCAGAAAATACATCTATACAGGCAAACATATGAATTGCAATTGTAAATCTGCTAGAAATCTGCATAGTCAACACCTCTCTTTAACAGTAATCATATCAAACAATTGATGTAATTTCAACGGTTACATTATATTATTTAGGGCAATCGCATAAAACTAGAGTTCTTTTATTGTGAGTTGCTTAATGATTGCGTTTATGAGTTTCAAATATAGATCAAAATCGTAAGTATAATCAATTATTTTCTTCTTAGTAGCCTTTTTACTCATTGAAGGATCTATTTTTGTAAGATTAAATGCCATTTTTCTCACAGTTACTATGTTGATAATGGCATTATCTTTTTTAGAAGTACAATGATCTTCATTAAATATCACATCTAATACCCAATGAAGATTGTTTTCAATCTGCCAATGCTTCCTTGTATACCTAGCAAAATCTTCTGCCTTTAATACTTGATCCATTATGTAATATCTTCTTTCAACTGTCTTTTCTTTTCCTGTTACTGTTTTTTCCTATATTACTAAACCTATCGCCGATAAATTTTGCCAATCTTTTAAGTTAGTTATGAAATCAGTCCTTGAACTTACATAGTATTTCCTTGTTTCAACTCTTCCATGATCTTTTTCTGTTGGCTCATAATAAGTGATATTTTCCTTTTCTTCATCATACTCGATGGCGAAATCTAAGTATTCTGTAATCTCATTACAGAATGTCATTTGATTTTCTTTTAGTGCTAGACAATAATGTCCTTTTTTTCGACGATCTTATTAACGATATTTTTTTGTGTGCCCATAGCATCCATTGTTATAGTACATCTTTCAGTGGATATTCCATCATTTTGGAAACTATATAAAGTTCTTGCCTCTGTTGCAGAAGGAATGATCATCTTTCTTTTTGAAGGTAGAAAGCCATTTTCAGTTATAGTACCAAGTAATTCATCTTGGACTAAAACGGGTAGTTTGTACCTTCCTTACGTTTAGAATGAACTCTATATTTGTAGTACTTGTTATTGATCTTACGAATAGTAGTGCCTTTTTCTTTATACTAAATTACCCAATCAGGCAAATTAGACATATTCAGACCTCCAATCCTTAGTATTATATTTTATATAATACTTGTCTTAAGAAATTGAGCTTTTATAGCTCGACTTATTTTTTTATGCGATTGCCCTAATAAAAAGGACTTACTCTTTGCCAAGCAAAAGAGAAAGCCCTATTATGTAAATAGATTAATTTTTTGTCTAACTTTTGGGGTTTGGGACAAAACGATATGCTATTTTACCAGTCCCAAGTATTCCCCCATCAGATTATAAATTTTCTCCATTAGATTCTATACATTTCTTATACCAGTAGAACGAATCTTTCTTAAATCTGTTAAATGTACCATTTCCTTCATCATCAATATCTACATAGATTTGACCATATCTCTTTCGTATTTCACCAGTAGAAGCAGATACGATATCAATAGAACCCCAAGTTGTATATCCCATTAAGTCTACGCCTTCTTCTACTGCTTCTTTCATCGCTTCTACATGTGCTTTTAAATAATCAATACGATAATCATCGTGCACTTTACCATCTGTTGTAAGCGAGTCATTCGCACCTAATCCATTTTCACAATTGAATAAAGGTATTTGATATCGATCATATATTTCATGAAGGAAATATTTTAGCCCTTTAGCATCTTTTGTCCATCCCCATTCTGATACTTCAAGATATGGATTCTTTAATCCACCCAATATATTTCCAGAAGTTTTTTCTATTGCATCAGGTGTTGCAGAAACTACACTCGTTGAATAATAAGAAAATTCCATGAAATCCACTTTACCACTTGCTAGTGTTTGTTTATCTTCTTCTGATACTTCTAAACATATTCCTAGTCTCTTCCATAATCTTGGTGCATAAGATGGATAATGTCCTCTAACAAAAGTATCCGCAGCATAATAGAAATTATCTTGCATTGTCTTTTGTGCTTCTAACTCATCAATTGGATTACATGTATATGCATATGAGAACATACCCGCAACCATACAACCAATCTTTTTATTCGGATAAGTATCATGTAAATATTTTACTGTTTTAGCTGATGCGAGTAATTGATTATGTAATATTGTATACGCTTCTTCTTTTTCAGAAGTTTCATTAGAAAAAACAAATTGTGCAACATTTATTTCATTAAATGTAGACCATAAATTCACTTCATCCTTATATTCATCAATACAATATTTTGCATATTCATAATATTCATTAATAAGTTGTCTATTTTTCCATCCACCCCATTCAGTGTTATAGAAAGCAGGCATATCGTACTTATATAAATGCACTAATGGTTCAATATTGTGTTTCTTAAGCAAACTAAATACTTTGTGATAGAAATCAATGCCCTCAGTATTCACTCCTTCTTTTACACCTTTTGGAAAGATTCTTGCCCAAGACAATGTAAGGTTTAAAGCTTTATATCCCATTTCCGCAAATAGCTCTATATCCTCTTCATAGTGATGATAAAAATCTGTTGCGTTATGATTTGGGTAATATTCATCTTCAAATACTTTTAACGTGGCATCTTTTGGAAAACTTGCTCGATCTACTATTGCGAATGCTTTTCCTTTTGTACCATCTGGCAACTCATAAGTTATCATACGTGGAGAATCTTTTGTGCCACCTATCATGTAGTCTGTCATATTCGGTGCTTTACCACCTTCATTCCAACCACCTTCACATTGATTTGCAGAAATATCTCCGCCCCACAAAAAATCTTTTGAAAAACCCATGACTTTCTCCTTTAATCTAGGTTTTCGCCATTAGATTCAATTACTTTTTTGTACCAATAGAATGAGTCTTTTCTTTCTCTATGGAAATCGCCATTACCATCGTTATCTCTGTCTACATAGATAAAGCCATAGCGTTTCTTCATTTCACCAGTAGAAGCAGACACAAGGTCAACACATCCCCACATCGTATAGCCCATTAATTCAACACCATCTTCTACAGCTTCTTTCATTGCTTCGATATGTTTTCTTAAATAGTCAATACGATAAGAATCGTGGAATAAACCATCTTCACTTCTTTCATCGTTTGCTCCTAATCCATTTTCTACAATCATTAGTGGAATTTCATAACGACCGTAAATTCTGTTTAGATAAATACGTAATCCTACTGGATCAATTTGCCAACCCCACTCAGATGTTTCTAAGTAAGGATTCTTAATACCAGAAAACATATTTCCACCTGCTTTTTCAGTAACAGCAGGATCTGTTGAAATACAAGATGACATATAGTAAGAGAATGAATAGAAGTCTACCGTTCCTTTTGCTAAGATTTCATCATCACCTTGTTCTTTATGAATAGAAATATTATGTTCTGCAAAATATCTCTTTGCATAATATGGATAATGTCCTCTAACTTGTACATCTCCACAGAAATAATTATTCATATTAAATGTATCATCTGCTTTTAATACATCTGTTGGATTTGATGTAAATGCATAAATTAAATTTCCTGCAATCATATTACCAATCTTGAAATCAGGATTGATTTTATGTCCTAAAACTACAGCTTGTGCACTTGCAATAAATTGATGATGTAAAGCTTGGAAACGTTCTTGATCTGTAACATTTGTTATAAACATCATGCCATGGTCTATTCCTTGCATACCTAAAGATAAAATAGAACCAAATGAATTCATTCCTACATTAATCTCATTAAATGTTAGCCAATACTTTACTTCATTTTTATATTCTTCAAATACTGTATTGCAATAACGCATAAAGTAATCAATTACTTCTCTGCCTAACCAACCATTATATTTTTCAGATAAACCCCAAGGAAGTTCATAATGAGATAAAGTAACTAATGGTTCAATACCATTCTTCTTACATCTTTCAAATACTTTATGATAAAAGTCCAAACCTTCTTGATTTGGCTTTTCTTCCATTCCTGTTGGATAGATACGAGCCCAGTTAATAGACATACGGAAACATTTAAATCCCATTTCTCCCATCAGATCGATATCTTCTTCATAATGATGATAGAAATCTGTTGCTTGATGAGATGGATAATAAACAGATGGATCTAGTTCTTTATCCCAAATTCTTGGTGTAGAAACAGTACCGCCTCTTACGTGATCTGGTACACTTGCTCCTTTTCCACCTTCATTCCATCCACCTTCATATTGATTAGCAGCTGTTGCGCCACCCCATAAAAAATCTTTTTTAAATCCCATGATTCATCCTTTCTATATATTTTTATACATTATTAAGACACCCATATCTAAAGATAAATATTTTTAAAATCATCTTATAAAAGTGGTGCATCAAGAGTAGGAAGTTCTTTATTTAAATACTTCTCCATCGCTTTAATAACAATTGTAAAATCTTTTCCTTCATGTAATCCTGATACCGCAACTGTATAAGTATGTTTCTCATTCACATAGATTGGAAAAGCTCCTGCAGTAGCCACAATAGATGGATTCATAAATAAGTCTTTGATATCTTTGCCATTTACCGCTCCATCTATTAATGTCCATACACTACAATGTCCATTCTTTAATACAGCATTTCTTTTACCTGTTGCATAATCTATATTTTTTTGACTTTTATCATTTGATACAAATCGAAATACTTCAAATGCATCTTCTTCTCTTGTGATTACAACCACAATACCACAATCATAGTTATCTTTATCTTCTACGATTAATTTACCTAATTTAAATGCATCATCATTATCAAAATGATCTACATGAAAGTATTTTTCAATTTCTTCTAATTCTTTTAAATGATTATTATTGTATGCTTTTAATATTTCAGCTATTTGTGTATTCATAGTACTAGTCTTCATCTGCAGGGAAAATAATACCTGCTTCTACTCTGGCTTTTGTTTGAATCTTAGATACTGCTAAGCTTTCGTCTAATGTTTTTAAGAAAGCATCTGAATCATTTCTATTAATACAATCAATAAAGAATTTAAACTCAGGAATTAATCTATTCATAAACATTCCATCATCAAATTTTTCTTCTGTCTTATCATTTAAATGAATTGTTACTTCACCTATTAAGTTTGGTGGGAACTTTGTTGAAATATATCCTTCTGTTCCTTGAATTACAAATGAGAATGGTGCGGCACAATCTTTCGCTGCTGTGCAATCTGCAACGAATCCATCATATTTCATAATTAGAGCGCCTGAAGTATCAATTCCTCTTTCCATATTTGGATAGTATTTTACTTCGTTTGGTTCTCCAAATAATCCCATTACAAAATGAAGATTATATAGATTTAAATCCATCAAAGCTCCACCTGATTTTTTGGGATCAAATGCTGGAAGAATTTCTCCATTTCTAAAAGCATCATATCTTCTAGAATATTGAGAATAGTTACACTTAACTAGTTTTACTGTACCAATTCTAGGTAACCATTCTTTAATCTTTTTGTATGTATCTAAATAAACAGTTGTGACCGCTTCAAAAATAAATCTATTATTTTCAAGAGCTAACTTCTTTAGTTCTTTTGCTTCTTTGTAATTTGATGTAATGGGTTTTTCAACAATGACATTTAGTCCTCTTTCTAATGCCTTCTTACAATAATCAAAGTGTAAGAAGTTAGGTACAGCTACATATACTGTATCAATATCTAATTTACATAATTCATCGAAATCATATAGTGCATGTTTTACACCATTAGCATCACATAGCGTTTGAACTTGTTGCTCAGTACCAGGAACACCTTGAATAGCAACTACTTCCATTCCTTCTAAGGCAACAAGTCTTGGTAAAAATTCTTGTACGATCGTTCCTGAACCAATAATTCCTAATTTCATTCTTCTACATGTCCTTTCACTTGATAAGAGTTTTCTGTATATTGCATTACTTCAAACTTATTTCCATCTGGATCATTAAACCAACATTGCCAAGTTTCAGATGGTCCTTTTGATGGTTCTGTAAATGGTTTAATACCTTTTTCTTCTAATTCTTTCTTTGTCTCAAAGATATCATCTACAGTTAAAGCAAAATGTGTATAACCTAGTTGAGAATTCCATTCAGCTTCATTCTTTGTTTGAGATGGCATCTTTGGAAATAATTCAATAAATTGATTTGGAGCAAGTTCAATATAAACATTGAATATTCTTTTTGGGTCTTCTATTGCTATTTTTTGAAAATATGGACGATCTGCTCTATCTTTATAAACTTCATATCTAGTTAATACTTTAACTTTTCCACCTAAACCTTCTGTATAAAATTTAATCATTTCATCCATTTGATCGGTATAAAATGCAATATGCATAATATTATTAATTTTCATAAAAACCTTTCTAAATTAGGCCTAGTGTTACCAGGCCTAATCATTAATTATTTTTAGCTGTTGCTTCTTTTTCTAGTTTTAATTCGTTCTTATCAGCAGCAAGTAGGAATGGTAACCAATATAGGCAACATACTACTACAAGTACAATACTTAGAATTCCAAATCCAATTCCTCCACCCATGAAGAAGCTTTGAATAAATCCTGGAAGGAATCCATTCAACATTGTGATTGGAACTGTATATAATCCAAGTTTCAAACCAAACCAATAAATTAGATATAGAACTAATGGTCCAACTGTCATTGGGATAAAGAATATTGGGTTTAAGATCAATGGCATACCGAAGGCAGCAGGTTCCATAATGTTAAATAATGAAGGAATAAGTTGAACTTTACCTTGTGCCTTATATCTTTCAGACTTAGCAAATATGACTGTATCTATTGTTAAGCCAAGTGTACAACATGAACCACCAAACAAATTTTGAATAAACATATAAGAGATAAGTGATAATGGAACTGTTGCAGGTTGACCTGACATAACTGCCGTAATGTTTTCAACCATCGCAGGCATCATCACAACCATAGCAACTGTAGCAATTGGAGCGTTGTGAATTCCAAAGAACCATACTAAATTGTTAAGGAACAAGAATAATAAGTGTCCACCTAAGCTATTTCCAACTAATCCTAAAGGTGCAGCTAACATTGTGTTTACAAATCCTGGGAATGTACCAAATGATGTTTTCGCAAATATAAAGCGTAAAACAATAAATGGAAGTACTGTAACGATTGATGAAGGAATAGATTCAAGTGAAACCTTAACAAATGATGGTATTGAATCTGGAAGTTTAATAACGAAATGTTTATTAATAGCCCATGAGAATAAAGCGCCTGTTAATAGACCTACCAAAATTGCTGTAAGCATATTTTCAGGTGTTAATGAACTAAATGATAATGTACCAGTCAATTGATTATTTGCATCTGTTGCAAATGTTGAAGGAACTAATGCTAAATAGTTCATAAACGCAGCAATACCTGCTTGAATTGCATCTACTTTATTAGTTGTTGCTAAATGATATGCAATTAAGAAGCATGTCATTGGTACTGTTGCTTGGAATATTAAGACTACTTCTTTTAAGAAACTTAATAATGTTGTCTTTTCTAAAAATGATTGAAAAGCTGAAATTGGTAAGTTAACGATGATATTTGCGATTGTACCTGCAATTAACACACCCATACCAGCTAACATAGCTTTGGATACTGCCGCAATATACTTATTGCCCTGAACCTTAGCAGTAAATTCCATTAATTTGTCTTGTAAATTTTCTAATTTCATATTTTATCCTTTCTTTAAATAATTTACTTTTTGAATTTCTTCTATATATCTTTTATTGATCATTACTTATTTATTTTCCACCTTCTCATCATCTACAAACCAAACATTTTTTCTTAGAATATCTAAAATTATAACATCTAATTTGTGGTATCGTTTCCACATTTGCTAAAAATAAATAAGCTATTTGTTTAAATATTTGTTCAAAATATTTTCTGCATTCATACTTCCGTAGTCGCGTATATCGATTACTTCAATTGTCTTATCAGGGAATTCATTTTGTAACTTTTTAACAATATATTTAACTTGTGGTCCAATAAGAACTAAATCTGCATCAGGAATATATTTTTCCACACCTAAAACTGCATATGCGTTACAAGTAATTTCTACTCCCTTTTCCTTTCCTACTTGTATAAGTTTATTTACTAGCATGCTACTAGACACACCACCACTACAAGCTAATACGATATTCATCTTTTCCATTTAATTATCTTCCTTCCTTTGAATAAAGATTGATTATTTCAGCACCTAGATCTAATATTACAGTAGCCATAGAGATATGATCTTGAGCATGTACTGCAACGATATTCATATCTACTGGATTGCCATTTGCTTCATCCTGTAGCATTTTAAACATCATATCATGTGCTTCTACCAAACTCTTTTGAGCTTCTTCCATTAGTTCTTGTGCTTTTTCAAAATTACCTTCTTTTGCATTTTCAATTGCTTCTAAGCCATTGCTTTTAGCCATACCTGCTAGAGAGATAATATTGAAATGCACTAAATATTTATTTTCTGAACTATCCATTACTCCTCCTTTGTGGAAACGTTTGCACATTCATTCTAAATTATATGATCTTAATTGTCAACAAAAACACAAACTTTTTTCACTTTAATTTTTATTTTTGTTGAAGTGTAATCAACCTTCTAGAGATTTGGTGATTTTTCCTAGTTTTTGGAGTGTAAAAGACGTGGTCACATATGTTATAATATGCATGTATGGAAACTATTAAGGATATTGCAAAAGAGTTGGGGATCGCTCCTTCTACTGTTTCTCGAGTTTTAAACAAAAGTGGATACTATTCAAAAGAAGTTGCTGAGAAAGTAAATAAATATGTTGAAGAAACAGGTTTTATATACAATAAAGCAGCTAGACAATTAAAAAATGCAAAAAGCTATACAATTGGCTTAGTTATTCCTGATATCTCAAATGAATTCTTCTCTAAAATGGCATTAATTATTGATAGTTATTTTTATAAGTTGGGATATTCAATTATAATTTTCAACACAGCTTCTAGTCCTAGTCGAGAGTTAGCTGCAATCAAACAGCTGGCAAGTAGTAAAGCAGACGGTATTCTTTTTGTTGGGACAGGTAGTAAGTTAGACAAATCTCTTATGCAATGGAACATTCCGGTAGTTACACTTGATAGAACGTTTCGTGGCACTCTTCCTGTTACGCATATTGTGTCTGATGAGTATGACCTAGGCGCCATGGCAGCACGGTGTTTGCTAGATGCAGGATGCAACCAAATTAAATTTGTGTATAAATCCTATCCATCGAACTCTGCACCTTCCAATAATGAAGATCCTATTATGGTTGGAAGGGTTTCTGGTTTCCTTGATACATTAGGTGTACCATATACGAACGAGGAAATAAAAAAACATTCTATTATTATTCCTAGTTTCCATAAATCATCAGCTGAAGAAGCAGAATTATTCTTTGATTATCTACGCACAATCAATTATGATGGCTTGTTCTGTTTATGGGATAAATTAGCATATGGTGTATCTAGGTCTTTAACAAAAAAAGGTATTAAAATTCCAGAGGATATTAAGATAGTAGGTTTTGATAATAGTATTTATTCTTCTTTAAGCGCTCCAACTATCACTACATTAGATCGAAATCTAGATCTCATGACAAAAATAGCATGTGATAAATTATTAGAAAAAATGAACTCAGACAATAAATTTTTAGAAGAAGAAATTGAAATCAAAGGTAGTCTTATTAGAAGAGAATCTTGTTAATAAGTGAAATTAATCTCTTGATTTACCATTTAGTATAGATAGCCTCTAAGCGATCACAAAAATACAAGCTTTCTACATTCGAAAGTTAAACACATATCTTTGTTTTAACCCTGGAGATTTTCTTGTGCTCCTATATTATCTGTAAGTTTACCTGCAAAAAAGTGAAAACAGTAAATGAGCTAATAAGTCAATAAAGGGCCGTACAATATAGTATTTCCAAAACGACATAATAATTCAACCGTATTGTGAACCACCACCCACCTAAAGGTAGGTGGCTTCTAAGGAGCTTGCGCTCCCATTTAAGAAGTTTGATATTTAAGTCTCCACCTTTATCAGGCAATCCTTATTCTTACAGGCGTGTCCACTTCGCCTCTACCGTATAGGATACTCATATCCACAACGCTACTTTTTCTCATGATGTTTAATGCGCCGTTTACATCTGCGTTAAAGGTTGTACCATCTGACGTCCTGTACAGACCTCGATGTACACGTTTTCCGGAGAATATATATTCTCTCGGATTATCGCTGTTATATACAGGAATATCATCCTTATCCCAGAAGCTTGCTCTTGAGGTGTATGACTCTTCCTGCTTAACGAACCTGATACCGTTTAATTCGCAAAGGTACTCTAACTTATCGCGTAGCCTTCCTAAAGGAATATTTACAAGGCTCTGATTATTAGGCTTGCCTATATGTGGAGACCTTTGCAGGGTCTCGTTATAGCCTACTACAAGCGTTCCGATATCGTTACTGATGCAGTAATCGATAACCTTACGCGCAGCCTTATTCATGTAATCATTAACCTTGTTGTTACGTTCACGAGCTATAGCCTTCTGCCTGTTAGTAGGCTTTTTGCCAAGTCTCTGTTTATCCTTCACGGACTGTAAGCGGGCATTTTCCTTGTTAAACCATTGGTTTATGGTTTTAAGCTTTCTTCCGTCAATAATGAACGTTTTGCCTTCTGTGGATACTGCTGTAACGAGATTATTTACACCCGGATCAAGTGCCAGTACGTTGTTTTGATTAAGATTTCTCTGAATGCATTCAGCTTCATATATATACTGAATCTCAAAGAACCTGGCATTTGCTTTTGGTATGATACGTATCTCCTTGATAGTCTTATCAAGCAGTATCGGAGGCATTGTTATTTCTACAGCCTTATGAGTTTTCTTAAAGCTGTTAGAAAACGGAAGTATAAGCTTATTGCCGCTAAGCCTTATGAATCCAATAACAAGGGTTGCATATCCGTCTTTAGGAAGATAGTGAGGTAGCTTACAGTCTCTTATTGAATACTTACCTTGTCTTGCCAACTTAAGTAATCCAAAGAATGATTTAAATGAGCCGTCTACTTCCTTTAGTATCTGCTGAGCCATATTTGAGTTAAGCTTCTTATAGTTGGGACTGTTCTTTAGCAGAACGTAATTCTTCTCGTACTTAAGAAACTCACTCTCAGCAAAGTAATACTGTCGTACGTTGTAGATAGCCTCATTTGCAAGATTCTTTGCAGCATGACAAAGCTCCCTTAACGATTGATAGTCTTCCTTAGACAGATGTTTTACCTGTTGTTTTACCGTTAAATACATACGTTTACTCCTTTCTAAAGATTTAGGAATGAGAGAATCCCTATGTATTTATTATAGCATATCCTTTACAGAATGCAGGTATTATTGGTAAAAGATATCAGTATTAACTCCTGACGCCATTCATCCCACCACCTAAAGGTAGTGGGTTTTCTGGCTGAGTTATTATAAAAAAGGGAGCATGCTCCCTCTATTTTTTTATTATCATTTAAGTTTCG
>CAVAAT010000023.1:0-24656 GCA_963586925.1 Erysipelotrichaceae bacterium
AAAAAAGGATGGATCTTTGTCCATCCTATCAATTAACAATAATTACTCTTCAGTTGGAGTATCTTCTGATTGCTCTTCTTTATGACAGCAACAGCAAGATTCTGAATTTGAACAAGAATCAAGATCGATAACACTCTTTTCTTCTTCATCAGCATTCAAAATATCTTTAACAACCTTTACTCCAGTAGCAACTGCAGCAGTGAATACAGCTAATCCAAATAATCTTTTAAACATTAAATATAACCTCCTTGTGGTATACAACTTTATTATACCTATTTTTCTCTTTTTTGCAAATTACATTGCCACATATAGGCATCTCTACACATATCATCAACAGTTAACTTAGATTTCCAATGTAATAGTTCATATGCTTTTTCTGTATTAGCATAAACACTATCAACATCTCCAGGTCTTCTTCCTTCAATCTTATAAGGGATCTTTACGCCATTGACTTTTTCAAAACTGTGTACCATCTCTAATACTGATGTTCCTTTACCAGTACCGATATTGATCTCAATACTACCTTCATGATTCTGTAAGTAATCAAATGCTGCTACATGAGCATCAGCCAAATCACATACATGGATATAATCTCTTACTCCTGTACCATCAGGTGTATTGTAATCATCACCATAAACATGTAAGTATTCTCTCTTACCTGTTGCTACCTGTTGAATGTAAGGAACTAGGTTATTAGGTATGCCTACAGGGTTTTCACCAATAAGTCCACTCTTATGAGCTCCTACTGGATTAAAGTAACGTAAACTTATTGCTCTTAGATTCTTGTTTGCAGTACATACATCTCTAATGATCTGCTCACACATAAATTTAGTCCAACCATATGGATTAGTACAGCCAAGTCTCATTCCTTCAACTCTTTCAGCATCATTACTTGCATCATAAACTGTAGCACTACTAGAGAAGACGATCTTATTTACATTGTTATTTAACATTGTCTTAAGTAATGTCAAAGTAGCATTTAAGTTATTCTCATAGTACTCTAATGGTTTAGAACATGATTCACCAACAGCCTTTAAACCAGCGAAGTGAATGACAGAATCAATATCATTCTCCTTAAATACTTTATCCATCAATTGTTCATCACGACAATCTCCAATATAAAATTTAACATCTTTGCCTGTGATCTTTTCAACATTTTCTACGACATCTTTTTCAGAATTAACAAGATTATCTAAAACAACAACATCATGACCACTCTCGATCAAAGCTACAGCTGTATGACTTCCGATAAATCCTGCCCCACCAGTCAACAATATTTTGCTCATAATTAACTCCTCCACATCTATTGTATTCTTTTTTTAAAAAATATAATACATTTTTTCATTTTTTTCTTGCATAAATAATTAAGTTGTAGTAATATATTTGTGTTGCCTGAATAGCTCAATCGGTAGAGCAATCGGCTGTTAACCGATCGGTCGTAGGTTCGAGTCCTACTTCAGGCGCCATTTTTTTATCCTTAACGACTTAGGTCGTTTTTATTTTACCCTTAAATAAATAATGTAGAAAATAAAGCACAAAGCCACAGTGATCGCAATTACTGCTAGTAATATCAAATAGATAAGAAAACCAATCTTATATAAATTAAATATAACAAAGATGATCGCCTCTATCACAAATAGCACTGCACCACTGACAATAAGAAATTGATAATGTTTTTGATATTTGATATGAGCAGTAAAGATCGTTAAAACAAGCATAAAACCAGGAGCAACTAAAAAACTATAGGCTACTCCCTTGATCGTATTCTGTCCTCTTAATTCGATCAA
Organism: Erysipelotrichaceae bacterium; assembly: GCA_963586925.1. GTDB lineage: Bacteria > Bacillota_I > Bacilli_A > Erysipelotrichales > Erysipelotrichaceae > UBA1783. The sequence continues at coordinate 1,788 of CAVAAT010000023.1, forward strand.
TAATCCCATACCTAGCAACAACATCGCTAACAATATCTGTAAAACAAGATAATTACTTTTCTTCATAGAAGAATTATAACACGAGACTAGCCCTGTTGACTCATTTATTGATCTTCAACACGCATCTTTTTTATCTGTTCTAACTCGATCAAAGTAAAACTATGATCATGTAATTTACGATAGATCGTGGTGATTGATCTATCTAGCTTAACCGCTACAGACTTCATATTCTTTTTAACAAAGTCTTCTAATTCATCTTCTTCATCCATCATCTTAAAAGAAGCAATACTCTCACAGATATAAATATTCTGCAAACTATTGATGATCCTATCAATCTGTTTTATATTCATTCCACCCTTCTCTTTATACATTCTTAACTTTTCAATAACTTCTAAAATACTATTTTCATCATACATTTTCATCACCCTCTACTACATATTAGGTAAAGAAAAGAAATATTCCTAAATTTGTGGTAATATATTTAAGCAAAGAAGGAATATTTTTATGAGTGAAACAAAAAGAGCAGTTACATTTGAAACAACACATATATGTAAACAATCAGGAGCAAGAACTGGAATACTTCATACTCCTCATGGTGATGTACTAACACCAATGTTCATGCCCGTAGGCACAGCAGCAAGCGTCAAGTTCATCTCTCCCGAAGAGTTATATGATATGCATGCTGGAGTTATACTTGCTAATACTTACCATTGTTGGCTAAGGCCAGGTGAAGATATCGTAGCTAAAGCTGGTGGCTTACATAAGTTCATGAATTACAATAACCCAATGCTTACCGATTCTGGAGGATTCCAAGTATTCTCTTTAACTAGTATGAGAAAGATCACTGAAGAAGGTGTTACATTCAAATCCCATTTGGATGGTACTACTCTTTTCTTATCCCCAGAAAAGTCTATAGATATTCAAAACAAACTAGGTGCCGATATCATCATGGCATTAGATGAATGTCCACCATATCCCGCAACCTATGAATATATGAAGAACTCTGTTGATCGTACATTACGTTGGGCAAAACGCTGCCAAGATGCTCATAAAAGAGTTGGAGAACAATCTCTATTTGGTATTGTTCAAGGTGGCGAATTTGAAGAAATAAGAAGATACTCAGCTCAACAGCTAGCAGCCATGGACTTTGATGGTTATGCTATTGGAGGTACTTCAGTTGGTGAAACAAAAGAAACACTATACAAAATGATCGACTACTCAATGATCGATCTTCCAAAAGAAAAAGTAAAATATCTAATGGGAGTAGGATCAACTGATGCCTTATTTGAAGGAGTACTACGTGGAGTTGACATGTTTGACTGTGTTCTTCCTACTCGTATCGCTCGACATGGCACACTTATGACATCACAAGGCAGGATAAATATCAAACGAGCCGAATATGCTGATGATTTCTCACCACTAGATCCAGAATGCGATTGTTATTGTTGTAAGAACTACACTAAAGCTTATTTAAGACACTTATTTAGATGTAATGAAGGCTTTGGCATGCGACTGATGTCTTTACATAATTTACGTTTCTTGATCCACTTAATGGAAGATATGCGTACAGCTATAAATGAAGATCGTTTCTTAGATTTCAAGAACGAATTCTTTGAAAAACATGACTTAAATAGAACTAATCCAAGGGGGTTCTAAAATATGAAAACTGAAGATTTTGACTTTTACTTACCAAAAGAACTGATAGCTCAAACACCATTAAAAGATAGGAGCACCTCAAGACTACTTGTAGTAGACAAAGAAAACAAAACCTATTCTGATCATCATTTTTATGACATCATCGATTATCTAAGAGAAGATGACATCATCGTAAGAAACAACACAAGAGTCATTCCAGCGCGTTTATTTGGCGTAAAATACGCTAAAGACAATGGCACGAAGGAAGATGGTCATTGTGAAGTATTATTGCTTAAAAACGAAGGAGAAGACATCTGGCAAACACTAGTAGGTAACGCAAAGATCGTTAAAGTAGGAACACTCATCACTTTTGGTGATGGCCAACTAAAAGCTAGATGTACTGAGATCGGTGATAATGGCATTAGATTTTTCAGAATGATCTATAGTGGCATATTTATGGAGATCTTAAATGAATTAGGTAATGTACCTTTACCGCCATATATCAAAGAAAAATTAGCAGATCCTGAGAGATATCAAACAGTCTATTCAAAAATAGAAGGTAGTGCCGCTGCACCAACTGCTGGACTTCACTTCACTGATGAACTGATCAAAAAGATCGAAGACAAAGGTGTTAAGTTTGTAGATGTAACTTTACACATTGGCTTGGGCACTTTTAAACCAGTATCAGCAGAAGATATCAAAGATCATCAAATGCACACAGAATTCTATCAAATGAGTAAAGAAACAGCCGATATACTAAACGCTGCTAAAGCTAATGGTCAAAGGATCATCTGTACAGGCACAACTTCTGTAAGGACCTTAGAATCCGTATACAGCAAATATAACTGTTTTAAAGAATGTAGTGGTAACACTAATATCTTCATCTATCCTGGTTACAAGTTTTTAGCTACTGATGCCATGATAACTAACTTCCACTTACCAAAATCAACACTCATCATGATGATCAGTGCCTTTGCTGGTAAAGATTTCATCTTTGAAGCTTATCAACATGCTGTCGATGAGAAATACCGTTTCTTCTCATTTGGTGATTGCATGTTCATCTACTAATATGCGTGGCCAAGAAAAGAAAAAATATTATCTTTTACAACTACAAGAAGTAGAAGAGATAAAAAAACTAGACTATAAGCCTAAACTATTGATGCATACTTGTTGTGGTGTCTGTGTCAGCTATCCTGCCCTTTACTTAGCAGAATACTTTGATCTAACACTTTACTATAACAACGATAACATCTATCCATACGAAGAATACCAAAGAAGATATGATGAACTTGCTAAACTAATAGAGACTTATAATCAAAAATATCACACAGATATCAAACTCATCAAAACAGAATTTGATGGGCAGAACTATCTTAAAAAACTAGAGCCATTAGCTGATGAACCAGAAAGAGGCAAAAGATGTAAGTTATGTTATTCTCTAAGAATGAAACAAGCCTTAGATTACGGCTTAGAAAATCATTTTGATTACTTCACCACTGTCATGACAATATCAAGACAAAAAGATTCAGCAGTGCTCAATCAAATAGGTGAACAACTAGTTAAAGATAAAGACATTAAATACTTCTATTCTGATTTCAAAAAGAATGGTGGCTTAGAAAAAGGAGATAAGCTCGCTAATGAAAACAACCTCTATCGTCAACAATACTGTGGTTGTTACTACTCATATCTTGATTATCTAAAAAGGGAAGAGACTAAAAAAGATCAGTCAAATAACAATGACTGATCTTTTCTTTATTTAATGTTTGAATAATCTTTTATTGCACCCATTATTTCGCCAATAACATCACCCTTTTACCAAAAGAAAAGGGCATCATGCCCACTATAAATATATTATGTGTTCCCTTTATCAAAGATTTCTATTTGGTAATATCATCTTAAAAACATTAGGACTTATTTCTACTTTTGGCTTCATACCATCATCAGAGTAAAACTCTTTTATCTTTTCATTTCCATGTTCGTCTTTATTGATTATTCCTATTTTTTGAAGCAATTCAAAAAGTGATCAAAAATTAAATTTTGTTCAAATGATTTGTTTTGTAAATATTCATTTGATGTTTGACATTTCTATTCCCCTATTTCATCATACAAAAAAAGATTGAAACTTGTTTCTCATTTCAATCTAATATAAAGCTTATTTACCCCATCTCTTATTGTCTTCATTAAAGATCCATCACTCATCTCTTTAGCAATTATATAAGTTCTAGTTCTTTTTGATCTACATAACTCACTTATCTTAGCACCAGTAATCTTCCATACTTTCACAAGCCCTCAAAAAAATGTGGCTTTATACAAACCACATTTAATCGACTAATATTTGTTGTTATCTCTTAAGTTCTTGAAGAATAAGTTGATTGTGTCATTGAATTCATTCCATAAGCTATCTTCTTTAGCTCTGCCACAATTACCGATTTCTTTCCACTTAGTTCTTAAGCCTTTAACTTTCTCAACCATCTCTTCTGAGAAATTGTTCTGAGCTACACACTTCTTAGCTTCAGCGATCAATTCTTCCTTCTGAGTTGCTCTTTCAGCGAAAGTTTCTTTTAACTTAGAATAGTATTGGTTCTTAGCACTATTGAACTGTTTTCTAGCAGCTGAGAATTGTTTCCATAATTCATCATCTGTAGTTCTTCCAGCACTGCCTGCTGCCTTCCATTGTTCAAGAAGATCTTCGATAGCAGTAGTAGTCTTCTTCCATTCAGTTGAAGAAGCTAACTCTTGAGCCTTAGCAATGATCTCTTCCTTAGTAGCTTTGCTAGCAGCAAACTTTTCATTAAGATTCTTATAGTACTCTTTCTTCTTATCATAGAATGCATCTCTTGCAGTCTTGAATTGAGCCCATAACTCATCGTCTTTTTCTTTTCCAGCACTTACTGACTTTTTCCAATCAGCCATTACTTCTTCCATCTTCTTAGAAGCTTCTTTGAAACTTGAAAGATTAGAGATCTCTTTAGCTTTTTCGATAAGAGCTTCTTTGTTCTCTACAGCACTTGCTGAAAGTTCATCTTTCTTAGTCTTGACAACGTTTGCGTATTCTTCAAATTTATCACGCAACTGTTCTTCGAAGTTAGACTCGTAATCTTCGAACCTCTTCCATTCCTTTCTTAATGCAGCAAATTGCTTGCTTGCAGCATTGAGATCATCACTTTCAGAAAGTTCTTTAGCTTTCTCAACGAGTTCCTCTTTGCGTTTTAAATTTTGATCTAAATCGTCATAATCTACCATATTTCCACCTATTTTACCCTGAAGTAACAAATACTTACCGTATTATTTTACCAACATTTTCAATTAAAATAAATACAAAAGCACTACTTTTTTTAATAATTTTTTCCTTTTTTTCAAAACTTATGCGATAATATAGAAATTTCGCCTAAATTAGCCCTTAATAATGACATCTTTTGTCTTTACATCATTACCAATATTCTCTTTTTCAACACTTTCTTGGCCAACCATGACTACCATAACAGAAGTATCATAGCCTTGTTGTTCGATATTTTCTCTATCAAAAGAGATGATCTTTTGGCCTGCTTTAACCTTACTATTAACAGCAACACAAGATTTAAAACCTTGACCATTAAGATTAACAGTATCGATACCAATATGAACTAATATTTCCTTATCGTTGTCCATCTTGATGCCAAAAGCATGTAAAGTAGGAAAGATCATTGTTAATGTACCACTAGCAGGACTACAAACATCATTACTTGTTGGTTTAACTAAAAAACCATCACCCATCAACTTACCAGCAAAAGTCTGATCCTTACTATCAGTAATGTCTAAACACTTACCATCACAAGGTGCACAGACATCATTCGTATTACCTTTTTTGAATATATTAAACATGTTCAACACTCCATTTCTTTATAATCTATACTGCTATATGCTACCACAAAAAAGACATAAACAAAAATATTTTTTACCAATATTTATTATAAACTTCTTTAATATTATCACTATTCGCCGATATATTTTATACAACCGCTAATTTTAGACTTAGTTAAAAAAGTTGTCCACAATTTAATTTTCAAACCCGGTAGTAAAATATATACGCGAATTGGAAACATCATATGAAAACTTCAGATAAACAGTATTGGTATATCATAGAATATCTTAAAGAGCATTTCTAATGGAGATTTGCGAAAACATAATGAATGAGACAAAGAACTTAAAAGAAGTAATGATTATCAAAGATGCAGCTATAACTCGTTGTAAGAAGAAAATAGAATCTTTGGAATTTACCAATAACAATTTGAAAGCACTAAAATAAATGCTTCTATCTCAAGTTAAAGATAAACAAGATGATCTAGATGATTTAGACAAAAAGAAAAAGAAGAATATCAACTCAAGAGTTAATACTAGTAAAAAAATGGAGGACAAGTAGATCATCTAGTTCATAATAGTGTATTAATCTCCTCTAATGATGAAGTTATTGATAAGTATGTCAAGAAAGCTCCTCAAGCAGCTGAAGCAGTTTATGATGAGAAAGATGATCTTTTATACTATAGAACTCAAGAGATAGGTCTTATCATCACTTCTAAAGTGATTGAAACAATGTATCATATTCAAGCAGATGGAGAAGAGTTAAATAAAGAGATCTTAGATAAATATAAGATCAATCCCTTAACATTCTCTGCTTCTTTTAAGAGTGCAATGATCTATCAACAATACCTTTAAAAAGATTAAGTGAGACCATCGACGAGATAAGTGATGGACAAGTTCATATTAATGAATCCACATTAGTTAAATGTAACAATGAGTTTAAGGATGCAAGCAAATTTGAAGCTGATTACTTAAAATTATTTAGAAGGATGACAGGAAGGATAGAAGAACGCTTGTTGTTTCTTAGATATTTTGATGTATCTTATACAAACAATGAAGCCGAGAAGGTATGTAGAGTTATTAAGGCCAAGAAGAATATATCTTATCAATTCAAGTCAAATGAAAAAGCAGTTCTTATGCAGCAATAATATCAATCAAGATGAAGGCGAAAACGCCTTAAAAAACAATCAAGAAAGTAATGAGATGAGCAAAAAGCAATGTACTTTTACCAACTCTTCTTAATCCGTTAATAACCTTGATTTGTCCATTTCATTCACTTTTTTATAAGTTTATCCAAATAAAATTTTCTTTCTATCTTGCTATATCTTTTCACCGCAACATTTTGTCACTCATTTTCAATGTGTTTTTATCTAGAATTTTCGACGTAAGCGTCACAAATTTTAGATAAAACACCCATATAATAGTCGCCTTGCTTTTTTTCAAAAGAAATCAGCAATAAAATATTTTTCACTTAAATTCAAATAAAAAGACCACCATAACGATGATCTTAATACTCTCTTGACGATTGATAATGATATTAACGTTTTGAGAATTGTGGAGCTTTTCTTGCTTTCTTTAAGCCATACTTCTTTCTTTCTTTAGCTCTTGAATCTCTAGTTAAGAATCCTGCAGATTTTAACTTTGGACGATAATCGTCTACTACTTCCAATAAAGCTCTAGAGATAGCATGTCTCATTGCTCCTGATTGACCAGTCAATCCACCACCGTAAACATTAATGTTTACATCGTATTGACCGACAGTTTCAGTTACTTCAAATGGTGCTTTAACTACCATTCTTAAAGTCTCTAATGGTAAATATTCTTCTAAAGACTTACCATTAACTTGGATATTTCCAGTGCCCGGTACCAAATAAGCTCTTGCTACTGAAGTCTTTCTACGACCAGTACCTTGGTATCTAACAGTATCTTTTTTCTTAGTTGCCATAATTCCTGATCCTCCTAACCTTCAATCTTTAACTCAACTGGTTTTTGAGCTGTATGTGGATGTTCGCTTCCCTTGTATACAAATAAATGAGTACGTTGTACATCACCTAACTTAGTGTGAGGTAACATACCATAAATAGATTTTTCAACCCATTCAACTGTGTACTTTTCTTTCATTGTACGCATTGTTCTAACACGTAATCCACCTGGGAATTGAGAATGGTGATAGTAGTTCTTAGTTTCTAACTTGTTACCAGTTACGACGATCTTGTCGGCATTAATAACAATAACATAATCTCCACAATCAACATTTGGTGTGTACGTAGGTTTGTTCTTGCCTCTTAAAACAGATGCAACTACGGTTGATAAGCGACCTAAAGTCACGCCTGCTCCATCGACAACATACCATGTACGAGTAACTTCTGCTGGTTTAAGCATCGTTGTTTGACGCATAATTTTCTTGTCCTCCTAATCAAAATGTAGTTTCCGGGGCTACTTTTTGTCGTAAAGTGACATATACTATTTTAGAAATCTAAAGGCCGATTGTCAATTAAAAAACCAAAATTCACAAAAGAAAAAGTCTTATAGATCAAGCAAGCATTTTCCTTCTAAATATCTATAAAATCCTTATACTCTTTTATTCTCTGACCACTAGTCTTATTATTATTTTCGACAAAATGCACTATAGACATATTAAGGCTTTTCATGATAAATAGTTCATCTCTGGTATCACACAAGGCATTGTGAACTTCATTTTGAAATTTTCCTGTAATCATATGTAACATAGATTCCACGCCATAGCTTGACATGATCTTTCCAGTCTTACAAGTATCAATATATTTTGGTATAAAAGGATTATATTGTCGATACATCGTAGTCTTCATAATATCTACCCACAAATAATCTGAAAGTTCAGGAAGATGATTTTCATCAAATGAAGAATTATAAGCAAAAATATAGTGAACATTGTATTTGCACAAGATGCTCTTTACTTCTTTTATTATTTGCTCTCTAGTAGATTCATTATCAATCTTTGCCTTATTATCTCTCAAAACACTAGAAAACATTCCGCCACTGTAGCACTCTGGTGAGATCAAGCCATAGTATTCTTTTTTAACAGCATATGTATTATCTTCAGCAATGATCATACCAATAGACATTACTTCATCAGACCAATTAGTTTCCGTATCGATCAAAGCAAATATCTCATTCATAAATTTACACTGCTCTTTCAATTAAAGTTGTTCCAAGCACAAGTAATACAACATTGCTACTATTGTATATACCGAATAGAAATTGTAATTACCATCATGAGCATCTTTAATGATCTTTCTTACCTCTTCTTTGTCTAATAAGCTATAACCATCAAAACATTCAACATCTTCACAGCCATTTTGATCAGCTTTAGACAAATCACTAGCATAAGCTAATACCATCGCATTACTTTCATCAGTTAAACCAGGAGAAGAGAACATTAATGGCGATAATAACTCTAAACTATCAACATCAAGTCCTGTTTCTTCTTTTATCTCTCTTCTTGCAGCTGTTAAGACATCCTCATCTTTTTCAATAAGACCAGCAGGAACTGATAAGATGTTTTGACCAATAGGCAATCTATATTCATGATTTAGATATAGTTTACCATCAACGATCAGAACCACTCCTACTCCATCAGCTTTAGATCTTTCTAACTGTTGTTCATTCTTTTTAACTGCTAATTCTTCTTCATCTTTCCTACTAGCAATAAAATAATGGCTATCTTTTTGAAAGTTAAGATCATATAACTTTACAAACTTCGTACCATATAACAATGTTGTTTTATCTTTATCAATATCTTCTCTTCTCATAACTAATACACATAACTTTCTACTGTTTTCTCTTGTCCAAGCCCCCTAAAATACATCGTATATTCATCAAAATACTTATATCCTGCTTTTAAGATCGTCTTTTGACAAGCTATATTCTCCTTAAAATGATCCGCAAATACATGATCATATTCTTGCCTTAAAAACTTAGTGATAAACACTAGTGCCTCACTACCATAACCATTTCTTTGATAATGTTTACCAATGCAAAAGCCCACGGAAATGTTTTTGGTATCTTTATATTCACCACTATCTAAAACATAATCATTTATTCTAAAATAACCAATAAGCTTGTTCTCTCTAAATAAGCCAATAGCCTTACCATCTTCAGTAAATGTCTCAAAAAAGTAAGAAAACATCTCATCAGAGATCACTTTAAAACCAGCAGGCTCACACACCTCTTTATCTTTTAAGAGCTCTTTTAAAGCAAGCTTATCTCTATCATCCATAATACGATAATCAAGCCTTTCTGATCTAAGACCATTTATTTCACTTAATAACACTTTATTGCCTCCTAGCTTATCAAACAAAAAGAAATTTATCCAAGCACAGTATATCACAACTCATTGATTCATTCATATCCTCTTAACATCTCTAACTGACGACTACTCTTTTACTTCCTATGCCCTAACTTATTGAAACTATTAGAAATGTAATACTCATAGAAATCAATATATGGTTTCCTATTAATAGTATCATCAGTAGAGATAAAAGTAATGATATTTCTAATCACTTTCTCAGCCGTCTTGAGACTTATTAGATCACGATCTAAGGCAATACAATGGAACAATATCCTATTAAACTTATAATCATCTACCCTAGCATAATTACTTAAATAGATAAGTTTACTAAAAGCATCCTTTTTATCTTTACAGAATACAATCCAAGTCAAACTACCATGATGCAAATTACCCAAAGTTATCTTTAGTTCATCTATCTGCATTAAAATGAAACTGTTTGTAACATTTTCTTTAAGTAATTTCTTTAAGTTATTAAAACTAGCATATTTATAATCATAAATATAATCTTCTATATAAACTGTTGAAAAAGCTCTATGATAGATCCTAGAAGGTATAACAACCTCCTCATAGAAACGTTGAGAATCTTCATTAGTAAAAAGATAATCCACTTGTAATGGTTTAACTTGCTTTAAATCAATATCAGGTAATACACAATCACTATAGATCAGATGGTCATACTCGCTGATCTTTTTACTGAATAAATCGTTATAAGACAAACAATCGATCTTATCAATGACTTCTAACCATGAATTCTCGATCCTTCTTTTTAAAGAAACACTATTAACCTTACCAAAAGGAGTATATACCGCTACATTAACTTTTCTACCAATATTATTGATACTCCTTATCAAAGAGTATACTAAGAAAGCACTCCTAAAAAAGGAAGAATTACCATAATGAAAATCTAGTTTCTCTTCAATATAACTAATGATCCTATTAGTTATCGCAATAGATAAACCTGATTGGGTTATCGTATTGACAGAAGAAGCACTTAAGCAATTATCATAGATACTAAATTTAGCTATTAAATATAACCTTAAGATATCACTTTTAAGATACTTATCTAAATAACCATTATCAGATTTAGCTATGATAAATGACTCATCCAACAAGTCATAAACTTCTTCTATTAACTTACAACTTTTATCATCAGCCAACTTATCATAGTTTTCTTCTATCAATCCTAAACATTCTAAACAAGTAACTAATGTTATCCATTTCTTTTCATCAAAACTATATCTTAAATCTAGGCAATGTTCCAAATCATCCAATAATCCTAAAAGATCAACACAACTAGTTAATCTCTCTAATATTTCATTTTGTTCATCATTAAATTCTACTTCATGCTTTTTAACAATACGATCATAAGAAACTAAGATCATCAAAGCAAGCTTTAAAACAGCCGATTGAGCAATCTCCTTATTAATAGTAATGAAATAGTCAGTAATGATCCTTTCTACTTCTTTGATCTTAACTAAGATGATATCGTTAAAATCTCTTTGAGAAAGACTATTATAAAAGATATCAACACAACAGCAACGATACTTAACCTCTTCTCCTGAGATATACATACCATAATGGGGTCTACTGACTAATTTAAGCTCATATGGCTCTAATTGTTTACGAATATTACCTAAAATATTAGTTATCGTTCTTTTGTTGACAAACAATTTTCCAATAAGTTTATCAACTTTAACATAATCATTAGCCGTAAATAATTCAAGTAAGATGGCTTGGCTATTTTTAGAAAGAGATAAACTAGCATCAAAGATATCTGTATATCTACCTTTCATATCTCTGATCATCTTTTCTTTTTTCTCATCCGATATCTCTAAAAAGAACCCCTCGTTCTTTTTAAAAGAAATATGTAAGTCATCTTTATACTCATCATTGATCATCCTAACATCTTCTCTGATCGTCCTTTTAGTCACTTCTAAGATATTAGTAAAATGATCATAATCTAATGGCCCATTTTGGGATAAGAGATCAAATAGAATGATCTTCTGCCTATAATTCTGACTCATGTCTTATCCTTTCTACCATTGACTCTTATCCTCCAATTCTTTTCTCTTCAATTATACAGCAAGAACCACTTAAAAACGTGATATCAATCACGTCTTTATAACATTTCTTTACCTGCAATATAAGTCTGTATTGGTTCAAATGCATCATCTAGTACTACTATATCAGCATCATAATTTTCTTTGATATGACCCTTACGATCAGAATAACCTAATAAAGTTGCCGGATTACAAGTAACCGAATTGATCGCTGTCACCACATCAATATGAGCTTGTCTTATCTCCCTTTTCAACAAGACATTTAATCTATTGACAGAACCATCAAGTGTGCCATCTTTTAATCTAGCCACATTTTCATCAACGATAAATGTTTCGCCATTTATCACATTCTCACCCATTGGTAAACCTTTTAAATCAACTGAATCAGTGATGGTGATAAGCTTATCTTTGCCCTTAACCTTAGCTAAGATATGAGCTGCTTCAAAAGAAACATGAACACCATCCCCAATAAGTTCAGCATATGCATCATCAAAATACATAGCAGCTCCTACTGTTCCGGCTTCCCTATGATGTAATCCTTTCATACCATTAAAAGTATGAGTGAAACTTTTAGCACCAGCATTAATTGCTTCTTCACATTGCTTAAAACTAGCTCCTGAATGGCCTATAGCTACTTTGATGCCTTTAGAAACACAATATTTGATGACACTCATATCATTTAACATTTCTGGAGCGAGCATTACATAGATCAATCTATTACCACTCGCTTCTAAATACTGATCAATGATCTCTTTAGTAGGGATCAAATAATTCTCCCAACTTTGAGCACCCCTATAATCATGAGAGATAAAAGGTCCTTCACTATAGATACCCAAAATATTAGCACCCTCATAACCTTCTTTTACAGCTTGAGCAATATTTCTCATGCCCTCTAATACTTGTTTATGAGCAGCACTACTAGTAGTAGGGCAAAAAGAAGTAACTCCCTCCGTTGGTAAATACTTAGCCCATTTTTTAACCCAGTCAACTGTAGCACGATTGCTGTCACAACCAGCATAACCATGATTATGGATGTCAATAAGTCCTGGTAATATCATCGCATCATCATAATCTTTAGCCTCCTTAAATAAGCCATAAGGATAGATCCCCTTGATCTTTCCCTCTTTGAACTCTATCTGTAATGGTTGAAATTGTTCTTGATAATATACTCTCTTACTTTGTATTATCATAAAAAGCCTCTTTTCTAACAACTAAATTTTATCATCACTATAAATCTTTTCCATAATCTTACTTGACAGTTCAAAGGAAAAAAATTGCGTATTTCTTTTATTGAAGATAATAGATTATTGTGCTACATTTTAGTTAACAGGAAATAACTAATGAAAGGAGTCAATCTATGCGTTATGCATTTAATAGGATCATGATCAATCCGATCAAACCAGTCAAACAATCAGGCCATCTTCAACAAGTAAATCCTATAAGTAAAGTCAATGATCATTTACATGCTAGAGTATTCGCTTTAGAAGATGATGAAAAGATATTTATCAATATCAGTTGTGATGTCTTAGGTTTCACCTACTCTTACACAACAGAGATCTTAGAAAACATCAAAGACTCATTTGATAAAAAAGTTCATCTTATTTTATCAGCCACCCATACTCACTATAGTGGTGATACATCTAACACTGATTATCACAACCAATTAGTAACCCAACTAACCCAAGCAATTAAAGAGTTAAAGTTTACTACAGGAGAGCTCTCTTATACTTACCGCAAATTACCTTATCAAGAAGTAGGTACTAGTAGGATCACTGATCATCAAGCGTTAGTAATACTAAATATAGTAGAAATCTTTGATAAGGATAAACTGATCGCTAATATCATCAACTATAATTGTCATCCAACGATCCTATCAGCTGATGAAACCGACTTTTTCTCTGCTGAATATGTTGGTTACTTCTTAGAAAAATTAACTGAAAAAGAAGATTGTTTCTCAACTTTCTTACAAGGAGCTGCTGGTGATGTTTCAACAAGATTTACTAGAAGTGGTCAACACTATCAAGATGTCATTAACCTAGCTACAAAGCTACTTAACAAAGTCTTAGAGTTAAAGCAAAATGAAGCAACTCATTACCCACTAGAAGATTTCACTATCAAAGAAAAAGTGATAGAAACCAAATGCAGTTTTGAAGATATCGATCTAAGTAACTTGCCAACAAATCTCACTAATAGAGAATTAGAAACTATGGAATTTGGTAAGATCGTTCGTAGTAAACTAAAAGAACATCCAGAAAAATTACAAAAAGAAATGATCTTGACTAGACTATCCCTAGGTAAGCTCAAGATCATCTTTGCTCCAAATGAATTATTCTCTTACTATTTATCTTTAGTTAATGATAATAACACGGTACTAGTTTGTTACAGTAATGGTTATTCACCATATGTTACACCAATAAATAAGATATTACTAACTTATGAAACATTTACTGATGTCTTAACTAATGAAACTAAGCAACAATTAGTAGATACTCTTATAGAGTTCTCTCAAGGATAAGCTCATTACTTATCCTTTTTCTTGAACCAATCCTTAAAAGGATTTTTGATGCTAACTTGCCAATTCTTGCTTTTAATAGCTAACTCCTCCTTATCGCCAATGAGTAAGTTTAATTGACGGAAAGCTCTTGCTGATTGGAAAGTATTCTTATAAACTTCTGTACCATCATTAAGTTTGAAATAGATAGCTTCATTAGCACCGCTATCTTTTTTTGCAGTCCATCTTTCAACATCAGCATAATCAATGAAATAAGCCTTAGTTCTATCCTCACTATCATACAGTAAAACACCTTGATCATAGATATCCATGACTGTACGATCTTTAACATAAACAATAGTGATCACATCAATGATCAAGATAAAAACGCCTAATAATATTGCTATTGTTTTTAAAGTGATGATAAAAGCCACAGCTAATAAAGCCATAATGACAGTAGCGACCACAGGTTTATAACCAATGCTTTTGATCTTATTACCCCTAGTCTGTACTTCAGCAATATCTTGATAAATGATCGTATTCATATAATTTATTCCTCTTTTCTACTTACGATTATACACAAAAAATGATCAGATTGGTATATAATATTTTTAAGGAGATCTTATGTTATGATCAAATATATCGTCGGTTTATTTTTGGGCATAGTATTCATACTATATTCTATTTACCGTAAGAAAAAACAAGAAGAAGCCCTAAATCAGATCAGGTTAGACCAATATAAGAAAGTATCTTTTTTCAAGCATTATAGTTGGTTACTTGTAGTATTATTTGTCTTTGCCTTATTCTGTTTATACTTTGGTATTAAAGAAGACAACGGCACCTTAGTTTCAGTATCAATAGCTATCGCTATAGAAGCAATAAGTGAGTTTTTCTACAACAAGAACTATATGAACTTCTACTATAATGATCAAAGATGCATCATTGATGGCAAACAAGTACAATACTCTAACATCAAACGTTGTTATAAAAGCTCAAACATTCCCCTAGCAAAAGCAACTGTAGAGTTGTACAGTGGAGAAAAGAAGGCCTTATATCCATACGCCTTAGATCTGATCAAAGACAAGATCAAATGATATCCAAAGGAAATCCAGGTAAAGATTTCCTTTTTTAATAGTTTAAATCAACAACATGAGCAGTAGAAAGATCAAGATCAAAGATCCATAAGAATACATCACTAGTATCATATCTGATCCAATCACCTACACTTGCTGCTCTTTTTTAATCACTTGTTGAAGCCCTCCACTAAACTAACCAAAGATAATAACATTAATCCCCTTACGACATTTTTTTCATTTTATACTGTCTTCTCTCTTTTCCGGTTAGATTTACTATCACTTTCTTGAAGTGTTCTCAATAACGAAAAAAAACAGAGCATGCTTTTTACATGCTCTGTCATTACTTCTTTTATAGACCGTTTTTAGTCAATAGTTCCAAGAAATTATCTGCTGGATTCATTGTAGTTAACTGACTGATCAATTCTCCACCACGTAATTCAGCGATTTCTCTATAGATCTTTGCGTCTTCTTCCGTTACAGCGATCGATTTAGTTACCATCTTGTATTGAGTTCCTACGATCGGAGCTGCATTTCCAACATTGACAGTTTTGATCTCGACTCCTGACTTGATAACAGCCAATGCATCACTCGGGAATTTACAGATGACAAACATAACTTCATCTGGATGTTCCTGAGCGTAACGGATAGTTTCCTCAATAGACAATACATATACTGTATTTCCACGAGCGGCCATCGGTAGAGCCATCTTTTGAATAGGATCTGCTGCGACCTTGTCATTACAAACTATTATCTTATCGGCGCCGATGTTGTTCATCCATGTAACAGCAACCTGACCATGGATCAGCCTATTATCTATCCTTAAATGTTTGATCATAGACTATGCCATCCAACCAAGTGCACCTAATACGAATGTTACAACGAATAATACGGCAATAACAAATAATGGTGATTTTTTCTTAGATTTGATTAACCAGTAACAAGCAAATGTTAATGCTAATGGAACGATATTAGGGAAGATTGCATCTAATACTTCTTGTAAAGTCTTAGCAGCAACTGTCTGACCATCAATAGTCATATCAGAACCTAATTTAAGAGGTAATGTCTTACCGATCATACTTGGAATGAATCCACCCATTACAGTAACACCTAATACGCTTGCTCCAACTTGTAATTTATCGATCTGACCAGCACCTTGTACATCACTGATAACATCAACGCCCTTCTTATAACCATAGTTGAATAATGGCCAACGAATAGCGAATAAAACTAATAATGGTAAAGTAGAAGCTAAGATAGCAGCGATTGCATTTCCTTCATTAGCAAATCCAGCAGCAATAATATTGAATGGTGGAGCTACTAATACAGCTTGAATAGTATCACCGATACCAGCTAATGGACCCATTAAGGCAACCTTTAAGCTGTCACCAGTTTCATATTGATAAGACTCTTCCAAAGCAACGTCTGCACCTAAGATAAGGGCACTTGCACCTGGGTGAGTATTATAGAACTGCATGTGTCTCTCTAAGTGACGGCAGCGTTCTTCATTGTCAGAATATAATTCCTTGATTACAGGTACCATTGCATAAGCATAACCTGCAGCTTGCATTTTTTCATAGTTCCAGCACCATTGTAATGCCCAGTTATGACGACTGATAGCACTCTTTAGAGCTTTTTGACTTAATTTTGCGTTAGTAGCAGTCATTATTCTGTACCTCCTTTTTGTCCTTTAATAATAAAGTATGCACAAACTAAACCAACTAATACTAGAGGTAAAGTTCCCATTTCACAATATGAATAGAGTAAGAAGCCAACGATGAAGAATGGCCACATCTGTTTCAAATCCATATATGATAATAATAATGCAAATCCAACAGCTGGTAATGATCCACCAACACAAGCTAAGCCCTTACGGATCCAGTCAACTGAATTAGCGAAGTTAGTTAATACAACGATATTGTCAATCAATAATACGCCTAAGAATACTGGGATAGCTCTTGATAAGATCCAAGGTAATGTTCCTAACAATGTGAATGTTTCAAACTTACCGATATTATTTTCAGCTAATGCTTTTTCACCTAAGTGTTGGAATACAGTAGTAGTAGCACGTCCTAATACGTCCATCTGAGTCATCAACAATGCGATACCTTGTGCAACAACGATACCTGCATCAACACTGCCTGAACGGCTTCCTACGATAGTTCCAAAGATTGAAGCTGTAATGTAATCAGGAATAGTTGCTCCACCAAATGTGTAGAAACCGATACTGTTGATCAACATTACTGATCCAATTGATAATCCTGTTGGCAAATCGCCAATCAATAAACCAGTTAATAAACCTGTAATGATTGGAGTACGAACGCCAATACCTGATAGATCTAATGCCATTGAAATTCCAGCCCATAGACCTAAAATTATAGCTAATAATACATCGCTCATATAATAATGAACCTCCTTGCATTTCTAATATAAACTATCGCAAAAGGTTTTGCAAGCGATTTCACCATAATTTCACACAATTTTACCACAATTTTTGCATTTTTTTTGAAAACGGTGTCAATTTACTTCTATCTTCTTTAAAAAGTGGGTTATAATATTTTTAGAAGAGGTGCAAAGTTATGCAATTAAAAATATTCAAAAGGGCATCGCTATTTTTATCACTAATCATAGTTGCCAGTATATCATTTATCATTTACATTTTATTTAATCATCAACAATTAGCTGATAAAGTTTATACCTATGGACTTATCTATATATTAATATCACTTGTAGTCCTATTTCTATTTGCTGATTACGACTTACATGCTGCTCAAAGAAAAGTAGAAAAGATGGTCAAAGCTAATAATATCGCTTTAGCTAGTATCACTAAATCAACAGGCAATAGACTTATCAGAGACAGCAAGTTCAACAAATATTTCTTATGGAATGTCGAATTAAAAGTATATGATCAAGATTTAAATAGTTTCACAACTACTTGTATTGAAAAATTCGCCCTTGAGCAAAACGAAATCCCTCAAGGCAACGTATATGTGACTTATGATCCTGATAAACCTCAAGAGATCTTCATCATTCCCAACTCATTGATCCAGATGAGTCCAAATCTTATGCCAATAGTGGAAAAATATGAAAATAGCTTAAAGCTTAATTATCTTCATTGTTATTACAATAATGGCTTAGTCATAAAGACATACAAAGATGCCATAAAAGAAGAAGAAAAAAATAAAAAGAAAAAATAATGCGTTTTAGTGCGCGTTTTCTTTACAACAAAAAGTAAAGACAGATAAAGTAAAAAGAAAGGAAGAAAAAATTATGGATGTTATCAAAGATTATTTCGCAGTACTAGTATCCAACCTAGATGAAGTCTACCACAAGCAAAACTTACAAGTTATCAAAGTAGCAGAAATGATGGCAGAATGCATGAATAATGGTGGAGCAGTACAATTATTAGGAACTGATCAAGGTGTAGAATTTGTCAATGAGTTAAACTACCGTGCAGGTGGTATAGCTTATTTCCACAAATATGACTTGACTGGTCTATTAATGAAGAACATCATCGAAAAAGATGATATCTATGTTACTAAAAAAGCCTATCAAGATATCACTCTTATCGATAAGATGGAAGAAATGTATCAATTAGATGATAGAGATATGTATTGTCTCATCTCACAAACTGGTTCAGAGCCAATGGTAGTCGAGCTCGCTAAAAGAGCTAAAGCTAAAGGGCAAAAAGTAGTAGCTGTCATCAATAAGACTTCTTACGATAAAGCTAATGGCACATTATTAGACTATGCTGACCTTTATATTGATATGTGTTCCCCTGACCCAGATCTAGCGTTAGATATCAATGGTGTTAAATGTTGTCAGACTCATACTACTGTAGCCGATGGCTTAGCCCAAATGCTTCATGCTGAGATTTATCGCATTTACAAAGAAAAATATGGTGAAGCTCCAGTATTACTATCAGCTAATATCAAAGGAGCCGATGTTCATAACAACTACTTGACTGATAAATACGAAAGGAGGATAAGATAATGATCAATTCCCTAGTATATAAAAATGAGTTAGAAAAACTATTAGATTATTTGTACAACTCACAAAAAGATAACATTGAAAAAACTGCTCAAGCAATGGCTAACTGTATTGAAAATGAAGGAGTCATCCATGTCTTCGGTTCAGGCCATTCAGTAGGATGTGCAATGGATGTAACAGGCAGAATTGGCTCATTAGCACCAATTCATATTTGCGAACCATCAGATTGCGTTACTTTCCATAAAGTATCTTATGAAGAATTCTCTGATAATCGTTCACCATTTGAAAGAAAACCTGGTGTTGCTCAATTCATTTATGATCTATATGACATAAAACCAGCTGACATCTTCTTTGTTATTTCCAATTCTGGCATAAATGGCATAGGTATAGACTTTGCCTCTTTGGCTAAAGAGCATGGTCATAAGATCATTGTCATCACTTCTTTAAAACATACAATGGTCGAGGAATCACGCCATCCAAGTGGCAAAAAGCTTTACATGTTTGGTGATATCGTCTTAGATAATTGTGGCCCACATGGTGATGCTCTATTAGAAAGTGATGGCATTGAAAAAGTCACTGCAGTCTCTTCAATCTGTAACAACGCTTTGTTCCAGTCAGCAAGTGCACGTACTATCCAACTATTACAAGAACATGGTTATACCCCTCCTGTATATAATGGAGACAAAGATCACGATGATCAATTAAATGAGAAATATAAAGGAAGGATATAAGAAATATGAGTTTTGAATATGAAGAAAAGATCTTAGCTTGTATCAAGCAAGCAATAGAGAAAAATGAAGAAACGATCAAAGTAGTCGCAGAAAAATTTGCGGAAAACATTGAAAACGACAAAGTGATCCATACCTTTGGTACAGGGCATTCACACATGTTAGGCATTGAAATGTTTGCTAGAGCTGGAGGTTTAGGGAATGTGGATGCTATGTTAGATCCTGATGTTTTAACATCTAATGGCGCTCAAAGAAGCTGTGCCTTAGAAAAATTAACAGGACTAGCTGATATCATCTATGATAGCTACAAGATTGAAAAAGGTGATATCGTCATCATCACTTCCAACTCAGGTAGAAATGCTGTTCCAATTGAAATGGCAATGCGCTGTCAAAAAGAAGGCATCTATTGCATCGCATTAACTAACATGGAACAATCAAAAAATGCCGTTAGCAGACATCCAAGTGGCAAACGCCTATTTGAATGTGTTGATTGTGTCATTGATAGTTGTATTCCTTCAGGAGATGCAACACTTGATATCAATGGTATCAAGACAGGACCAGCAAGTTCAATAGTCACAATGGTACTAGTAAATACCATCATTTCCGAGGCAATAAAGATCGTAGTATCTCATGGTAAGAGACCTTATGTATTCCAATCACAAAATGTTGATGGTTTCGATAATGATGCTATCTACAAACACTTTGAAGGAAGAGTTAAACACTTCTAATAAGAAGTAAAAATAGTTTACCGTTGACATATATTCAGCAAAATTTGTTAATCATTTCAAAAAAAGTCCTTACTGAATGAGTATAAATATCTCAAACAGAAGGGCTTTTTTATAAGCATTAGTAAATATTTTTACCTTTCAATAGCTACACTTACTTGATTATACACTCGAATTTATTTTCACTTATTTTAATGATCCCCACAAAGTTTTTTAACGAATCAAACAATGAAAATCATAATTCATTTTTATTTATGAGCAATAATCCTCTCCCATAATATTATAAGGCATTAAGAAACTCGGCCATTTTCTGAATACTATCTTCCCCTGTACAATCTAAATGTCCCAAACCAGATGCATCAATCGAAAGCCCATTGAAACTAAGAGTTGGACAATTTTTTCCGAAATCTAATTTCCAGTTGCCGTTTTCATCAATTCGAATTTTCCAACCATTAGAAAGGATACATGGATGCTTAAACTCTATTTCCACACCTGTATACTTTAAACTACTTTCAACTATTGTAACGTTATTTTTTAGAAGATGACATAGTGCCAAATAGAAAGGATGGTAATGTTCTTTACTAAAATCTTTGTCCCCATCTTTTAAGCATTGAATGTCATAAATATTATCAATATCAATGCTGCCATAATTTTTCCTTCTTAATGTCGAGATCACTGTGCTAGAGTCAGCAGTAAAAAACTCTTTATACTTTACTATGTACCATTTGATATTTTTATTATCATCATAATTCTCTTCATATAAGCGTTCGCATAATAGTTCATCAATCGCCACTTGTAGATCAATTCCCATGTTAAGTTTATTTCTTATCGATGATGCATACTTTTTCACGCAATCAGACATTTCTTTATATTGATCCTTACCACTAGCTGTTAGAACTCTATCACCAAATAGCTCACCTGTTCTAAACGAATACATATGGAAATAACTTGTTGCTTGATCATCTTCATTTTCATAGTAAAGTTGCTTTTTGCCGGATTGCATACCTATCGGATCAAATAATAATTCTTTAAAATTCCCATATCTATCATCGGCATAACTAAAAATTATTCTAAGCGTTTTATTAATAAGATCATTATTCGTGGTAATTTGTTCAATAGTTGATGCTTCTAACAGTAAAGAATCATTAGAAAAGAAATTATGGATATTTCTACCTAAACATGCTAAATTTTCTAGATCTTCTATTTCATTTAAAGCAATGCCAGATTGCATAGCTTTTAATTTTTCAATTTCAAATTCCAATTCTTGATAATTGCTTTGTTTAATATACTCGTAAAAATCACAGGAATCATCATAATTGTCAACGATCTTTTTAATATTAGCATAAGTTCTTGCAACACTTCTATTATCTATGCTAGAAGAAAATCTTCTTACTGGCTTATAGTCTGGTTGTCTTAAAGAGTAAATATAATTTTTAATGATTCTGTTGTAACATTTAAAAGTATAATCATTATTTTTGTGACCATCTTTTGAAAACCAATATAAAATAGCAAAAATTTCAGCTTTCTTATAGTAAAGTATTTTTTTCTCATCAGCACCTGTTTTTACAAACAAATCTGAATCTATTACTAAATCCTTCCAAACGTCAAATTTTGATAATAGAATGCACAAACTATTCAATAGGTTCATATCACATTTAATAGCTTTAATTAAATCATTGTATTTTACTTTAAAAACATTCAATTCCCATTCATCATCAATAGTATCTGTCTCACCAACAATTGAATTTTTTAAGAAGAACACAATTGTCCTAAACAAATTTTTCTCGGCATAGTCAACACCAAATGCTGCCCAATATTTATCCAAAAACTCATTATCAATTTCCCTTTTCCACAAATCAATAACATATGTATTTGAATTTCCAATTTTACTTAATGCTGATTCTAAATCAGATTTAAAAACATCAAATTTTGACAATCTTTTACCTCTTGCATTCATTTTTACAAATAAATCATCAGTCAATCCAAATTGTTGCAAAGAT
>CAVAAT010000023.1:24666-25822 GCA_963586925.1 Erysipelotrichaceae bacterium
CCAAAATTTTATCCTATTTAAATTACCCCAAAGTTTATCATTTGTATTTCTAAAAGTATCATCAATTTTATCTAGCATCACCAACATAGCAGAAACAGTAGGATCTAAATCAAAAGACCTATGATATTTTGGTGAATTTTTTATTTGTTTAGAAATTTCATCTTTCAATGAAAAATCTATATTAATATTGATCAATGATTGACAAAATTCTTTAGATGTATCTCTGATCTCATATGTAAATCGTTTTAATAATTCAAATTCAGTTGAATTATTATCCATTTTTTCTTTTTTTCCTATATACCAATGCAACAAAAATAATGTAGTAAGTCTTTGCTGTCCATCGATTGGATAAAAGACACTATTTTCGTCGGAACCATATACATAATCTAATATCATCTCTGTACTACTTGCAGATGTGAGTGTTTTATAAAAATTATTTATAATATCACTTCTGACTTCTTCACACAAATCCTTATCACTTCCTTCATTTCTCCCTTGTGCATAATCTCTTTGAATTGTTGGAATAATAATGTGTGTGTTCTTTTTAAGCAACTCAATAAAAGTAATTTTACCCATATTACATCTCCTTAATAAATCCTTTATGTTCGACATTTTGGTCATCAATCTTTAATAATTCTTTTTGTTTGGAAAACATATCATCAAAGTCTTGTTTTGTCCATCTTGTAAAATCAAGTTTATAAACTTGTTTAGAATACATTTTATGAAATGCCCTACTTGTTGAATATGGAATATTTTTATTAGGATCTTGTAACCACATATTCATCATATTTCTCTTTTCATAAAATGGGTTATTGCTAAAAGATGAATTATCACTTAGTGGTAATAAAGCTAAATTTCCAAGTTTATGCATTGTAATATAATCAAAGCCATCTATTTTATTATCAATTTGTTCTGCTAATATTGTAAAATCATCATCAGAAGGATTTGATTTTTTCAAATAGTCATCAATTTTCTGAATAAAACTATCTATTGAGTTTATTAAATTCGAATCATTTGTTGTTTCTCTTTTTTGAATTAAGGAGTCTTTTTCCTTTTTCATATATTCTTTTCTATCATCATCTTTAGCTATTTCAGAGTGTTGAGCTTTAATATGCTCTATGCTCCAAGGCGTATCATGAATTGTAAAATTAAATTT
>CAVAAT010000024.1:0-29313 GCA_963586925.1 Erysipelotrichaceae bacterium
TATTACTTAATAAAGTCATTTATGAATATGATAGTAATGATAGTCCAGTAAGTTTCGTATATGAGTCATATGATAGGGAAGGAGAAGTAAACAGTAGAGAAAGATATTATTATTTAAAGGATTTAACTAATGATATAGTAGCTATCTTAAATGAAGATAGTCAAATAATAGCAGAATACTATTATGATGGTTATGGTAATTGCACAATAGAAACAAATAAATATACTAGTGATATAGCAACTGTTAATCATTTAAGATACAGAGGATATTATCTAGATGATGAAACAGGATTCTATTACCTAAGCAGTAGATATTATGATCCTAGTATATGCAGATTCATAAGCCAAGATGAGATTGAATATCTAGGAGCAAGTGCTACTACAGTAAGTTATAATTTATATGCTTATTGTTTGAATGATCCTATAAACAATAGTGATAGTAGTGGAAATTTATCTATACCTAATTGGGCTAAGGTTGTAATTGGAGTGGCAGCTATTGCCGTTGGTGTTATTTCAACTGCTATAGTAGGTGGTGCTGTTTCTGTGGCAGTGATAGCGTCTCTAAAACTTTCTTTGTCTAGTGCAATTGTTAGTTCTTTGTCTAATGCTATTGTCGGAGGCGCTACTCATTTAATTACTAATAAGAGTATTAAAGGATTGGCTAAGACAGTTATTCAATATTCTATTGATGGCTTTTGTGACGGTTTTATGTGGGGAGGTATAACATCTGGACTGTCATTAACTCTTGCTGCTGCAAACAAGATTAGATTGGAAGATATTGGTAAACTTAAACCGGACAATAAAAAAGGAGATGGATATTTTGGTGTTAAATATGGTAGCCCGAAGCGTAATGGGAATTATTCATATAAATCATTAGAAATTCATTCACCACATAGTAATGGGCCTCATAATTACTGGCACTTTCAGCAAAATACTTGGTCTTTTCATAATGAAACATGGTCAATTACATCTAAAAGTAGATATTGGAGGATTTTTAAATGATGTCAAATTCAAATGTTGTTCAATTACCATTTTCGGAAGATGTTTATTTTTGCATATGTGAATTTGAAGATAAGTCTTTAAAAAAATATTATGATTACATTGAACCATATAGATCTATGTTTGAAGAATATGGGTGTGAAATTATTGTTGGTTTGGAATGGCATAATTTAAGAAATAAACAATGTTCGCGAGCACGTATAGAAATGAAAAATGGTTATGAATGTGTTGTGTATGTATTAATTTCGAAAGATGGTCTCGCGTTGACTGTTCCATCAAATGATGGAGAAGTAGATTATTATAGGTTGGTTCATACTTATATTATTTCTCAAATAGAGA
The DNA here is from genome assembly GCA_963586925.1 of Erysipelotrichaceae bacterium. Taxonomy (GTDB): domain Bacteria; phylum Bacillota_I; class Bacilli_A; order Erysipelotrichales; family Erysipelotrichaceae; genus UBA1783. Next base: position 1,338 of record CAVAAT010000024.1, read on the forward strand.
GCAAGTTGTTTAATAATTATGTATATTTATATTTAAACGTTGATAATGAAATTGATGATGATATGCATATTTTATTAGAACAAGTTAAGTGTTATTACAAAAGTGATGGTTGAAATGTAGTGTGTATTAGTATATGGCTGTAATAAGAGTACATTGATATGTAATAAACATCATAGTGACGTAGTAGATATTATGATCCTAGTATATGCAGATTCATAAGCAAAGATGAGATTGAATATTTAGGAGTAGAAGCTACTACAGTTAGCTACAATATATATGCCTATTGTTTGAATAATCTGGTTAATATTGTTGGTTTTGATAAGAATTTTTCTGTAACTATCTGTGCATTACTTGTCTTTTACAGTTGGAGTTTCTTCTGGTGTGGCTACATTGATTTCAAGAGTGACTATTGCTGGTGGGGATATACTTATTTGTGCAAGTGCAGCTTTCGCAACGGTTACAATTGCCATGGCAAAACTGAAACAAAAATCAAATTGGAAAAGTGGAGGCTATAAATTTACACAATATCCTAATGACCATAATCCACCACATATTCATGTTTCAGAGGGTGATTTGAAAAAACAGTAAAAATAGGAATTGACGGTAACCCAATTAATAAAGATTCATATTTGACAGCTCATGCAAGAAAAGTAATTAAAAGAATGATTAAACGAATTAGAAAAGCTTTGATGCCTTATATTCCTGATCCTAGAAATCGTATTGCTTATACTGAAAATGTAGATAGTAACAACGGTCTAGTTACTGTTACTTATGATCCAAATGAAGTTGAGTACGAAGGTGTAGGAACTGATGCTGAATTCTATTCAGTATATGATGATGGAAAAGGTACAGTAACATTCGCTTATGCTCAAACTGAAGCAATTGAAGCTAATAGTGAGATTGCCCAGTTCTACTTCAGCAAACCTTGTGAAGATTCTACATTAACATTCACTACTAAAGAAGTTAACGATTCATTAGATGAGAATGATGTTGTTGAATTAGAAACAGAAGGTGTTGGACACGTTTGGAACTTTGTAGGATTTGAATGGAACGAAGATTATACTGAAGCAAAAGCTAAGTTTGTATGTGAGAGAAATGAAAAACATGTTAAGTATGTTGATGCTACAGTAGAGTCTAAAGTTACAAAAGAGCCTACATATGAAGAAAAAGGCGAAAAGGTTGTAACAGCAACTGCTGAATTTGAATCTGAAACTTACACTGAAACAAAGACAGTAGAAATTGCTAAGTTAGTACCAGATACAGGAGATCATTCTAATATCGTATTATGGACTAGCGTTACTGCAGTTTCATTAGTTGCTGTTATCATAGCTACTCTTCTTAAGAAGAAATACGCTGTTAAATAATCTTTGATGATTAAAGATGAGAGAGGTCGATAAATATATCGATCTCTTTTTTTGCGAGTTCACATTATTTCACATGAGTTTGTTACATTGTTTGTTTGCTCTGACAGTCAAAATAGTTTATTATAAAGGTGTACTAAGGGTACAAGATTGTTAGGAGGAAAAACCTATGAAGTTGAAAAAAATATTACTTATATTACTTATTCTTTGTATGTGTGGTTGTCAAAAAGAGACTACAACAAAGATCACGATTGAAAATAAAACAGTTACTGTTGATGATGCAGTTCTAATTTATGCTCAAACTAATCTTCCAGTTGTTGAAGATCAAACTTATTATATTGATGATGGATTTACTGTTATTGATTGTTCGGATGCAGATAATTTAGTTGATTCTGATACTGTAGTTTATCCAGTTTATCTTGAAGATACTATCAAATATCTCATTGTTGAAAATGATGAAATAGAATTAGTCGAAGTTGATGAAGAATTAGTTAACAAATTAGAAGAAGAGTTTGCGATAGTAAAAGCAGGTGGTGGAATCTATCTAGTAGATTCTGAAGGAAATGAATTAATTGCTGGTGTACAGGAGGATGATGACATGTTGAAGATCAATAAGATCAATAGTGAAGCAGAAGTATTAAGTAAATTATCTAAAAATAAGACAAAAGTTGTATTTAGTGATGATTCTTCTTTATATAGCATGAGTCGTATCGTTGTTAAATTTACTGATGCAAGTAAAGATAACATTAGTAAGTATGCTGAATTCTGTAATGGAGAATTAGTGTCATATATGGAAAGTAATGGTACTTATGTATTTGAATTTGCGGAAAAGAGTTACGATGAACTACAAACATTATTAGAAAAGAGTAAACAACTTGATTATGTTTCTGATGCATTCTTAGAAGGACAGAGTGAAGTACCAACTGATCCTACAAAGAGTAATGAAGTAACTGAGTAAATTGCTTAATAATTAAAAAAGGAAAGCACTTAGGATTGACTAATCTTAAGTGCTTTTTAGATGTTGTATTATGCGAATAAATAAAACGATTCATCTAAATTGAAAATATTTGTAATAAAAAAATGATTTTTTTTAATTTTTTATAACTAACAATCTGATGCAAGAGTTTTAAGCAGTGGTCATATAGTATTTAGAATCTATATGAGCAATGATGCTCCTTTTTGCATTGGTTTTGAATTGGAAATATATCTAAAGACATTGTTCTTTAGAGTTGTTGTAGACATTCGATGATTAAATCTGTATTCTTGTTCACTCATAAATAACGGCATATCTCTTTTACTTATTCCTTTATAAATACTAGTAATGTTATTTTTAACATCACTAATAACAATATTAAGACAGTAAAGTTTGTGAACATCTTCTTTTTTATATTCTACTTTCTTGTTATTAACGATCATTCTATGCTTTAAAGAATTAAATGTCTTGCTTCCATAAGTGTATAGTATTCTTTTTACTATCTACTATTATTGAATTAAGTAAGAATTGTTCAATAGTATCACTATCATCATTAGAAACTGTAATTAGTTTTATATATTTTGAATAAGCATCCTGTTTTGCGGTAGATAAGACGACAAAAAGGAGTTATTTTGCATTACCCTTACCTTGATGACCACCTTCTTTAGATTTAGCACCTATATAAGCAACATCAGCTTCATAGAATTTAGAATCGAGAGTATGGCTTGCATTACTATCTTTCATTAATATTCTACATTTTCTACATAATAATAAAGCTGTTTTATAGTTAACATCTAACTCAGATCTTAATTCCATTGCACTTATACCTTTATTAGAAGTAAAGGACAAGAATAATCCTAGTAATAGTTTGTAAAGATCAAGTTTATTATCTTGAAATATAGTACCTGCAAATAAGTAGCTTTGATGTCCACAATCTTTACATGCACAACAATATTTCTTCCAGTTACTCTTCTGTAATGTTTACAATCAGATAGTGGGCAAGCATAAGCACTAGGATATTTAATATCAAAGAAACACTGTTCACATGCTTTATCATTATTAGCGTATTTTTTACTGAAATCTATCAATGAAGGTTTCTTTGACTTATATTTAGTTTTTTTTGCGGTTTTTAGTATCAATGGAATCTGTCATATATAGTTATCTCCTTAGTGAGATAAGTATATACCTGAAGTCAACTAAGGGTTGTCTAAATATTTGGACAGTATAAGCAAATATGCATCTGATGCTCAGTTATATTATTCTTTGCTCTTAAAGTAGTTTTCAATTGATATAGTTTCGTTGATTTCTTCTATTACGGATTTCTTTATTATATCGATACATGATTCAATATTTTCATAATAATTAATGTTTTCATCTATATGGCATATAGAAGTTATCAATCGATCAATTTCTCTTTTATATTTTCCTATACGTAAATAATAATAACTATAATCTTTAGCTCTCGATGTGCCCTCAATGACACCGTTATCCAATAGTTGAACAATATTATTTACTATTATTGCTCCTTGGTCTTCCGGTAATTTTTCGTATGGAATAGCATCTGGTCCAAAACACAGTTCATCTATTGAAACTTCTAATGATCTTGCAATGGCTACGATGGTATGTAAACCAATAGATCTTTTGCCATTTTCTATTGCACTAATCACTGTGTTTTTTATTCCAGATAAATTTTGTAATTGCTCTTGGCTAAGACCTTTTTGAGTTCTTATCTCCTTTATTCTCTTTCCTATAAAATCTTCGTTAATTTGTATATTCATAATTCTCCCTTTGTTCTTATTTATAAAAATATTAGCATATTTGTTAACTTTTGACAAATATGTAAAAAAAGAAAACTTTAAGTTAAGATTCTTTAACTGTTTTTACGTTGGATAAACTGGGAACTATTTAACGGATGAATTTTAAAAGATAATGTTGTCGAAATATTAACTAAATAGTTTTAAATCAAAAGCTATTAGTGTTTGTTAGAAAAGGAGATGTTTAACGATGAAAGATAACAATATTTTACAATTTCGATCAGGTTTAAAGGATACCTGGAATGCCTATATGGTAAAAGATGCGAGTTTTACAAATAATGATATTCCTTTATGTCCAACAATCGTTTCGAAATTACCTACTAAAATTATTACATGGATAGAAGCAAAAAAGGTTCATAAGGAATTAATGCGAAAAGACAGTAATTATGCTAGTGATGCATTTATTTGCTTTTATATTGATGATCAGTTCTTTGATGGACCAAAATCTAGTATATGGACATTTTCTAATAACGCTTTAAGTGTTATAAAGCATTTTAAAGGGATTATTACACCAGATTTTTCTACTTATGTAGATTTTCCAAAACCTATGCTTTTATATAATACTTATAGAATGAGAGCTTTTGGTTATTGGATTGGAAACAATGGTAAAGAGGTAATAAACAATGTTAGATGGGGATACGATGATACTTACCAATATAGCTTTGATGGAATAGAGAAAGATAGTACAGTAGCTATTGGTACGGTAGGTGGAAGTCCGAGAAAATTAGTTGATAGAGAAAGATTTGAATTAGGATTTTATGAGATGATTGGAGTATTAACTCCAAAAACGATTATTGTATATGGTTCAGCTAATTATTCTTGCTTTGATAAAGTTAGGGGAAAGGGCATCGAAATCATTGAATATCCAAGTCATACAAATTTAGCTTTTAAAAAGGGGAAAATTAATGAGTAAAGGAAAAAGTGACTTCTTTCATGGAACGATAGGAGATAATAAAGATAAAGGTTCATTAGAAAGACTAAATAAAAATATTATTTCGTGGTCTAAAAATAAGGTGAATGAATTGGAAAAGATATCGCATAGACAAAGAAATAAATTCAATACTGCTTGTGTAGTGTATGATGAAAGCACAGGAAAGTATTATAATGGATACAATCACGGAATTGTAATAGAAAACGAGAAGAAAAATGCTATACTATTTGGTGATTTAAAAAATGAGGGGCTTTTGCCAAATTATTCATTGAATCAATATGATGTAGGGAATTGTGCTGAAATACATGCTGTTAATAAAGCTTTAAATGATGGGGCGAAATTAGAGAATCTTAAACTGTATACGATTCATACAACAAAGAACGGTTTTGGTATGCCTAAAGAAGCTTGTGAAAATTGCAAGTATGCTTTAAAAGGAAAAATTAAGAAAAACTATAGTGGGTGGAAAGGTGATGAAAATGATGAACATTGAAAAATTTGATTTTACAAAGATATCTATGAATGGTAGGCTTGCTTTTACAATAATGTGTGCCGAAAGATATGCAATTGCTAATTATCCATTAAAAGATTGGAAAAGACTTTTTGCTTGGTTATGGAAGGCTACTTCTTCTTTTTATGATGAGTGGTATTATCGTTTTATGGAAGTTTTGCCAGAATATCTTTACGAGTTTAAGAATTATGAGGATTCTAATTTTGATTATCTTACTAGAGAAGAGTATACGTTTTACCATGAATTGTTAAAAGATGTGGATGACAATATGAAGACTTTAATTAAAATATCTGCCGATATTTCAATGATCTATTGTTATATGCCCATTCCTAGTTTTGGTGAAGAAAGTATCAAGTTGGTTAATAAATCCATAAAAATCCTTAAAAATAAAAAGATAGAATTACCTGATCCGACTCAAATATCATTTTCGTCTTTTGAAGAGAAAAATGGATGGGGTGAACAATTTGATGGAAAGAAATTGTCGATAATCTGTAAAAATGAATAGCAGAATAGCACTGAGTGTTTTGAAAGATATGTCATTAAAAAAACGTTTTAGTGTATAATATTAATCGTGGAGGCAATTATGGCAGAAAAGAATTTTAAGACAGTACTTTTATTAGGATTACCAGCTTCTGGTAAAAGTGAAATAAGAGAATTTATCAATAATAATAATCAACAACATATCACCACTTTACATTTTGGCGAGAATTTACAGTTAGATGATTTCCCGTATGTACACTTTTTTAGCAGGATTGATGAGGAATTAGTTAAATTTGGTCAGAAGAGAGTTTTCTATAGTGAACAAGATCCTTTTATTGATGATAGAGATTGGGGTACATTAGTCAATTTAATAAACGATGATTATCATTTGTTAAAGGAAAAGAAAAAGGTCATTACTGATACATCTGTTACTTATTTATTTGATAGGATCCAAAAGGCTTCTGAAAAAGTAGGTATCAAAAGAGATCTATTCGATTATCCTAGTGATGTTTTTAACAATTTAGTTTGTAATCTAACTGAGGATGCTAATAAGATCATTAGTAGTAACAATGCTCAATGTGATCTAGATCTTGAAGATAAGACTTTAGTTATTGAGATGGCTCGTGGTGGAGAAGATGGAGCAAGCATGCCTTTAACTGGTGCTAAAGGTTATCAATATTCACTAGCTTGGTTAGATGAAGAGATCTTAAAGGATGCTACTATCTTATATGTATGGGTAACTCCTGAAGAGAGCAGAAGAAAGAATGCTGATAGATGTGATCCTAATGATCCTGGTTCTAACTTACATCATGGTGTTTCTATTAGAGTCATGTTAAATGATTATGGTTGTGATGATATGATCTATTTAAGAGATAACTCAGATAAGAAGGATACTGTTAAAGTTAGTAAAGATGGTAACGATTATTATTTACCTATTGGAGTATTTGACAATCGTGATGATAAGACTACTTTCTTAAGAGCTGATCATACTACTTGGAAACAGGAAAATATAGATAGAATTGCTAATGGCTTAAAGAGTGCTACTGATACAATGTATCAAGTTAAAGAAAAATTGGAGAAATAGATTATGTTAAACAATAGTAAAGATTTATTTGATGTTGTATTACTATTTGCTTTACCTGCTTCTGGTAAAAGTGAAGTAAGACATCTACTAGCAAATGTAGAAGAGGAAAAGTTACAAAAAGAATTCCATTTTGGTGAAACATTACAATTAGATGATTTCCCATATGTGCATATGATGCGTAGGATCGATATGGAATGCGAAAAGATCGGAGAGCCTCGTATCTATTATTCTGGTGATGAGACACCAGTTTATGATGCTCATGACAATGCTACTTTGATCGAGCTTATCAATGAAGACTATCATGATCTAATGAATAGAAATGTCATCACAACTGATAGTGCAGCTAAGTTATTATTTGATCGTTTTGATAGAGCTTCTTTAGCGGCAGGTATGCCAGCAAGAATGGGAGCTTTAAAGGAAGAGGTCAGAGAAGAATTAGCTAAAAGACTTGAAAAAGAAGCAAGAGACTTATTAGATGAGAAGCATAAAGGTTATCCAGAAAACTTCAATAATAAGACGATCATCTTTGAAGCAGCAAGAGGTGGTAAAGATGGTTCAACAATGCCACTTACTGATCCTGATGGCTATCAATTCTCATTACGTTACTTATGCCCAGAAATGCTAAGTAAAGCTGTTATCCTTTATATTCAAGTATCACCAGAGGAGAGTAGAAGAAAGAACTTTGAGAGAACTGATCCAAATGATCCAGGTTCAATCTTAAATCATGGTGTACCATTAGCAGTCATGTTAAATGATTATGGCTGCGATGATATGGAATATCTTATCTCTCAATCAGAAGTAAAAGATACAGTAACAGTTAAAGCTCATGGTAATACTTATCATATTCCAGTAGGAATCTTTGATAATCGTGATGATAAGACAACTTATTTCCGTCAAGATCCAGCTAATTGGGATGAAACAAAAGTAGATGAATTCATGAGTGATGTAAAAAAAGTAACTGATCTTATTTATAAAAACTACAATAAGTAAATATTCAATTAAGACAGATATCGGTATGGTATCTGTTTTTATTCTCAAATTCACTAAAATAATCTGTATCAAAATGATGATGATTTCTTAAAAAAAATATAGTATAACTATGTAAAGAAATAGCCTTTAACAAACGAGGAGTGATTAAACTTATGAAAACATTGCCATTAGGTGTGGATAGCTTTGAAGAAATCATCAAAAGTGATTTCTATTATGTAGATAGAACTGGCCTTATCTCTGATCTTTTGCATAATTGGGGAAAAGTCAGTTTTTTCACTCGTCCTCGTCGATATGGTAAATCACTTAATATGAGCATACTGAAATCTTTTTTTGAAATAAACACAGATAAAAACTTGTTTAATGGATTATTGATCAGTAAAGATACGGAATTGTGTGATAAATATATGGAAAAATATCCTGTTGTGTATATTTCACTTAAGGATGTTGATGGTTCTACATTTGAGTCAGCTTATGACCAATTAAGAACTATTATCTGCAAAGAAGCATTACGTTTAAGCGTACTAAAGACTAATACAAATATTAGTGAAGAACAGCGTATTTCTTATCGTAGGATCACAAATCAACAAGATACTGTGGCAGATATTAAGAATAGCTTAGAAATGTTTAGTAGGCTTTTGGAGAAACATTATGGACAAAAAGCAATCATTTTAATTGATGAATATGATGTACCTTTAGATAAAGCATATGCCAATGGCTACTATCCACAAATGATCGAAATCATACGAGCTATGTTTTCAGCTTCTCTTAAATCGAAATGATTGTTTGTTCTTTGCTGTTCTTACAGGTTGTTTAAGAGTTTCAAAAGAAAGTATTTTTACTGGTCTTAATAATCTTAGGGTACATTCTATTTCTGATGAAAGATTTGATGAATATTTTGGCTTTACTGATGAAGAAGTAAAAAGGCTGTTGTTTGATTACAATGTAGAAAATCATTACTATGAAATGAAACAGTGGTATGATGGTTATTTATTTGGTGATCAAGAAATATATTGCCCTTGGGATGTACTTAATTATTGTGAAGATCTAATTAGTAAAAAAAGTCCAGAGCCACAGACTTATTGGTTACATTCAAGTGGCAATGATATTGTTAATATGTTGATAAAAATGGCTGACAACTCAACTAAAATGGAGTTAGAAGAATTATTGGCTGGACAGACCATTAGTAAAAAGATCGATGAGTAGCTTATTCATAACGTAATAAATAATAGTTTAAATAACTTGTGGAGTTTATTGTATATGACAGGTTATTTGACAGTGACTACTAAACCAAAAGGCGGATTATATTTTTTGTGTATTCCTAATAAGGAAATAAAACAGATTTTCAAAAGTCAGGTAATTGAATGGTTTACAGAGACTATAAGTACACAATCTGACAAACTTGAGGAACTATATACTGCTTTTGAAAATGGAGATAGTGAATCTATTACTAATATTCTCGATGAGAAATTGCTTGATACGATTAGCTTTTATGATAGTAATGAAGCATTTTATCATGTCTTCTTATTAACTTTATTAACAACATGTTCTGATTGGACAGCTACTAGTAATAGGGAGTCTGGTATTGGTCGTAGTGACATAGTTGTAATGAGAAAAGATAGAAAATTAGGATTTGTTGTGGAAGTAAAAAATGTCAAAGATCATGATAAATTAGAAATATATTCTGAAATTGCTGTGAAACAGATTGAAACAAAAGACTATCCTGAATTACTACGTAGATATAGAGTGAAAGATATTTGAAAATATGGTATAGCATTTTGGGATAAAGAATGCAAAGTTGTTGTTAAACACTAATGATATTTCTTAAGGAAAATTAGTTTTGCACAAAAGTAGACTATTATTATTTATTTGTGTTTTGCTACTATTGTTTGGCAACAAATCAAAAGAAGAAAAGCTAATGTTTATTTAAATAACAAAGATAAGTTCTATAACTTATTAGTTGATATTGGTAGTGTAGTAGATAAGTATGATTTCAAACATAAATATCTTGAGATAAGAGTAAGTGATGAGTAGAATTATAGATTCTGTTACAAATAAAAGTGAAGCTCTCTGAGCAAAAATAGAATTATTAAAAGTAAAAAAGTTGTAAATCATTTGTACTTTTGCTTTACACTATTCCACTTGTGGAATATACTAAGTACATATTCTACTTGTGGAATATCATTGCTAAAGGAGTGATTTACAATGCTTAAACATGGAATATTAGGACTGCTTAACTATGGTGAAATGACTGGTTATGAGATCAATGAAACATTTAAGAATTCTTTAAACTATTTTTGGCCTGCTCAAACTAGTCAGATTTATCGTGAACTCAATACATTAGAGACTAATGGTTGGATCACGAAAAGAGTAGTAGAACAATCTAAAAAGCCAAATAAAAATGTTTGTTCTATTACTGATGAAGGAAGAAAAGAACTATATAGTTGGCTTTCTAATTTAGAAATAGATATCGATATGCACTCTTCAATATTAATGAGAGTTTTCTTTATGGGAAACTTACCTGTTAACGATAGTGAGAAATACTTTGAACAACTTAACGAGCAATATGAAAATGTCTTAAATTATCTTCAAAAGACAGATGAAGCCATTAATTCTTACCAACAAGTCATCACAGATGAAAAGAGTGCTTTATTTTGGCAGATGACCTCTGATTTTGGTAAGAGATATGCTCAATTGTATATTGATTGGAGTAAGCATTGTTTCGACTTGTTAACTGAATTGGAGGAAAAGCAATGAATATCTTAGTTATCAATGGTAGTCCAAAAGGGGATAAAAGCAATTCAATACAACTTACTAATGCTTTTGTTGAAGGTATTTGTGAATCTTGTAAGGATAACTTACCTAATATTGAAAGGTTGAATGTTTCAAAACTTAATATTAATCCTTGTTTAGGTTGCTTTTCTTGTTGGAAGAATACTCCTGGAGTTTGTTGCCTTCATGATGATATGAAAATGGTCTTAGATAAGTTAGTTTGGGCTGATATAACTATTTATAGTTTTCCTTTATATTATTTTGGCTTACCTGGTAAGTTAAAAACTTTGATCGATCGTCAACTTCCTTTATCTTTGCCTTTTATGTCAACTGAAACGGAAAGTGGCGGTCATCCTAGTAGATATGATAATAGTAATAAAAGAACTATACTTATTTCTACTTGTGGTTTCTATACTGCTAAAAATAATTATGATAGTGTGATAGCACAATTTGATAAGATCTGTGGCAAAGATAACTATACTACTATATTCTGTGGTCAAGGAGAATTATTTAGAGTCAGGGAATTAAAAGAGAGAACTGATAAGTATTTAGAAGTAGTAAAACAAGCTGGCAGTGAATATATTAGTGCTACCATATCAGCAGCAACAAAAGAGAAACTAGAACAATTACTATATCCACGTGATGTCTTTGAAAAGATGGCTGATGCTAGTTGGGGTATAAGCCAAACAGGAGAAAAGGAAGATGAGTCTTTGATCTTTACTAAGCAGATGGCAGCTCTTTATGATCCTAATAGTTATAAAGGTAAGGATATCATCTTAGATATTGATTATACGGATATAAATAAATATTATCGTATCATTTTATCTAAAGATTCTTCTAAAGTAGTAGAATTGAATGAAGAAAAAGCTACCACGATCATTCATACGCCTTTTAAGGTTTGGAAGTCTATCGCTTTAGGAGAGATAGAAGGGTCGGCTGCTTTAATGCAACATTTATATTCTGTTGAAGGAGATTTTGATTTATTGTTAAAGTGGGATGATTATTTTGGTCAACATCAAAAGCAAGATAAAAAAGAAGTTAAAGAAAAAATGACTTCTAAAACAGATATGCGATATTTGCTTTTATCTTGGATCACTTTTTGGATCAGTGTTAGTATCAATAGCTGTTTGGGAAGTATGATGACTATATTTGTGTGTAGTATATTACCTTTATTATTTTATAAGAATAAGAAAACAATTTATGATGTCATTTCAAGTGTTATAGTTGTCTTATTTTCATTGTTATTGTTGAATGAGATGAGTATTAATATCATTATGCCTTTATCTTATTTGGCATTTGGTTTAATGTGGACTATCTCTGTTGCTTTTAAGATCCCATTAACAGCTTTATATTCCATGAATGAATATGGATTAGAAAAAGCATTTGATAACCCAATGTTTATTAAAACTAATCGTATCTTAACTTTTGCTTGGGGCTTGTTATACATTGTATCAGCAATCTGGACATATTTCATAATGCTTACTTCACTTGCAAGTTATGTTGGTCTTATCAATTCTATTCTTCCATTATTAATGGGTATTTTTACAGCTTGGTTTCAAAAGTGGTATCCTCAAAGAATTGCTAGAGGGTAAAAAAATACTGATTAGCAAAACTGTTGAATTTAAGCAGTTTTGTTTTTTATGAGAAAGAATACTAATAGTGCTAGTAGGATGATAAATATACCTATGTAGAAAAAGATAGTTCGAATTACTACTTGATTTGTAGCTTTATCAACATAATTCCTTTTCGGATTAGTAGGGTCATAATATATATCATGCTTACTTCCTATAGGCCAATATTGTTGGGCTAAGTATCTTACATTAGAGATAGGACCTTTATTAATATGTAGATAATTATTTTCATCTTCATAAAGGTAATTGTCTGTTTTAATTGGTAAGCCAGAAATATTATTAGTTATGATACCATTATATTTTTTAACAGTTTGGTAAGTAGTGTTGTTAACAGTATATTCGACAATTGGAGTAATTATTTCACCATTATGATGATATGAGACTACTTTTCCTAATGTATGTTCAGTGCATTTTGAGTTATTCAGTTTACAAATTAGTTTAATGACAATACTAGCTACAATTAGTAATAAACCAATTGTTGCTACAAGAATTAGTTCAAATAAAGCTATTTGTTGGTTAGTAATATATCAGTACTTCTTTCTTTAACATTATAGAGAGGTAACGATATGCTTTCAATCATTTTTACAGTGATATAAAATTGTCGTTTGAAAACCATTTATAGATTTGTTAAAATTAGAAACAGTTAAAGAAAGGATAATCAAGATGAATAAAAACAAGACAATAAAAGACTTTAAAACACAACTAAAAGAATTGAAATGGCAGAATTTCCTGCTTTTGACTGTTGCCGGTATGGTTAATGCCTTTGGTGTTATCATGTTTTTATCACCTGTGAAATTGTTTGATGGTGGTATTTCGGGAACTTCAATGCTGATATCTCGTTATACTCCGGAGTTTATAACTTTATCAATAGTTTTAGTGGTATTAAATATACCGATCTTCTTATTTGGCCTAAAGAAAGAAGGATTGGTATTTACGATATATTCAATCTATGCTGTTATCATGTATTCATTTTTTGCTTGGGTCATTACTGATGTCTTACCAGTTGATGTAAGTAATGCTTCACCACTTGCTCAACAGGATCTATTTTTGTGCGCTATCTTTGGTGGTATCATTTCAGGTATGGGTAGTGGCTTAACGATCCGTTTTGGTGGAGCGATCGATGGTATCGATGTATTAGCTGTAATGTTTGCGAAAAAGTTAGGACTAAGTATTGGCACTTTTACGATGACATACAATGTTATTTTATATATTATTTGTGGAATTGTGATGAATAGTTGGATCTTACCTTTATATTCGATCGTAACTTATGCTTTAGGTAGTAAAGTCATCGATCTAGTTGTAGAAGGCTTTGATAGAAGTGAGGCAGCTATGATCGTTACTACTAAGCCAGATGAGATCTGTGCTGCTTTATCAGAAGAGTTTGAAAATGGTGTAACTACTATTGCTGCTAAGGGCTATTATTCTCAAACAGATAAGACGATCATCTACTTTGTAGTTAACCATTTCCAAGTAAGTTTGATGAAACAGATCGTTCATAAACATGATCCTAAAGCCTATATAGCGATCAATGAGGTGGCCGATGTATTTTCTTCTAATATGAGCGTGAAATAATTGAAGAATTTGTTGAAAATGTTGTGATAACTTTGATAACGCTTATAGTATTTTAGAAAATAAAATGATAGAATAATTATTGCGAAAATAAGGAGGAAGAAGAATGAGTCATAAATATGTGTACTTGTTTGAAGAAGGAAATGCTAATATGCGTGAACTTCTTGGCGGTAAAGGTGCAAACCTTGCTGAAATGATGAACTTAGGTTTACCGGTACCTTATGGCTTTACTATCACTACTGAAGCATGTAATCGTTACTATGATGATAACGAAATGATTGCTGATGAGATAGTAGAAGAGATTAACGCTAATTTAGTAAAATTAGAAGAAAAAGCCGGTAAAAAATTAGGCGATAAGACAAATCCATTACTTGTTTCTGTAAGAAGCGGTGCTAGAGCTTCAATGCCTGGTATGATGGATACGATCTTGAACCTTGGTATCAATGATGAAGTTGTTGAGACAATTGCAGAAAAAACTAACAATCCTCGTTTTGCTTATGATTCATATCGTCGTTTCATTCAAATGTTCTCTGATGTTGTTATGGGCTTAGAGAAGAAATCATTTGAAGTTATCATCGATGAAATGAAGAATGCAAAGGGTGTTAAACTTGATACTGAACTTGACGCTGATGATCTAAAAGCAATGGTAGTTAAGTTCAAGGAGCATTACAAGAATAATTTAGGTAAAGATTTCCCTCAAGAAGCTAGAGAGCAATTGATGGAAGCTATCAAAGCTGTATTCAGATCTTGGAATAACGAAAGAGCTATCTACTATCGTCGTATGAATGATATCCCATCTGATTGGGGTACTGCTGTTAACGTACAGATGATGGTATTTGGTAACATGGGTAATGATTGTGGAACTGGTGTTGCTTTCACTAGAAACCCTGCTACTGGCGAGAATAAATTATTTGGTGAGTTCTTAATGAATGCTCAAGGTGAGGACGTTGTTGCTGGTGTTAGAACTCCACAAACAATTGATCAATTAAAAGAAGTTTCACCATCAGCTTATGAACAATTCGTTGATGTATGTAACAAACTTGAGGGCCACTATAGAGATATGCAAGATATGGAATTTACTATTCAAGAAGGTAAATTATTCATGTTACAGACTCGTAATGGTAAGAGAACTGGTGCTGCTGCTATCAAGATCGCTTGTGATATGTTTGATGAAGGCATGATCACTAAAGAAGAAGCTATCTTAAGAGTAGAACCAAAACAATTAGATGACTTATTACATCCACAATTTGATGCAGAAGCATTAAAGAAGGCTAATGTTGTAGCTAAAGGTTTAGCTGCTTCTCCAGGAGCTGCTTGTGGACAAGCTGTATTCACAGCTGCTGATGCTATCGAGTGGAAGAAACAAGGTAAGAAGACTATCTTAGTAAGACTTGAAACTTCTCCAGAGGATATCGAAGGTATGCATTCATCTGAAGGTATCTTAACTGTTAGAGGTGGTATGACATCACATGCTGCAGTTGTTGCTAGAGGTATGGGAGCTTGTTGTGTTTCTGGTTGTGGCGATATCACTATGGGTGATAAAGAATTCACAATCGGTGATAAGACTTATCATGAAGGCGATTGGATCAGTATTGATGGTACTACTGGTAACATCTATGGTGAGGCTATCGCTACTGCACCTGCTAAGATCTCTGGTGATTTCGAGAGATTCATGGGCTGGGCTGATGAGATCAGAAAGTTACAAGTTAGAACTAACGCTGATACACCAAAGGATGCTGCTAAAGCATTAGAATTTGGTGCTCAAGGTATCGGTCTAGTTAGAACTGAACATATGTTCTTCGAAAAAGAAAAGATCAAAGCAATCCGTGAGATGATCGTTTCTGAAACTGCAGAACAAAGAAAAGCTGCATTAGCTAAAGTATTACCATTACAAAGAACTGACTTTGAAGGTATCTATGAAGCAATGCAGGGCAATCCAGTCACTATTCGTTACTTGGATCCACCTTTACATGAATTTGTTCCTACAGGTGAAGCTGAAATTAAGGCTTTAGCTCAAGAAATGGGTATTACTGAAGAACACTTAAAAGAAGTTTGTGCTTCATTACATGAAGTTAACCCTATGATGGGTCATAGAGGATGTAGATTAGCTGTTACTTATCCAGAAATCGCTGAAATGCAAACTCAAGCAGTTATCGAAGCTGCTATCAATACTCAGAAGAAACATCCAGATTGGAAAGTTGTTCCTGAGATCATGATCCCACTTGTTGGTGATGTTAAAGAATTAAAGTATGTTAAGAATGTTGTATGCAACACTGCTGACACTATCATTGCAAATAGTGATGTTAAGTTAGAATACCATGTTGGTACAATGATCGAGATCCCACGTGCTGCATTATTAGCTGATGAGATCGCTACTGAAGCTGAATTCTTCTCATTCGGTACTAACGACTTAACTCAGATGACATTTGGTTTCTCAAGAGATGATGCTGCTAAGTTCTTAGGTTCATATTACAGTGCTAAGATCTATGAACAAGATCCATTTGCTAAGTTAGACCAACACGGTGTAGGTAAACTTGTTCAAATGGCTGCTGAAAAAGGACGTAGTACAAGACCTAATATTAAGTTAGGTATTTGTGGCGAACACGGTGGAGAACCTTCTTCAATCGAATTCTGTCATAAGATTGGTTTAACTTATGTATCTTGCTCTCCATTCAGAGTTCCATTAGCAAGACTTGCTGCTGCTCAAGCACAAGTTAAATTCCCTAGATAATTAGAGAAATATTAAAATACCGTATCTTTTAAAGATGCGGTATTTTTTTAGTATGCATAATAAATAGAGGTAATTAACGATTACCACTCATTATAGTGAACTTTGCTTTCTTCATAGCGAGTTTGTCGAGGGGAATTAATATCTTGCATAGGGTAGCCTAAAGCGATGATAGAATGAGGTATTATTGAATCGGGTAAGTTGAAGAGATCTTTTTGATTTTGTACTCGATTCATTTGAGGCCAAGTTCCAAGCCAAACTGAACCGATACCTAGTTCATGAGCACAAAGGCAAATGTTTTCAGCAGCAATAGCTCCATCTATGATCCAGTACTCCTTTGCGTGTTGAAAAGCACGCTCTAAGTCGCCACAGACAATGATGGCTGCTGCAGCACTATTTAGTGGTTGAGCTGGCTTTCCATTGGCTATGGCCATCTTTTGTAGTTTTTCTTTATCTGTAACTACAATAAAACTCCAATCCCTAGCATTGACACAACTTGGTCCACTCATGGCTGCTTCAAGTATTTGATGGAGTTTTTCATTTTCAATTAGTTGATCAGTAAAATTTCTTGTGCTACGCCTATTTAAAATGGCATCAATAGTATTCATATAATTAGTTCCTCCTTGGTATTATGAATCGATATTCTTTACTGATTTTAAAAATAATAAATCATTTCAAACATCGTTAGACAAATAACAATTGAAATATAGCATTTGAATAAAATTTGTGCAAGAAAGCAATTGAAATAATTTGGCCATTTTATTATGGCTTCCTCATTTTATGATAAAATATTCTTGTTGCAGAAAGAGTGAATTAGATGACAGATTTAGAGAAGTATAGAGAACAGATCAATGAGATAGATGAGCAAATGCGTGATCTTTTCAAAAAAAGGATGCAAGTTGCTAAAGAGATAGCTTTATATAAGAAAGAAAGAAATCTAAAAGTTTATGATCCAGTTAGAGAAAAAGCAGTTATTGAAAAGAATGTTGCTTTATTAAAAGATAGTGAGTTAGAAAGACATTATTCTTTGTTTTTACAGAGGATGATGGATATCTCTAAAGATTATCAATATGACTTGATCAAAAGTCCTAATATCATCACTATTGGTTCTAATAAAGGTAATTATGATGTAGTCATTAAAAAAGATTGTCTTGATGATCTTTCTTCTTACTTTGATCTAAATAGAAAAGTATTAGTAGTCATTGATGAACATATTGATAAGAATATTGAAGAGAAGATAGTCTCTCAATGTAAGAAAGCTTATGTTTATCGCATTGATGCTAATGAATATGATAAGACTCTTAAACAAAGTGAATATTTATGGGATATCATGGTTGAAAATGATTTTGATCGTCATGATGCTATTTTATCTTGTGGTGGAGGAGTCACTGGTGACTTAAGTGGTTTTGTCTCTTCTGTTTATATGCGAGGTATTGATTTCTATAATGTTCCTACTACTTTATTAGCTCAAGTTGATGCTTCTATTGGAGGAAAAACTGCTGTTAATTATTTAGGTTATAAGAACTTATTGGGTAGTTTTTATCCACCTAAAAAAGTAATCATTGATACTAGTTTACTTGCTAGTTTAGATAAAAGACAGATCGTCAATGGCTTAGCCGAATCCTTAAAGATGGCTATATTAGCAGATAAAGAACTCTTTGAGATATTTGAGAAAAATGAACAATTTGAAAAGATCGATGAGATAGTTTATAAGAGTTTACTCATTAAAAGAGATGTTGTACAAAAAGATGAAAAGGAAGCAGGTCTTAGAAAGATACTAAATTATGGTCATACTATTGGTCATGGTATTGAGATATTAGATGATGGTTACTATCATGGCGAATGTGTTGCACTAGGTATGTTAGCTTTGTGTTCTGATAAATTATATTGCAAGTTAGTAAAGATCTACGAGAATATGGGCTTACCAACTAAGGCTGATATTGATGAGGATAGATTATTAGAAGCAATCTGTCATGATAAGAAATCAATTGGCGAAGAAGTAGAAGTAATTTATTGTGAAGATGTTTGTGATCATAAGATAGTAAAAGTTAATAAGAAAGATTTGAAAGAAAGACTAAAGAGGATAAAAAGATGAAGAATAGTTTTGGTAATAGCATTATTCTTACTTTATTTGGTGAATCCCATGGTGAATATATTGGAGCTGTTTTAGATGGCTTGGCTCCTGGAATAAAAGTTGATGTTGATTTCATTAAACATCAATTAACTTTAAGAAGACCTAGTGGAGCTATCTCTACTAGTAGAGTAGAACAAGATGAATTTGAGATAGTTTCAGGTGTTTTTAATGGTTATACTACTGGCACTCCTTTAACTATTCTTATTAAAAATAACAACATCTCTAGTAAAGATTATCAAAAGAACTATGGCATCGCTACGCCTTCTGGTGCCAATTTAGCTGGTTATTATAAATATCATGGTTATGAAGACTATCGTGGTAATGGCCATTTTTCTGGTAGAGTTACCGCTGCAATTGTAGCTATTTGTGCTATCATCATTTCTGCTTTAAAAGAGAAAGGTATAAAGATCGGTACTCATATCAAACAATGTAAAAATATCAAAGATGATGATTTTTCTAACAATATCTCTTTTGATATTGATGTTTTAAATACTAAAGAGTTTGCTTGTTTATCTACTAAAAAACAAGAAGAAATGATCTCAGAGATCTTAATAGCAAAGGAAAACAATGATAGTGTTTCAGGCATACTTGAAACAGCTATTTGTGGTATGCCAAAAGGAGTAGGAGAGCCATTCTTTTCTTCTTTAGAATCAGAATTAGCCTCGGCGATCTTTTCTATTCCGGCAGTAAAGGGCGTGCAGTTTGGCTTAGGTTTTGATTATGTCAATCATTATGGTAGTGAAGTAAATGATAAACCTTATTTGGTTGATAAAGATATCAAGATGAGAACTAATAATAATGGTGGGATCAATGGTGGTATCAGTAATGGTATGCCAATAATCTTTTCTACCATCATTAAGCCAACTCCTTCCATATCTCAACAACAAGAAACAGTTAACTTTATTGAAAATAAAGAATGTGTATTACAGCTTAATGGCCGACATGATCCAGCTATCTTTCATCGGGCAAGAGTTGTCATTGATTCATTAGCTGCTTTAGTAGTAGCTGATCAATTAGCTTTAAGATTTGGTACTGATTACTTAAAAGGGGAATAATAAGATGCAATATGGACTTATCGGTTATCCTTTAGGGCATTCCTTTTCTAAAGAGATCCACGAAGCAATAGGAGAATATGAGTATGATCTTTGTCCTTTAAAAGAAGAACAGTTAGATGATTTCTTTTTGAAAAGGGATTTTAAAGGAGTAAATGTCACTATTCCTTATAAACAAAAAGTCATCAAGTATTTAGATGAGATAGATGAAGTTGCTAGTAGGATCGGTGCTATTAATACGATAGTAAATGTTGATGGCAAACTGAAAGGCTATAATACCGATTTTTATGGATTATTATCTTTAATAGAAAAAAATAACATTGAAATAGAAAATAAAGATGTAGCGATCTTAGGTACTGGTGGTACTTCAAATACTGCAAGTTATTTATGTGAACATTTAAAAGCTAAATCTGTTGTTAAGATATCAAGAAGTAAAAAAGAGGATTATTTGACTTATGAGCAACTTAACGAGTTTAAGAATAAGCTTCAAGTGATCATCAATACTACTCCTAGTGGCATGTATCCTAATAATCAAGATTGTTTACTAGATTTAAGTGAATTTAATGCTTTAGAAGCAGTAGTGGATGTCATCTATAATCCTTTAAGGACTAAGTTAGTCTTACAAGCTAAGGAAAAAGGATTAAAATCTACTAATGGTTTATATATGTTAGTAGCTCAAGCAATTAAAGCTTATTCAATTTTTAAAGATAAAGAATATGATAAGGGATTGACTGATCATATTTATCAAGAGTTATTAGCTAAAAAAGAGAATATTGTTCTTATTGGTATGCCTACTTGTGGTAAGACAACTTTGGGAAAACTATTAGCAGAAAAATTAAATAAAGAACATTTTGATATTGATGATATCATCATCAAGGATACTCAAAGAAAGATCACAGATATCTTCTCTCAAGAAGGAGAAAAAGCCTTTAGAGAATATGAAAAACAGGCAGTAAGAGAAGTCTATAAGAAAGATAGTGTGATCATCAGCTGTGGTGGAGGAACTATCTTAGATAAAGAAAATGTGGATATGTTAAAACAAAATGGTACATTAGTCTTTTTAGATAGGGATCTAGATAAGTTGGATTTTGATGATAGTAGACCGATCACTTCTTCTAAAGAAAAATTAGAAAAGATCTATAGAGAAAGACATGAGATCTATTTACAAGTAAAAGATATCATTATAGAAAATAATGATAGCAAGCAATCAGCGATAGAAAGGATATTAGAAAGTTATGAAGATATTAGTCATTAATGGTCCTAATATCAATATGTTAGGTATCAGAGAAAAGAATATTTATGGTAATTCTACTTACCAAGATCTATTAGATCTAATTCAATCTTATTGTGACAAGCTAGCTATCTCTGTCAGTTTCTATCAATCTAATCATGAAGGGGATATCGTTGACTGTATTCAACAAGCTTATGAACTTTATGATGGCATCATCATCAATCCGGCTGCTTATACTCATACTTCCGTAGCTATATTAGATGCATTAAAAGCAGTTAACATCCCTACAGTAGAAGTACATATTTCAGATATCTCTAAAAGAGAAGAATTTAGACAATTTAGTTATGTCTCTTTATTTGCTGAGAAGACAATAAAGGGCGAAGGTTTTAATGGCTATTTGTTAGCTATAGACTACTTAAAGGAAAAATATGACAACAATTAGTATAGATAAGTGTAGATTATTAGGAGAAGTTTGTGCTCCTACTAGTAAAAGTGTGACTCATAGAAGATTAATAGCTTCTGCTTTAAGTGGAAAGAAATGTGTCATTAAGGATATCTTATATAGTGATGATATCAATGTCACTTTAAAGGCATTAGAATCATTAAATTGCAAGATCACTAGAAATAAGGATTCTGTGATAGTAGATGGCAGAAACTTTCTAAAAGAAGTAAAAGGTATCATTGATTGTAAGCAATCTGGTAGTAGCTTACGTTTTCTTATACCTATTGCTTTATTAATGGATAAAGAAGTTGTCTTTACTGGAAGTGAAAGACTACTTGCTAGAGGCTTAGAAGATTATCAACAGTTATGTGATGAGCATGATTTCTTATTTGAAAAGAATAGTAACACTATCAAAGTCAAGGGAAGATTAGAAGCTGGAGAGTATTACTTAAAGGGTAATAGTAGTTCTCAATATTCTACTGGTATGATTCTTGCTTTAGCTAGTTTAAAAGGAAAAAGTCATATTTATATTAGTGAGTCTTTACAATCAAGATCGTATATAAAACTGACTTGTTCAATTGTTAATGAATATGGCATTGACTGTAAGATGAATGATGATGATATCTTTATTGATTCTAATGGCTATAAAGCAATAGATAGTATCATTGAAGCAGACTTGTCTAATGCTGCTTATCTTGATTGTTTTAATTATATAGGGGGTTTTGTAAATATCACTAATCTTAGCGATGATAGTGTTCAACCTGATAAAGTCTATAAAGATTTATTTAAACAGATAAAAGAGCTTACTCCTACTATTGATATAGCGGAATGTGTTGATCTTGCTCCCATACTGATATCGTTAAGTGCAATCAATAATGGTGCTACTTTATTAAATACTAAAAGACTTGCGATAAAAGAATCAGATCGAGCTAAAGCAATGCAAGAGGAACTAAAAAAGTTTGATGTAAAGATCATTGTAGAGGAAAATAGGATCATCATCCCTAAAAGTAAATTATCTATGCCAAAAGAGATAATAGATAGCCATGATGATCATCGTATCGCTATGGCTTTGATACCTTTACTTACTTTAACAGGGGGAAAGATCTCTGATATTGAAGCAATAAATAAAAGTTTTCCTAACTATTTAGAGAAGTTAGAAAAACTTGGTTTACTATATTCTATAGATTAAGTCCACTTATCTCACTACGAGTGATATATTCTTTTTGTTTTTCATCAAGCAAAGAGCAATAAGCAATAGCTGCTCTAAATTCAATATCACGATATGCCTTTATATTAGCAGTAAAATGATTGGCTATCTTAACATCTTCTTTTTGGAGAGTTTTAAGATAGTCTTTTCCTTTATCAGAGTAGGCTAATACTCTTAAAGTGTCATATTCAGGTAAGTCTTTCATATCTTGTTTAGTGTTATGAACTAATAGTTGACATAGTGTTCTTTGGATCCTACTTTTTGTATATCTTCTAGTAGTAGCATTATTAATGAAATCTTGATAGTTATAACATTTATAAGCTTGTTTAGCTAAATGTTTTTCAATGCCTTCATCCATTAAGAAGATATCTCTTAATTGTTCAATTGGAGTATTTAACAAAAGTAATCTAATGATGTCATAATACTTATCCCAACTAGGATGAGGGTATTTATCAATGTCCTTTATTAAACATTGGCTAGAAACATCTTTATCTTCTCTTATCGCTTTTCTTAAAGCTAGAGCACTAGGATAAGCGACATCAAGATCATCATCGTTATAATCAGAACTCCTTAGTATTGAATAAGGAATTATATCAGGGTAGTTCTGTAATTGTCTTAAGTAGGAAATAGCTAAGATATCATTAGGACCATAACTATCACACATATAACCATAAGTATAAGGGTAAGAGTAGCCTTTTTTCATATTCTCTTTAAAGTTATCAATTTTAAAGTTTAAAGAAGCAATCTCTTTTAACTCTTCTAAGTTATTAGTTTCTGAGCCAAAAACGATGCTGCCACATTTAGCTTTCGCTAATATGTCAATAGCGTTCTTACCAAAGTTAGCTGCACTTTGAGTAGCAAACACAAATGGCAATTCTAAAACTAGATCAACACCATTTTCAATTGCTGCTTTAGCTCTTGTCCATTTGTCAACGATCGCAAATTCTCCTCTTTGCACAAAGTTACCACTCATCACGGCGACTAATACATCACAATTAGTCATTTCTTTTGCTTTCTTTAAATGATACATATGCCCTTGGTGTAAAGGGTTATATTCAACAACTATTCCACAAACCTTCATAAAAATTTACCTAAAAAATTTACATCTTTTATATTATAATATAAATAGGTCTTGTTTGTGAGATGAATTAACGAAAAGAGGAACGTACAAATGGCTAATGTGAATAGAGAAGAAATAAAACTTGAAAGTACAAGCGATGGTTTAGCATTAAGTGGTTTTTTATATACTTGTGATAAACCAAAAGCTATAGTTCATATCATCCATGGTATGAGTGAACATAAAGAACGTTATGAGCAGCTAGCCCAAGTATTGGCTACTTATGGGTGTATTGTTGTTATTGCAGATAATAGAGGTCATGGTGCTTCTATCAATGATAGGATACCTTTAGGCTATTTTGCGGATAAAGATGGTTGGTTAACTAACTTGCAAGATATCCATGCATTCAGTACTTTAGTAAGAGAGAAGTATAGACATTTACCTTTCTTTATCTTAGGTCACTCTATGGGATCTCTTATTGCTCATTCTTATTTAAAAAGATATGAAGATGAATTAGAAGGAGTGATCTTCTCTGGAATGCCTGCTTATAACAGTGCAACTAATAGTGGTAAATTCTTAGCTTCTATTTTATCGAGTGGCTCGGGAGCAAAAAAAGTCTCTAAGACTTTAGTAAAAGCTTCAGACTACAATAAATATATCAATAAACCACGTACAGCATTTGATTGGATAAGCTATAACCAAGATAATGTTGATGAATATATTGCTGATCCATTATGTGGTTTCCCATTTACTAATAAAGGGTATTATGACTTATTAGATGGAATGCAAGATGTTTATACCAGAAATGATTGGCGTGTATTGAAAAATAACTTACCTATCTTATTTGTGGTAGGACAAGATGATCCATGTGCTGATGTGCCTACTGGCTTTAAAAAAGCATTAAATCACTTATCTAAAGTAGGTTATCAAAAGATCGAAGCAAACATCTATGAGAACATGCGTCATGAGATTTTTAATGAGAAACAAAAGAAGGTAGTTTATACTGACTTGCTTATGTGGTTGAACAAACAGCTAACATTGATCGATGAAAACAAATAATGATTGTTGACTATCGTGATAACTTGTTATAAAATAAAGTGGCTGTTACAAAGGAGCGTTTTTTATGAGATATTCGCGTAAAGATTTGTTACAGTTGAAGGATTATCATCTGGTATTTGATGAAGAGATCACCTGTGATGAAGACATTTCAAAAGCTTTTCCAAGAATTAGGAAGGTAAATGAGATCAGTGTTAAAGGTGATGGCACTTATGATCCGAGTACGCAAAGGTTATATGTACATTTTATCTTAGATGGTTCAGTTACTGTTGGTTGTGATATCACCGCTGAAGATGTGGTAGTTCCAATCCAGACTGAAGCTGATGAGATCTATACTTTTGACAAGAATGAACAAGATATTGATATTGTTCATAGTCAAGGTGAGTACATTGAACTATTGCCAACAATATTCCAACTTATCATGATGGAAGTACCCATCAAGGTAGTCAAGGAAGGAAATATTGATTATCCGAAAGGTGATGGCTGGGAAGTAATAAGTGAAAAGACTTTTCAACAGGAGAGAAACAAGACTGTTGATCCCAGACTATCAATACTTAAAGATTATAAACCGCAGGATGAATAGGAGGTGTGAGAACAATGGCAGTTCAACAAAGAAGGGTATCAAAAACACGTAAGAACAAACGTAGAACACACTACAAGTTAGTTGCTCCTACATTGGTTAAATGTCCAAACTGTGGAGAATACAAGTTGCCTCATCACGAATGTTCGTGCGGACAAAAATAGTTGTTACGTCTTTTATGATCTAAGGGGAAGCCTTAGATTTTTTTTGTGGATTGAATTAATAAAGCCCTATAAGTATAATTAGTTTTATAGGGGTGATGTTAGTGAAACATTTATTTGGCAATATCGATATGAGTTGGAAGAAAGTCATATTGTTTGCATTAGCTATTGGTATTTATACTGGTGTCATCATGCAGATTTCTGTATTAGATGATACTTCCTTTCAAGATATAGGCATATACTATGAGTTTTGGGTCTTATTTGCGGTAGTCATTGTTGTTAACTGTGATAAGAATGTTCAAGCAATGTTAAAGTGTTTTGTTTTCTTTTTAATAAGTCAACCGCTCATCTTTTTAGTAGAAGTATTAGGGGGACACATTACTTTAGAAACAGGTTTATTATACCTAAGATATTGGAGCCCATTAATATTTATGACTTTGCCTGGTGGCTTTATCGCTTACTATTGTAAGAAACAGAATCTATTTGGAGCGATCATCTTAGGTTTAGGTAATACGATCATATTATTCATGGGTAGTTACTATTATCAAAAACTTATAGTTGATTTCCCTCGTCACTTATTAAGTGTGCTATTTTGCTTAACATTAGTATTTATTTTAAGTTATTACATACAGAAAGAGAATAAATATCGTATAGTTTCAATAGCCTTAGCATTTATATTAACAGCAATGATTTATTGCTTATTTTAAAGAAAGAAGAGTTTTAAATGAAAAAGAGTTTTATATTATTTTTAGTCACATTACTGTTGATTACTACATTTGGTTGTAGTAAAAAACAACAAGATGATGAAACAGAAAGTGATACAGCAGTAGTAAAAACTGTAGAGATAGGAGAAAATGAGATGGATTATATCGTATTTGGTAAAGGTGAAAAAACATTTGTGATCATTCCAGGACTATCAGTTCATAGTGTAATGCCTTTAAAAGATTCTATAGCTGAAGCATATAAGGATTTTAGTGAAGAATACACAGTTTATTTATTTGATAGGCCAAAGAATTTATCAGAAGGTTGTACTATTGAAGATCTTGCTGAAGCTACAAGTCAAGCAATGATCAACTTAGGCTTAGAAAATGCTGATATCTTTGGAGCATCTCAAGGTGGTATGATTGCTCAATATATCGCAATAGATCATCCTGAATTAGTCCACAAATTGATCTTAGGATCTACTTTATCTAAACCTAATGAAACTTTTAGTGCAGTTGGAGGAAAGTGGGTAGAGTTAGCTGAAGAAAAAGATGAACAAGGATTATTAGAAAACTTTGTTGATGTAGTATACTCTCAAGCAACACTTGACCAATATAGAGATACCCTTATTGAATCTAATAAGGGTATCACTGATGAAGAATATGCTCGTTTTATCATCCTAGCAAAATCATGTTTAACATTTGATTGTTATGACAAGTTAGATCAGATCAAATGTGATGTATTAGTCTTAGGTTGTGAAGCCGATAAAGTAGTGACAGTAGAAGGCTCAAAAGAGATAGCTGATAAACTAAATTGTGAGATCTATATCTATGATGATAGTTATGGTCATGGTGTATATGATGAAGCTGCTGATTATAGGCAAAGATGCTTAGATTTCTTAAATAAATAGTTATGAATAAATTAGAAGTAATAAAGATCATTACTAGTGAGCAACCTTACTACAATACTTATAACAGTATCTTAGTCGAAGAACAGAAAAAAGCTAAAGAATTATGTTATAGGTATAACCAAAGTTCACCTTTAGATAATGATCTAAGAAAAGATATATTAGCAAAACTTTTGGGAACTTACTCTGATATGGTAGGAATAGAGCCAAGTTTTCATTGTGATTATGGCTTTAACATCCATACTGAAGGATTAGTAATCATTAACTACAATTGTGTCATACTTGATACTTCACCGGTACATATTGGTAATGGCACTTTCATTGCCCCTGGAGTATGTATAGCTTGTTCAGGACATGCTATGGATCCTACTCAAAGAGCAGAAGGTATAGGTTATTCAAAACCAATAACTATAGAAGAAAATGTTTGGATAGGAGCTAACTCAACAATCTGTGGAGGAGTAACTATTGGTAAAGGTTCAGTGATCGGAGCAGGTAGTGTAGTAAATCATGACATTCCTGCTGGAGTTGTTGCTGCTGGAGTACCATGCAAAGTGATAAGAGAGATCACAGAGAAGGATAAGATTGATAGAAGCATGATTGCTTTCTAAA
>CAVAAT010000025.1:0-19942 GCA_963586925.1 Erysipelotrichaceae bacterium
ATTCCCAGTTCCAACTGTTTCTTATACAGTAAAAGCTCAACCTTCTACTGGTGATCACACTAATTTAGTATTATTAGCTGGTTTCATGGTAGTAAGTGCTGCTGCAGTTGTAGTAACTCTAAGCAGAAAGAAAAAACTATTTAACTAATTAAATAGCTAAAACATTATAGAAGCTTTAAGCACGATCCTAATTGGGTTGTGCTTTTTTGTTAGATGAGATGTGAATGATTATTTATTAAAACGTTTTCATAAAAATAGTTGTTGACTATATAAAAGCAGAAGTATATTATAGTAAATGGTTAGCGAATGCTAACTAAATAAAAAGATAAAGGTTAGTTAGTGCTAACCATAGGAGGCAATATGGTTCCATTAATTTATAGCAATGTTGGTGAAGATAATGTCATTAAAAAAGTGTCTGGATCAGCTGAAGTAAAAAAACATTTAGAAGATATGGGATTTGTTCCTGGAACAATTGTTAGTTTGATTTCGATGATAGATGGTAATGTTATTGTCAATGTAAAAAATGTTCGGATCGCTATTTCTAAAGAGATGGCTCAGAAGATATATATTTAAGTTTAAGGGGAGAGGTATTATGAAGACTTTAAAAGATGTTAAGATCGGTGAAACATGTACTGTAACTAAACTTCATGGCGAAGGCGCCGTTAAGCGTAGAATTATGGACATGGGCGTAACTAAGAATGTTGAGATCTATGTTAGAAAGGTTGCTCCATTAGGAGATCCTATTGAAGTCACTATCCGTGGATATGAATTGTCTATCCGTAAAGAAGACGCAGAAAAGATCGAAGTATTATAAGGGGAGGAAATTAACAAATGAGTACAGTTATTGCTTTAGCTGGTAACCCTAACTGTGGTAAGACAACATTGTTTAACAGCCTAACAGGCTCTAATCAATATGTTGGTAACTGGCCAGGTGTTACCGTTGAGAAAAAAGAAGGTAAGTTAAAAAAACATGATGATGTAACTATCACAGACTTACCTGGTATCTATTCTTTATCACCATACACATTGGAAGAAGTAGTTGCTAGAAACTACTTAATGGATGAAAAAGTTGATGTAATTTTAAATATCGTTGATGGAACTAACTTAGAGAGAAACTTATATCTTACAACTCAATTGTTGGAGATTGGTATTCCTACTGTAGTAGCTATTAACATGATGGATGTTACTACAAAGTTGGGTGATAAACTTGATATTCAAGAATTATCTAAGAGATTAGGCTGCAAGGTTATTAACATTTCTGCTTTAAAAGGTACTAATGTTCAAGAAGCTGCAGAATTGGCATTGTCAGAAGCTAAGAAAGGCAAACATGTTCCTACACATGAATTTGGTGGAGTTGTTGAACATGCATTAGCTCACATTGAAGAAGCTTGCTTACATGAAATGCCATCTGAAAAGCAAAGATGGTATGCTATTAAGATCTTTGAAAGAGATGAAAAAGTTGCTGAAAAGTTAAATATTAGCACTGAGGTTAAATCTCATATTGAAGAGGATATTAAAGCTGCTGAAAAAGAACTTGATGATGATTCAGAAAGTATCATCACAAATGAAAGATACGTACTTATCGGAGAAATGTTAAAAGGTTGCTACAAGAAAGCTAACCATGGAAAATTAACTGTTTCAGATAAGATTGATAAGATTGTTACTAACCGTTGGTTAGCACTTCCAATCTTCTTCTTGATCATGTGGCTAGTATATGTATTAGCTGTTGATAAGATTGGTGGTACTGCTACTGACTGGACTAATGATGTCTTAGTTGGTGAGTGGTTACAAGGCGGTATCGGATCTTGGTTAGAGAGCATTGGTGCTGCAGAATGGGTTCAATCACTTGTTATTGATGGTATCATCGGTGGTTTAGGAGCTCCTATTGGATTTGCTCCTCAGATGGCTGTTGTATTCTTCTTCTTATCAGTATTAGAAGATTGTGGATACATGGCACGTGTTGCCTTCATCATGGATAGAATCTTCCGTAAGTTCGGCTTATCAGGAAAGAGCTTCATTCCATTTATGATCGGTATGGGTTGTGGTGTTCCAGGTATCATGGCATCAAGAACTATTGAAAATGAAAAAGACCGTCGTATGACTATGATGACAACAACTTTCATGCCTTGTGGAGCTAAACTTCCTATCATTGCATTAGTTGCTGGTTATATTTCAGGTGAGGCTTGGTTATCAGGCGTTGTATATATTATTTCATTCGCTGTTATCGTTATTGCTTGTATTATCTTAAAGAAGTCAAAAGGATTTGCTGGCGAACCTGCACCGTTCGTTATGGAACTTCCTCAATATCACTTCCCTTCATTAAAAGGTGTATTATTACACGTTTGGGAAAGAGTATGGGCATTCTTGAAGAAAGCTGGAACAATCTTGTTCTTATGTTGCGCAGTAATGTGGTTCTTAGGTACATTCGGTATTGACAATGGTCAATTCGCAATGGTTGATCAAGAAGAAAGCTTCTTGGCTATCATTGGTAACTTACTTGCTTGGATGTTTGTACCATGTGGATTCGGTAACTGGCAAGCAGTTGCAGCATCATTATCTGGCTTAGTTGCTAAGGAAGGTGTTGTATCTACATTAGGAGTTATCACAGGCTTAGGTGAGATTGAAGAGTATGCTGCAGCAATGCATGATACATTCGCAGTATTATTCCCATCTAACATCGCTGCTATTTCATTCTTATTATTCAACTTATATGATTCACCATGCTTAGCAGCATTATCTACATTAGCTAAGGAAATCGGTGGTAAGAAGAAATTCTGGACTGCTGTATTATTCCAAAATGTATTAGCATATGTTATCGCATTGATCGTTTACCAATTAGGTGGTCTGTTCACAGGCGATGTAACATTCAACTTCTGGACTGTTGTAGCTATCGTGTTAGCTGCTGGTGTTATCTACTTGTTATTCAAGAAAGATTCAAATAAGAAAGAAGCTTAATTAAATTATTAGTAGCAAGGAGGTGTCTGTATGATTGATTGGCTAAAAGCAAACGTTGCAAATATATTTGTATTATTACTCCTTTTCCTCTACGGGTGTGTTTGCGTAAGATCTATTGTTTCGGACAAGAAAAAAGGTAAACCTTCTTGTGGTGGGAATTGTGCTGGCTGTTCACTTGTAACATGTCATAGGCCCAAAAGTTCTCAATAAACTATCAAACTTTACAAAACGTTAAAAGGCGGTCAGGCATAACCGCCTTTTATCATGGTTTTGAAAAAGTTACAAAAAAATTGCTGCTCATTATAATCTTTTGGTTTATATAACAAGAAAAATATGTCAAATCGTGAATTGTTCATAATATATGTTGAAAGTCCATGACTATGTTATAATTGTTTTAGAAATTAGTTTTATAGTCAAATAAGATTGATAAGATCCTATGATCTTTTATTAGATATGTATAAAAGAGGTGAATAATAGTATGGCTTATAATGAACTTGTTAAAGATTTTGAGAAAATCAGAGAATATATGAGAGATTTTTATGTGTATGGTCTAAAAAGTAGGAGTGAATATGATAAGAAAAGTTTGCGTACCTATGATAATGAAAAACGCAGAATAGCGAGCTGGTTAGATGATTATATGGCCTTTGTACGCACAGAAAAGGGCAATAATGTATTCTTGTCTGTCGATTGTCGAAATATTCATAAAAACCCTTTATATAAAGCCTGGAAGGCTAAAAGCTTTACCAATCTAGACATTATCTTACATTTTGCCTTATTTGATATCTTATATGAACCAAAGATCATGATGACTATCAATGAATTGTCTCTGGAATTAGATAAACTATATGGGCAAAAAGTATTTGTTGAGATGTCAACTTTAAGAGCCAAGCTTAATGAGTATGTGCAAGAAGGACTGATCACGGAAAATAGGGTAGGAAGAGTCATTTATTATAGTCGAGCAGTAGAAGTGGACATTTCACAATTAGTGGATGTTATTGATCTTTATAGTGAGATCGCTCCTTGTGGAGTCATCGGCTCTTTCTTACAAGATAAATTAGATGAACATAAAGAAGTATTTACTTTTAAACACCACTATATTACTTCAGCCTTAGATAGTGAAGTCTTATGTCAACTATTAGAAGCGATGGGAAGAAAGTGTTATGTTTTAGTGGATAATTTACCTAGAAGAACTGGTGAGAAGAAAACAATAAAATTGATCCCTATAAAGATATTCATTAGCTCGCAAAACGGCAAACAGAACTTGCTTGCTTATCATGTTGAGGGGAAATTATTTAATACTTATCGTCTTGATTATCTATCAAATGTTCAGATTAAAGAGTATTGTGAGCAGTTTGATCAAAAAAGAGAAGAGTTTTCTAAATTAGAAGAGCATATGTGGGGAGTAAGTGTTAAAAATGATCTAACTAACCTGCAACATATTGAGTTTGATATAAAAGTTAATGATGATGAGAAATATATCATTTCTCGTTTAAGAAGAGAGAAACGCTGTGGACAGGTTGAACAGGTTGAACGTAATTTATACTGTTTCCGTGCAGATGTTTTTGATTGTCAAGAGATGTTACCTTGGATCCGTTCATATATTTGTCGTATCACTAGACTTGAGTGTTCTGATAAGTATGTTGAATATACTTTTAAGGAAGGTCTTGAGTCGATGTATCAAATGTATGGAATAAAGTGAGGTGAGAGTTATGTTGTTTAATGAAATATATGGTGCATATTATACAACCGTAGCAAAGATAATTGAGGCAGCTTTTAAGTCTAGGATCAATAATATTGATATTCAAAGGATCGTAAGTAAATATGCTTTTGAAGAAAGTGCTGCTACTATATCACCTGCTTTGATCAAAGGAAAATGGCCTTTCTTGGATGAGGATTTTGGACCTCTATTAAGACATGATCCAACTATGCCTTTGACTGATCTACAAAAAAGATGGTTAAAAGCTATTTCTTTAGACCCAAGAATTAGATTATTCGATGTTACTTTTCCTTATTTAGACGATGTTGAACCTTTGTTTACAGAGGATGACTTTAAAATATATGATCGTTATAGCGATGGTGATGATTATTATGATGAAAGATACATCCGTAATTTTCGCTTTATATTAAAAGCCATTAAAGAACATTTACCAGTTAGAGTCGATATGTATAACAGGGCCAAGAAACAAGTTTGGTTAGTATTTTATCCTATCGGTTTTGAGTATTCACAAAAAGATGATAAGATCAGAGTATTGACAAGTGATTGCCGTTATAAGCAATTTAATCTTGGCAGAGTCATTCGTTGTACCCCTGGCGATAAGAGATTTTTAGGTAAACCTCTTGAAGATCAAAAAAAGAATCTATCTCTTATCATCACTGATGAAAGGAATGCTTTAGAAAGAGCGATGTTACATTTTGCTCATTTTGAAAAGAAAGCAAAAAGGATCGATGAAGAGACTTATAAGTTAGAATTGGTTTATGATAGTAGTGATGAAGCAGAAATGGTCATCAGAGTCTTATCTTTTGGGCCTTATATAAAAGTGGAAAAACCATATTCGTTTGTTCAATTAATAAAAGGGAAGTTAGAAAGTCAAAAAAGTTGTGGATTATAAGAAAGTTCGCAACTTTTTTTGTATGAAGAATTCTTCTTATAGTAATACAATGATAATGCAAGGACGGATCGTTCTTGTAAATGTTATTTGAAATACTAAGTTATGGTTATCATCAACCTAAGTGAAGACCCAATGCTATGGTGCTTAGATATGTGGCTGTAAATGCAGTTATAACTGCCTACAAGGATACTTGTAGGTAAGTGTAGATATCTATATAGTGATATATAGATTGAGAGGTATAAAGTGTATCTCACTGAAGCCAGATAGTGCATAGACAATTGCTTGAAAAGTTACTTTTCTTATCGTGGGAGTAATAGACGCTCCGGTGGAGAATAATCTGAGTTAGGTGATCTTGTGGCAAAGATCATAAACCTTAGAAAGCCAATAATCCCATTGCTAGAGACGCTCTTAATAAGGGCTTTAAGATAAGTGTATGGTACAAGTAGCATAATGCTAGCTAAACAAGAGGGCAAATAAGCCATTTGTGTTCTAAAAAAGGATCTGAATGGTATGTGAAAGTTAGTGGTAATCAATCCACTATGAGAATTAAAAGGGGTAGGAAGTGATGAGGTCGCTACTCATTGCTCAGTCCTATCTCCTCATTGAACGAATATTCAAGAAAGTTGTTGAGTGTAAGGCGAAGGCCTTGATGATGATCATAACTTAGTATTTTAATTAGTTATAGTTGTATCTCTTTTTAAGAAAGTTGAGAATTTAAAGTTCGCAACTTTTTTTATATGAACTTTATTTGTTGGGATAATACAATGATCATGCGAGGGTATTTGCTCTCTTTTGGATAAGTATGGAAAGGTGGTATGTGCTATGTATGAAATCTTGTATAAAGATCAAGTGATCGTAAGTGATGAGAATATTGATATCTATTTGGAGATCATTAAGTTTAATTTTCTAATGGAAATGCTTAAGCCTACTTTTGAAGAGTTAGAATTTCAATATAGAAAAGGCTATTATGATTGGAAAGACCCTTCACTCTACATGTTCTCCCACAAAAAAAAATGGGAATTATATTTCAGTAAAGAAATGTTAAATTATCACATTAAGAATTTAAGAACTGATGAAGTAACAGATATTATCGACATGTTTGCTTTAAGAGATGTTTTCCCACCCAGTAATATAATAAGAAAACTTGAATATAAATACCCTAATAAACAGTTTCATCAATACTATAAGAACCATGATGCTCTTGCTTTTGAAGATACATTAGGCTATCGCAGCCATAGAGTTAATTGCGGAGAACCTTTAAATAGGCTGTTAAAACAAGTTAGGTGTATGCCTTGGTATTATACTGATGAAGTGAAAAGAGATTTTAAAAGATACTCAACCTATTGTAAGGATGAATTGATCGGTCGCTCAGACTTTTGTTTTAAAGTTCTTTGTGATTACATTGGTGAACTTGACGAAATTGTAAAACGTGAGTGGCATCGAAGCGAATGGTGTATAGGGGTGTATGATTCAGTGGCTAAATTAGGTCAAAACGAATGGTATCATGGTGAGGTTGATAAACAAGGACGTAAGATTGGCGATTTCTACATAAAAGATTTGTTGACTAATGATGTTATCACTGATTTCAGATCGCTTCAGTACTTTTATGTTAATCCTAATTTTATTGATATGCTGCACGAGTTGTTATTAATATACCATAATGTTTTTTCTTATGAAGATTTATGTCGACTATCAAAATTACAAGATTCATCTTCATGTTCAAAGGTTTTAAATCACTTTGTGTTTGATAATGATGATATTGATTATAAATCTTTTTGTGAACCTGTCCCACTTTGGGAAGAAAATGTAGGTATTGGCAAAGAATTTGATTGGGCAAGTAAATATGGCCCAAATGATAATTAATAGGCTGAAGGGTGGTGTTATAAAGTGTATAAGATTATTTACAAAAAAGAAAGATATGACTACGTAAAAATTAATGAAGTTGTTGTTGAGACAGAAAACATAGATATTTATTTAAAGTTAATGAAATGGCACTTTTGCATAATCCCATTAGATGACGTAACCAGAATAAAATGTTCAATAATTGATTTCCAAGTAAAAGACACAGAAAGCCAAACAACAGCTGATGTTATCGATCTTTTCTCGATAAAAGAGATTGCGATAATGCAAAACAATGTTGATGTTAGATATTATGAAGATTCAGATATTAATATTTGTAAAATGCTTAAAAAAGCGAAAGAAGAGCCATGGTATTATTCTGAAGAAAATATAAGCAAATTGAAAAGATATATCACTTATTATAAAGATGAGATCGTAGGTTACTCAGATTATCCTTATGACCATTTGCTGAAATATATTAGTTCATTACTTAATTTATCTGATAGCTTTAATGACGATACTTTGCATCTTTATGATGATTTAAAGCGAGATAGTAGTTCCCTCATTAATTTGAGTGAAACGGTGAAATTAGATCTTCTTAACAAAGAAGAATTAGATTGGTTAAATGGCGAACCCGATAAGAATAATAGAAAAATAAATGATTATTACATTAAAGATCTTATCAGTGGCGAAGTCATCACAGATTTTCGACATCTAGTTAAAGACGAAAAAGGCGAAAGTGCTTTTGGTGATGCTGTTGGTATAGGTAAAGAGTTTGATTGGGCAAGTGATCACAGTAAGTAAAAAAGAGTTATTCAAAAAAATGTGCAATGAACACTGGGGCATAGTATTGCAGGTTAAAGACATAAAAGAAACGATCACCTTGTATGATTCAGTATGCGAGGATGCTGGTATTGGTAAGATTAAATATTGGGCAATGATCAATGGTAAAGAGATCAATGATAATTATGGGTTTACTGGTGATATTGGCTTTCAAGATGATGAGGGTTTCTTAGCTTTTTCAACTGATGATCTTTCTAAAGACAAATTAGAAATTGTGATGGGCCATCAAGGTGAGTGTTATTTTGATGAATTGATAGCGAAAGAACAGAAAAAATTAATGGATAGACTTCATGTAACAAAGAAGGTTAGGTGTAAAAATGAAGTGATCAGAAATATACTTAAATGGCTCTAATATTAAAAATAGTCACTATTTATGAGGTGACTATTTCTTTTAATCTAAAGTTCTTAATATATCAATGGTTCTTTCAATACCCGTTTGGATGTCATATCTTGCTGAGAAACCAAGTGATCGTAATTTAGTGGCATCAAGTCTTGCTTTTGTGGCTTTACTATAGCCCGCACTTTCTACAGCATCAGGTAATTCAAATACTACTTTTTTACCTGAATATTGGGCAATGATGTTGGCCAGATCTTTTAACATGATATCTGATGCGTCATCTGCTATGTTATATGCTTGACCGTTTTCTCCATTGAGTAAAACAGTAAGAAGACCAGAAACACTATCAGCTACATATAAGTAAGAATAGTATTGTGTACCAGCACTCTTTAATACGATATCTTCTTTGGCTACACCTTTATGTAAAAATTGTGATAAAGCTTTACTATCAGTTTTTAGTAATGTTGGCCCATATGATCTAGTTAGTCGTGGTATTACAACATCTAGCCCCTTTTGAGCTTTATAAGCTTGACATAAGGCTTCACCACATCTTTTGCTTTCGGGATAACCAGCTCTCATGGTACAACAGTCAATATATCCACAATAGTTCTCGTCAAACTTTTCCTTGTCGCCTCTATTTTCACCATAGATCTCATTGGATGAAGCAAAAGCAAATCTAGTCGTGTTGTGTTCTATCGCGAATTCTAAAAGATTTTGTAAACCAATGATGTTGGTAGTTATCGTTCCAATGGGATCAGTGGAATATTGCATAGGATGGGTATTACTTGCTAGATGTAAGATGTAATCAATAGGTTTATCATCTAAATCTAGTTTTTTATTTACATCATATTCTACAAATTTGAATAGGTGATCATTAAAACAATAACTAAATCTATCCTGCATTCTTTGCTCACTTCTGCCCAATGCGTAGATCGTACAGTTTAGACCTTTTTGATTCCTATTCATTAGGACATCTATTAACATGCTACCGATCAGTCCAGTAGCCCCTGAGATCATGATGGACTTGTTTTCTAATTTTTGCCAGTTGAGGTCAAGATCAGCTACATACTCTACATCTTCTTGGTATAAGGGATTCTCATAAACTTTCATTGTGTGTGCTCCTGTTATTTTAACCAATTGTCTTTTTCAATCTTAAGATAAGCTTTGAATATTTCTAAGTCATCCTTAGTGGTCAGTTTGATATTCCTGTCAGAACCACTAGCAAAGTGTAATTTAACGCCTAATTCTACCATCATGGTATTTGTGTAATGTGAGCCATGGATACCAATACCTTTTTCAAAGGCTTCGTGGTATTTTGAGTCTAATAAGTCAAATTTGTAAGCTTGAGGAGTAGAGACTCTTCTTAAGATTTCTCTTGGTATATATTGACTAGTAGTTGTTTCATCATCTTTGTCAATGACAAATATCTGCTCATTGTATGGCATAGATGTAACAGCATTGCCATATTGATCACATTTACTGATGACATCAGATAAAACGGATGGCTCTATTAAAGGTCTAATACCATCATGGATGATGATATTGTCATCATTATTAGCGATACCTTCTAGGCCATAAACACCATTTCTGATAGATTCTTGACCTGTTGCTCCACCGGAAACGATCCATTTAAGTTTTGTGATGTTAAATTGTTTAGCATAAGCCCAGACTAAGTCATGCCAGCCATCTATGCAGACTAATTCGATAGCATCGATCTGAGGATGCTTTTGGAAGCTTTCTAATGTATAAAGTAAGATTGGTTTATCATAGACATTGATGAATTGTTTTGGAAGATCTTGCCCCATTCTTGAGCCTACTCCACCGGCTATGATTATCGCTATGTTCATGTGTTTTCCTCCTAAGTTTTAAATAAATATATAGAAAATAAGTTGAGTTACAATAAGCTAAAGTCATGTTAATTGATCTCGCAATTATTACGCGAACATCTTTATCTTCTTTTTATATGATAAAACATGAGTGTTCATTTTTCAAATGTTATATAAAAAGATTACAATATTGAACACAGGCTTTCTATAACTCAAAAAAAAGAAGCCGATTTTGTAGTAAAATCGGTTTCTATCATGATAAGTTCTGATCGATTAGTTATTGCTATAGGTGAAAGTGAACAATTCTTGGTAAGCACTCATATTTTTAGCTTCCTCTAATGATTGCAAGTAGGCTTTCTTTAGGATCACTGGTGCAGTTATCTCAATGGTTTCATCACTTCGTATTACAACACCATTGATTGATGTATTAGAGCTACAGACAATGACATAGGGAACTTTATCGTTTAATGCTTTAACAATTAGGCTATCTTCATCTAAAGGGATAGAGCCACTTGTAGAAGAATGATCTAAGCTTATTTGTATAAGTTCTATTGCTTGTCCATTGATCTTAATAGGATATTCTAAAGTATCACTATTAGAACAGATTATAGAATTTGTTTGCTTGTCATAATCTACGTTAATTACATTAAGATGTTCATAGACTGTAACAGTTACAGGTTCATCATAACTTAAGTAGACACTGATCAGATCTTGAATTGCTTGATAGTTTGTTGCTTCAGTTAATTGATGATCTGTGTTCATATTGATTGAATCAATGCTTTCAAGAATGAATCGATCACTAGTTATAGTAGTAGAAGTATTTTCTACGGGATAATTAGCTAAAGTACTTTCATCTAATAATTGGTATATATATTTTTTACCATTTACTTCGACTATCGTATCACCGCCATTATCTTGTTCAACCTCTTCTAATGTGAAGAACATGATACTTTTGCTGTTTACATAAAGTACAAATAGCTGTGATGACATGTCATCTTTTGATCTTAGATAATTTTTTAAAGTGTAGGTGTTATCTAGATCGTAACCGAGAACATTATTTAGATGACTAAGTGCACGACTAGTAGCTGCATCTACATAGCCATCATTGTTGTTTGAAGTGGTGCTACAGCTTGTTAGGAAGATAAGTAGTGTCATGATCATTGTTATTGCTTTTCTCATTTTCTGCTCCTTTCATTAGTGTAATTATAAAAATCACTTTAACAATTTCCCTTAGTAATATTTGTTTTTACTTGTTAGCCCATTTCTATTTACGATTTTATTCTAGTGTTTTTTTCTTAATGTAAATATCAAATTTCGTTA
Source organism: Erysipelotrichaceae bacterium (assembly GCA_963586925.1). Lineage (GTDB taxonomy): Bacteria > Bacillota_I > Bacilli_A > Erysipelotrichales > Erysipelotrichaceae > UBA1783. The sequence goes on from CAVAAT010000025.1 coordinate 11,730, forward strand.
ACTTTAAACAATATCATTATCTTATGGTAAAATAATTGGGAAGGTGATTAAATGTTAGAAGAGACTATTGCGGCTATCAGTACGGGTAATCTTACTGCTACAGCTATTTCCATTGTAAGATTGTCGGGAGAAAAAGCTATTGAAGTATTAGATAAAATTTTTAAGACAAGGGATAGGGATTATAAAGGCTATCATATTTATTATGGCCATATCATTGATCCTAGTAATAATGAAGTGGTTGATGAGGTATTAGTCAATATATTTAAGGCCCCACGTTCTTTTACTGGAGAAGATATGGTGGAGATCAATTGTCATGGTGGATTATTTGTTACTTCAAGAGTCCTTACTTTATGTTTGTCTTATGGAGCAAGGCAAGCTTTAAATGGTGAGTTTACTAAAAGGGCATTTTTGAATGGTAGGATCGATTTGACGCAAGCTGAAGCTATCAATGACTTGATACTAGCTGATAATAAAGATAATGCTAAGTTAGCTGTCAATTCTTTAAGTGGCTCTATCAGCAAGTTACTTACACCTTTAATTGATGAATTAGAACAATGCATTGCTCATATTGAAGTTAATATTGATTATCCTGAATATGATGACAATGGCATCATCACTAGTGGTGAAGTACAAAAATTGGTTAATAAGTGGTTAAAAGATTGTGATGATATCATCAATATGGCTGAGAATTCTTTGATCATTAAGGAAGGTATCAAGACAGTTATCGTTGGTAAACCTAATGTTGGCAAGAGTAGCTTGTTAAATGCTTTATTACAAAGAGATAAAGCTATTGTTTCTGATATTGCTGGTACAACTAGAGACTTAGTTGAGGGTGATGTTCATTTAAATAATGTTACTTTACATTTGATCGATACGGCAGGTATCCACGAAAGTGATAATAAGATCGAACAGATCGGTATTAAAAAAAGTAGGGAAGCTTTGAGTGAGGCTCAGCTTGTCATCGTGCTGATCGATAGCACTAGTTTTGATCTAGAAGATGAAAAGTTATTAGAAGAGACTAAGGGATACAATCGACTAGTTGTTTACAATAAGAAAGATAAAGGCATTGCTTTTGAAGGTATCAATATTTCCGCAAGTACGGGTGATATAAAAGAGTTGATAGATGGAATTGATGAGATGTTCGCTCAAAGTAAAGTTGTCTTAACTCAACCTGCTTTGACTAACGAAAGACAGATCGCGTTGATGAAACAAGCAAAGTCAGCAGTAGAGGAAGTTGATAGATCTTTAAAAAATAACATCCCACTAGATTTGGTGAATGAAGATATTGAGACAGCTTATCGCTGTTTAAAAGAGATTTTAGGCAAATATACTAGGGAAGATTTATTAGATGGTATCTTCTCACGTTTCTGTGTAGGTAAGTAAGATGAGTTATTATTGGATTGATAGTCATTGCCATATGAATGACAAAAGATTTTTAGATGATTTTGATGAATATATGCTGAGGGCAAAAGAGAATAATGTCCTTAGAAGTAACTTAGTCTGTTTAAATAAAGAAGACTTAGAGACTAGTTTTGCTTTAAAAGAGAGATATCCTAATTTAGATATCAGCTTCGGCTATTTTCCTCAAGATTGTGAATGGGTTTCTCAAAAGGACTTAGATTATCTTGAAGAAAAGATCGCTAATGACAAGCGTATAAAGATGTTAGGTGAGATTGGCTTAGAATACCATTATGGTAAGGAAACAAAAGAAAAACAGATCGAGTTATTTATCAAACAGATACAGATAGCTAATAAATATGATAAGACGATCATGATCCATACTAGAGAAGCATCAGAAGATACTTATGCGATATTAAAAGAATATGCGAAAACTAAGGTATTGATGCATTGCTTTAGTGAGTCTACTCAGATGATGGAGAGATATTTGAAGTTAGGTTACTATATTTCTTTTAGTGGAACTGTTACATTTAAAAATGCTGTTACGCCAAAAGAGAATGCGACAACTTGTCCTTTGGACAAGATCTTAACTGAAACAGATTGTCCATATATGGCTCCTACTCCTTATAGGGGAAAGACTAATGAGACGGCTTTTGTACGCTTTACTGGGGAATATATAGCTAGTTTAAAAGGAATAACTGAGCAAGAATTACAACAACATGTTATAGAAAATTATGAATATCTGATAGGAGAAAACAATGCGTAAGGTAAAGGAATTGATCGTTGTTGAAGGTAAACATGATAAAGATCGTTTAGATAAGATAGTTGAAGCTGATATCTTATGTACTGGTGGCTTAGCTTTAAGTGAACAACAGTTAGATGTCATTGAACAGGCAAGTAAAGTTAGGGGAGTCATTGTGATGACCGATCCTGATAATCCTGGTAAAAGGATCAGAGACAAGATCAATGAACGTGTAAAAACTGCTAAGCAAGTATTTGTACCTAAAGAAAAAGCAATAGGTAAAAGAAATGTTGGTATTGAATATGTCAGTGATGCTGACCTGTTAGATGCCTTGGAAAATGTTGTCTCTTTTACTAAGGGTAATGAACAAACTATTTCTTGGTCAGAGTATATTTCTTTAGATCTTATCAATAATAAGAAGAAAAGGGATTATGTTTGTACACGACTAAGATTAGGTTTGTGTAATAATAAAAAATTATTTAAGTATCTTAATATGCTTGGATATGATATAAATAAATTAAAGGAAGTAGCTTTAGAATATGATAGGGACCATCAGTAAGACAACAGAATTATTGCGTAAATATGATTTAAAAGCTAAGAAGAAGTATGGACAGAATTTTTTGATCTCTGCTACTGTAATTGATAAGATCACTTCTTTTATTTCGGATGATATGACTGTCATAGAGATCGGAGCAGGGCTTGGAGCAATAAGCGAACAGTTAATTTTGAAAGCAAAAAAAGTCATTGCTTATGAGATTGATAAAGATCTTTATGAGATATTAAATAAAGAACTGCAATATGCTAACCTTATGTTAGTCAATGAAGATTTTTTGAAATGTGATCTTGCTAAATTAATAAATGAACATGAGGGAAGGATCGCTTTTGTCAGTAATCTTCCATATTATGTGACTAGTGAGATCTTGACGAAGATCTTTGTTAATTGCCAGAAGGTTGAATTCATTGAGGCTATGATGCAAAAAGAAGTTGCTGAGAGATTTTTGAAAGATAAAGCTGATAAGCAATATAGTCCTTTACAGTTACTAGCAAAGTATTGTAGTGATGTGGAAGTTGTTTCCAAGGTTAATCGCAACAATTTTATCCCTGCCCCAAGTGTGGATAGTGTGGTATTAAAGTTTACTATCAAGAAAAATATGAATGATGAATCAATCGAAGAGTTCTATCATTTTTTGAAGGATTGTTTTAGTCATCGTCGTAAGAGTGTTTTTAATAATCTTTATGGTGCAGGTTATATATTTGACTTGCAAAAGGTAGATGACTTGAAAGATAAAAGAGTGGAACAGTTAGGATTAGAAGATTATTTGAGAATATATGAGGTAATTGAAAGATGAAAGAAAATGCTTATGCTAAGATCAATCTAAGCTTAGATGTTGTTGGTACACGACTAGATGGCTATCATGATCTTGATAGTATATTTTTACCTTTAGAATTACATGATGAGGTCTGTGTACAGATCAATGATGTAGACGACTATTATTGTGATGATGGTTTTCCAATTGATAGTAAAAATATCATCTATAAATGTGTAGAATTATTACGTGATGAATTTGACCTTACTAATCATTATAAGATCAGAGTAAAAAAAGATATACCTGCTAGGGCAGGACTGGCAGGAGCAAGTAGTGATGGGGCTGCTGTTTTGCGTATCATCGATAAATTAGAGAATTTAGGCCTTTCTTATTCGCAATTAGCCTGTTTTGGTAAGAAAATAGGAGCAGATATCCCTTTCTGTATTTATCAGCAAGCTGCTAGAGTTAGGGGCATTGGAGAGATCGTTGAACCATTTAGATTAGCTAAAAGCTATGAAGTATTACTTATTAAGCCAAAACAAGGCATTGATACTAAAAGTTCATTTCAATTATTAGATCTGAATAAGTGTGCTCATCCTGACATAGAAACATTGAAACAAGCATTTGTTAAAGGGGAAAAGATAAGTGATCTTTTAGGCAATTCCTTACAATATAGTGCTTCTTTGTTATGCAGTGAAGTTGAAATGATCATAAATGAGGTAAAAGAAAAGGGTTATAAGAACGTTTTGATGACAGGTAGTGGTTCAACTGTCTTTGTTTTAGCTTATGAAGGTGAAGATTTAGACAAACTAGCGAAAGAAATAAGTGGCAAATATGATTTTGTTTGTAAAACAAAGCTACTTACAATGTAATTAAGTGAATTGTGTGTTAAAATATTTGTTAATAAATTGACTTGGAGGTGTTAGTTATGCTTAATGCGATCGTTATGGCAGCGGGCAAAGGTACTCGTATGCATTCTCAAAAGGCTAAGACCATGCATAAGCTATTGGATCAACCAATGCTTGAACATATTTATGATACATTACAAAATTTGAATTGTGATAATACAGTCTATGTTGTTGGACATGGAAAAGATGAAATAAAGGATTATTTCAAAGACAAGGTTGAATATGCGATTCAAGAACCACAATTAGGTACTGCTCATGCTGTAAGTGTGGCTGGAAGTTTGAAGGATAAAGAGGGCAAGACATTGATCATCAACGGAGATTGCCCATTAGTTACAGAAGAAACTTATCAGAAAGTGCTAGAAGTTGCTCAAGAGTATCCATTAGTTGTCTTAACTACTGTATTAGATGATCCAGCAAGTTATGGTAGGATCATTAGAGATGGTCAAGAAGTTGTTAGGATCGTTGAAAGAAAAGATGCTAACGAAGAACAAGTTAAGATCAAAGAGATCAATGTTGGCATATACTGCGTAGATAATGCTTTATTGTGGAAGTATTTGCCTGAGATTGGTAATGATAATAAACAACATGAATATTATATTACCGATCTAGTAGAAGTGTTCCGTAAGAATGGTTTAAAAGTTGGTGCTTATTGTTGTGAAGACTATAGACAGATGCAAGGCATCAATGCGAGGAAAGAATTGATCGAGGCTACTAAGTGGCTACAAGAAAAGATCAATAACTATTGGCTAGATAATGGTGTTACTATCATTGATCCTTCGACTACTTATATTGGTAGAAAAGTTGTCATTGGTGAGGATACTATCATCTATCCTAATGTAAGAATAGAAGGCAATAGCGTGATCGGTAAAGATAATGTTGTTGAAGAAGGAAGTTATTTCAATAATGTGACTATTGGTGATGGTAATCATATCATTGCTAGTATGATCACAGATAGTTCAGTTGGTAATAGTGTAAATATTGGGCCTAATGCTCATTTGAGAAATGGTTGTGAGATTGGCAATAATTGCCGTATTGGTAATTATGTCGAGATGAAGAATACTCGTTTTGGTAACGGTAGTAAGTGTGCTCACCTTACTTATGTTGGCGATGCTACTGTTGGAGAAAAATGTAACTTTGGTTGTGGAGTTGTTACTGTCAATTATGATGGCAAGAACAAATTCCGTTGTGAGATCGGCGATCATGTGTTTGTTGGAAGCAATGTTAATTTGATTGCTCCAGTTAAGATCGAAGATTACTCAGTGCTAGCTGCTGGATCAACTATTACAGATGATGTAGCTGCTGGAGAAATGGCTATCGCCCGTAGTAGACAAATAAATAAGCCTGATTACGGTTATAGATATTTAAATAAGTAGTTGAAAGAGCAACGGAGGAATTATGGACAACATTACTGTATTTTCATTGACATCATCAAAGAAATTGGCCAAAGAGATCTGCGACATCTTAGGCCTTAAGGAAGGAAAGATCGCAGTCACTCATTTCGCTGATGGTGAGATCTTAGTTGAACCACAGGAATCAGTTAGAGGCAAACATGTCTTCATCATCCAATCAACATGTGGACCAGTCAATGACCATATCATGGAATTATTGATCTGCTTGGATGCAGTTAAAAGAGCAAGCTGTAATGAAGTTACTTGCGTTATCCCATATTATGGTTATGCTAGACAAGACAGAAAAGCAAGAGCAAGACAACCCATCACTTCTCGTTTAGTGGCTGACTTATTACAAGCAGCCGGAGCTGATAGAGTTGTAGCTGTTGATTTACACGCACCTCAGATTCAAGGCTATTTCAAGATCCCTTCAGATAACTTGACTGCTGTAGATATGATTGGACAATATTTCCGCAAGAAAAACATGAAGGATGTTGTTGTAGTATCTCCAGACCATGGCGGAACGACAAGAGCTAGAAATTTGGCTAACTGTTTAGGCGATTGTAGTATTGCGATCGTTGATAAGAGAAGAAATCAACCTAATGTCGCTGAGGCAATGAATCTGATCGGTGATGTTGATGGTAAGGATTGTATCATCATTGATGACTTAGTAGATACTGGTGGATCATTATTAGGCTGTATCAATATGTTAAAAGCTCATGGAGCAAAAGATATCTATTGTGCTGCTTCTCATGGTGTGTTCTCAAAGAATGCCTTACAAAGAATTTCTGAAAGTGAGATAAAAGAATTTGTCATCACAAATACTATTGAAAGAGATGAAGAAGAACTAAAAGGCATTAATAATGTTAAAGTACTATCTGTAGCTAAATTATTGGCTAAGAGTATTGAAGCTATCGCAACATATAAACCTATTTCAGATGTTTATGGATTATTCCATGATGATGAAAAAATAGATTAGAGTAATGAATTTGATAAGGAGGCTAGATGTCTCCTTTTGTTATGAGAATATTGAGTATTAATAAAATTGACGCCTGCAATAATTGTGCGTGTATTACAAAATAAAAACGAAAAAGAGATTGTTACGATGGGATCAAAAGATTTAAGAAGTGAAAAGAAAATAACACAAAAAAGTGTGTTCAAATACTATCAATGCCTTTGCGTACGTATCAAAACTACAAAAAAGATCCCAGTAAGGTAAAATCTATAAAAACAAATATATGATAGAACTAATGGAACAATACAGTCTTGTAGATGAAGAACATGACATATTGAACTTACAAAATATTATCGAAGGATGTTCAGAAGTTTTTAAAATCAAGACATAGAGTATTGTTATCTATTTGTCTCGTATGCTAAGGAAAAAGCATTGGAAGAATACGATGCTTATTTACTTGTTTCTACATCAGTAACTAAGTTGTAATATTTTGGCTTGTGGAACAATTTGAATAGAAACTCAAAAAGGAAGTTGATTTATTAAATTTTGATCAATTGGTAACTCCTAAAAGGAATGGAAATCATCTAGTTCACCAAATAATACTGTGGATTTGACAATAGTGTATGAAGTAGAGGAGATATAGCTAAATTATTAAGTGATATAAAACTGTATTGAAGATAATACTGATAAGAATGAAAAGAGCAAATAAAAAGTCATCGAGTGATGACTTTATTTTCCATATAGAACATTTCTTTCAGCTTCGGATAAAGGCTTATCTTTAATGCCTCCCATAGTTTCTTGCGAAGAATAACTATCCTTTTTCTTTTTGGAATAAGTATGTTGATAATTATGTTGATCAAAGTGAGTTTGGTTATGATCATCTTTAACTTTGGTAGCATTATTAATAGGATTAACAGTGTTTCTGGCAATGTTGTTTACTGTGCTACGAACAACTTTTTGATGTTTAAAACTTTGCATAAATGTTTGGGCGATAACAACGAAAATAGAGACAAAAATTATAAAGAATACAACGGGGAAAATAAAATCAAACAATTCATCCATGGATAATCCCTCCTATTTATAGGATAATTATAGCACATCTAAAAATTAGTCAAAGTTTTACTTTTGTATTAAAAAGAATAAAATTACAAAACTATGAAGAAGAAGCACGAAAACTATGATATAATCAACCGGCACGCTTGGAGGAAAATGTATGAATAGTGATGAAATGATCGATGAAGAGTCTGCAGATGAATTACAAGAGATAATTGATGGTATACACCAACAATTGAAGGAAATAAATGAAGATAATGCTAGAAAAAGGCAAGAATTGATTTTAGATAAGAAAAAATGTGAAGAATTAAATGAAATGAATAGAAGGATTGCTAGCATTGTTGAAAGTATGGAACTAGCAAAATAGCTAGCTAATGGCCGAATATTAGAGCAAATACACAAGTTGAAAACAGGCTTTAAAAAACTTTAAAAAAAAGAAAAAAAGTTGTTGACTTTGAGTTG
>CAVAAT010000026.1:0-27926 GCA_963586925.1 Erysipelotrichaceae bacterium
TTAGATTAGTTTTATCCACATAGTAAAAATCATTCTTACGTATCTTTTCAAAGTTTTCAATACCAACTGGTAACGCTCTATTTTTCATGATTACACCACCCTCTCGTAGATTCTGTATTTTTCTTTTACACCTTTAATTTTAATTCATATCTCATTTTCAATCAAGATTAGCAAATGTGAATCACATAAAAGGATAGCTCATCGCTATCCTTATACCCTATTCTACTGATTTCAGTGATTCTACCATTTGAATTTCTTTTAATGGTTTCTTAGTCAACTGCAATACTATTATCGTGAATATAAATGTTATCGCAAAAGATAAGACATAGCTTAATGGCTTGATACTATGAGGGAACATGACCATCTCCATATTAATGATATCCATGACATAAGCTTCTTCTACCTTACCTAATGGTAAACCTAGTATTCCACCAATGATAGTAAGTAAGATTATCTCTTTAAATAAGTAACTATTAACTTCTCTATTTCTAAATCCTAATACCTTTAATGTAGCTATCTCTCTCATTCTCTCTGACAAATTGACTTGGGTTAGATTTATAAGAACTACAAAGGCAAGTGAACCAGCAGTGATGATTACTACCGCAATGATCGCATCTAATGCTTTAATCATCATATTAAACTGATCAGTGAAGGCAGTAAAGTCAGTAATAGAAGTTATATTTTCTTGATCTGCTAACTCAATCGCTAACTGTTGATGACCTTCGCTATTTCTAACAGCGATCATCGTATAATGAATGTTCTCATCAAATAATTGCTGATAAAGATCTTCCGATATGAATAAGTAATGTTGGAAATACATTTTACAGATCGCTTCGATCTTAACTTCTGCTTTAATGCCATTATTACTTTCAATAGTGATAGTATCACCAACTTTCAGATCATTGTTTATCGCAAACTTTTCTGAAATGATCACTCCTTTATTGTTAAGCTTTAACTCTTCAGAAGTCTTCTTATCATAAAGATTAAATACATCATTACACTTTCTTGGATCAATGACTTCTATATTTATAGTAGGCTCATCAGAATCAAGATATACTTTTGAACTATAACTCATGATCGGAGCTACTTGTTCATTATCAAGATCATCTTCTAATACTTCAATGATACCATCTACTGTATCATCATTCTCTAGATAAACATTGCAGTTATAATTAAAGAAATCTCCATATTGAACATTAACGATATCGCTTATAGAATTCTTTATACCAAAGCCTAATACTAATAGACCAGTACAACCTGCAACACCTATTACTGTCATAAAGAATCTTGACTTATATCTTATCAAGTTTCTTGCGGTGATCTTACCAGTAAATGATAAGTTATTCCAAATGATGCCAATATTTTCCAAGAATATTTTCTTGGCATTCTTTGGAGCTTTAGGGCGTAATAATTGAGATGGTGCTTCTTTTAATGAATTGTTAACAACAATAGCTGTTACTAACATCATTAATATACTAAATGAGGCAACACTCACTAATAATGGTACTATTGGGAAATACCAATGCATCTTTGGTGAATAATATAATAATTTCCAGGCCTCATAGATTACTGTAGGAAATATTGCCATACCAGCAAATAAGCCAAAGAAGGCTCCAATGATACTTGCTGAGAAAGCATATACCACATATTTAGCGATTATCTGTTTCTTAGAAAAACCTAAAGCTCTAAATACACCGATCTGACCTCTTTGCTCATCTACAAGTCTAGTCATCGTAGTCATACATACAAGAGCCGCAACTAAGAAGAATAAGAATGGTAGAGTTAAACCAATAGCTCTCATCTGATCAACAGTACCTCTAAACATGTAACTACTATAATGTGAATCTCTATCTAAGATCGTCCAGGTAGCTGATGGTAGTTCATCTAATTCTTGTTGAGCTAACTTTAACTTATTTTCAGCTTCTTCTATCTGTTTATTAAAATCAATGACTCCTTGATTATAATCTTTTAAACCTTGCTCATATTCAGCTCTACCACTCTCTAATGTCTTCTTAGCTTCTTCTATCTGCTTCTTACCTGATTCAATCTGAGCTTTACCTGAATCTATTTGTGCTTTTGCAGAAGCTAATTGCTCTCTAGCAGTATATAGTTGAGTTAATTGTACATAGGAATCTTTAACCGAACCATTTGCTGCTTCATCCATTTGATCAAGCAAAGATTGGATGAGTTGTTGATATTGACTATCATCCATATTCTCTAATTGACTTATCAATTGCTCATTAGCTTTGATAGCTGTGTTATTTACTTGTATCTGTAATTCTAATTTAGTTATCTCTTGTTGCAAAGCATTCTTTTGTTGTTGTAACTCTTCTAACAATTCAGGATCAGTTGTTTCTGAAATCTGTTTATCGATGTCTTCGATCTGTAAGTTTTTCTCATCTATCTCAGCTTGATACTGAACTATCTCATTTTTTAAAGTTTCATTCTGTTGTTTTAATTTATCAATATTCTCCTGTGAAGAGTAACTATTCTTTAGCTGTTCTAACATCGTATAAGTTTGATAAGTAAGTTGCATCTGTTGATAAACTTCATCAAAGCTCTTACCTTGAGTCTGTTCAATCTCACTAATAGCGCTATTTACCTGTTCTAATGATTCGTTGTATTGTTTCTCACTGGCTGCTAAAGTCTCTTCAGAGGTCTTTAAAGTAGCTTCATTAGTATCGATTTCCATTTCACCCACAATTAATTTGATAAGAGCTTCATCTAATTGAGCTTTAGCTTCATCTAATTGTTGTTGGCCTTTTTCTTTTTCTTCATTTAAGGTCTTATAACCATCTTCAATCTCTTTTTGATAATCTTCAAGCAATTCAGCTTTAAGATATTCTTGTTGATCACTAGCCATGAATTGTACTTCTTCAACTTCATCATCTATCAAAGTTTGGTAATCGTCCTTAAAGCTATTAAGATCTACTGCTCCATCAACTGTACAATATACCGAAGTATAATACTTAGAGATAAAACAATCATTTCTTAAATATAAGACTCCTTCTAGATCTTTATTATCTAATAAGGAAGTAGATAAGAACTTAGACATATATTCACTACTATCAACAATTCCGACTACAGTAAACTTACTAACAGTAACATAATCACTTATATCTTCATTATTTAGATAAACAGTGACGACATCCCCAATACTATAGCCATTTCTTTCTAAAGACAATACTTCATTATCTTTAGTAGGAAGTTTACCTTCCTTTAAAGTGTATTTATTAACATCACTATCTAATTCTCTTAATCTGATGACTTTCTCTGTTGATTCTTCATCATCAGTTTTAGTATAGACATCTTTAAACTTTGAGCCGTAGACATCCTTTATTCCTTCAGTTTCTTTTATTGCTTTGATATCTTCATCACAAAACCCATATGATGAATAGATCTGGATATCATGTAAATTAGTATCATCATAATATAGCTCAACACTTTCTCTAAGTATTGGACTACTAGAAAATAGTCCCATCATGAAAGCTACACCGATAAATACAATGCTGACTAAAGTTAAGAAACGTTTGAAACTCTTTTTGATCAATCTGATCGTATCTTTTCTAAACATTAGTACTCAATGTCCTCAACATTCACTGGGTTTTCATTTAGAGTAATAGATCTGATCTCTCCACTTTTGACTTTGATGACCTTTTGAGCCATAGCAGCTAAAGCGCTATTGTGAGTGATCATGACTACTGTAATACCTCTTTGATAACACATATCTTGTAAGACTTTTAAGACATGTTTACCAGTGACATAATCCAAAGCGCCCGTAGGCTCATCGCATAATAATAACTTAGGATTTTTAGCAACTGCTCTAGCGATCGCTACCCTTTGTTGTTCTCCACCAGATAATTGCGAAGGGAAGTTATCTTTCCTATCTTGTAATTCTACTAACTTTAACGTTTCATTAACATCTAATGGATCTTTGCATAATTGAGCAGCTAACTCAACATTTTCTTTGGCAGTTAAGTTTTGCACTAAGTTATAAAATTGGAAGACAAATCCAATATCATAACGCCTATAATCACATAATTGTGCATCATTGTAATCCGAGATGATCTCATTATCTACAATGATCTTACCACTAGTAGCACTATCCATACCTCCTAAGATATTTAAAATAGTTGACTTACCGGCACCAGAAGCACCTAATACACAAACAAACTCCCCCTTTTCAATCTGAAAAGAAACATTGTTAAGAGCATGTATTTGTACTTCGCCCATTTGATAAACTTTTGAGACATTGTCAAATTCGATATAACTCATTTTTAATCACCAATATACTTTCTACTATCTACTTGCAACATATAAACAAAACCTTGCAGATAGATCTTGACTAGATCTTTGAGACTATTGATATCGACATCATTGATCCAGAACAGTTCCTTTAAACCACTTATCATTGAGACACAATAACTTCTAGCCAACACAGCGATCTGATCAGGATCCTTATCAGCATGAGTAGAAGTGATCAAGAAATTAATAAGATTAGTAAACCACTTCATCAGACTATTGTTTAATTCAGAGCCCATCATTAAGATATTAAACTCTTCCTTATAAGACATATATATATCAACAATGCTGTCTGCTAACTCATTGACCACATTCTTTAATACCTCATTGCTTTCTGGAAAAGAGAAATTCTCGTTAAAAAAAGCGATCTTATCACCAGTTAGATTTTTGACCATTGAATCAATAGCATTGACTACTCCATTAACGATCTGATAATTTAAATCTTCCTTGCTCTTAAAATACCGATAAAGATTACCAACTGTCATATTACTCTTAATAGCAATACGACGCATATTCGCATCATCATAACCATAATGCAGAAATTCATCCTTAGCAGCTTCAATGATCTTCTTTCTCGTTTCTTCCTTCAAAACCTGTGCCATACAATAATAAACCTCTGTTCATTATTATTTTAGCAGAGAAAAAGAAAAAGTAAACAATTGTTCACTATTATTTAATGTGATTTTGCCCATAATTAAAGGCTATGTATACACATAGCCCAAATAACCTATTTTCCAGCAAATATCATCAACAAGTCATAAGCAGTCTTATAACTCTTACAAGAAACTTCAATCAATAGATTGACTAGCTCCTTTTCTTCAGCAGTAGGATACTTTTCTTTTTCAGCTCTATTTGTTAATACGATTTCAGCTCTATTTGCTAATACGGTTTCACCAGCATAAGGCCAACCTGGGAACACGCCACATCCACTATGTTTTTTGATCCACTTGCCTATATTATAAATACCACTATTTGGAGTCTTAGTATGACACAATTGAATAGTTTCAGCAATAGTTTCATTAACTACTCTAATTTCAAAATTACTAGCACCTTTAAAGTTTTCTCTCCTACTGCATGCCTATGAAGATAATGAGTGTATTCATGAACAAGAACAGATTTGCTAAGCTCGATGAATAACCGCTGATACATATTTAAATACTGGTCATAAATACTTCCATTTTTATTCATTTCTTCTATTGTCTTAGCATTAAAGATATTATCTAAACATAAGAATATCTCATCAAGACCATGATCATATACACCCAAGCAATCAACAATGCTCACTGGAATACAACTAATATCATCAATGACTTCTTTTACATCATTTAACAGATCTGTATCGATGGATTTATCTTTATTTAAAGATAAATCAAGTAAACTACTATATTGTTCAAAAAGTTTTTGATGTAGAGTTTTATAATCAACATCATTTGAATCATCACTTAATGCATCCATGACATTATTTAATACCTCTTTCAACTTGGAATATTTTTCATTATCCTTTTCATCAATCCTCTTTACAATATCTTTAGTTTTTTCAACTATCTCATTTCTCTCTATACTTGTATCAATATACTGATCATACTTCTTCATATCCTTATGAGATAAAAAGCCTAGTTTACACAAAGAGTTATTACCTTTAAAGCTAGAAAACAACCTATTAAACCTATGATCAAATACAAATCCTGTATAAAATTTACTTAGTTCATTTTCAATATAATCTTTGTAGATCGGTGTATCAAATACTTTCTTACTAGATCTATCATAATCGATAAATGAATGATCAATGACTTCAATCTCTTCTTTTAAGCGTCTTTCCTTTAAAGCAAAGTACTTTAAACTAACAGCAAGAAGTTTATCATCTGTAACACATTTAGGCAATAAACCTTTATTGAATTCTATATTTCTGCATCCGTAAAAAGCTTTTGGAGAAATGTCAGTCTCTTTATTTTTAACTGTCACACGCGTCTTTGACACCCCAAAAATAGAAAAAATCATAAAAGTCTCTAGAATCACTTAAAAATGGCCGTAAAAATTAAATTACGCTTTTTATTTGTCAAATTTTATGTATTTATATGTAGTAATTTGTAGCAATTCGTGATATAATGGTTGCGTGAGGGGGGATACCATGCGTTTGACCATTACTAATACTAAGTCATCTAAACTTCTGTACCTAACCAAAAGCGTTCGTAAGAATAATAAAGTCACCAGTGAAACTGTTGAAAAGTTAGGTAAGATGGAGGATTTAATGAAGTCTCAAGGTTTTTCTACTGAAGATGAAGTCATTGAATGGGCTAAGAAACTCGCTAAAGAAAAAACTGAGAAAATTCTATCAGATACTTCTACCTCCATTATCCTTAATCAAGATGTTCAAATTGAATTGGATAAAAGAAGAAATTTCCAGGCAGGTTATTTGTTTTTACAAGATATCCTTTATGAGATGAAATTTAAAAATATCCTTAGAAATATTAAAAGTCGCCATAATTATAAGTACAACATGGAATCCATATTCTCTGATCTTATATTCGCAAGAATACTTGATCCTTGTAGTAAGAGAGCTACTTTTGAAAATTGTAAAGACTTCTTAGAGCCTCCTAAGTATGAATTACATGATGTATACAGAGCTTTGAATGTTTTGGCTGAAGAAGATGATTATATTCAAGCAGAACTATTTAAAAACTCAAATTTCGTTATACAAAGAAATAAGAAGATTCTTTATTATGACTGCACTAACTATTTCTTTGAGATAACGGAAGAAGATGAACTTAGAAAATTTGGTAAAGAAAAGAATAATCGTCCTGATCCAATAGTTCAAATGGGTTTGTTTATGGATGGTGATGGAATACCTTTAGCTTACAATGTCTTTCCTGGTAATCAGAACGAACAAAAGAGCATGACTCCTACTGAAAGTAAGATCATCAATGAGTTTGGATTGGAGAAGTTCATTATCTGTACTGATGCTGGCTTATCATCAGAGAATAATAAGAGATTTAACCATGTCGATGGCAGAGGCTTTATCATCACTCAGTCACTCAAGTCGTTAAAAGAAGAAACTAAAGCTTGGGCTTTATCACCATATGATTTCAAGAGAGTTGGAGATGATAAAGAGATAAATGATATCAACAACTTAGAAGAGGAAGATCCCAACTATATGACTCATCTTTACTATAAAGAAGCTCCCTATGATTTAAAAACTGTTGAGCAGAATCTTATTGTTACTTATTCTCCTAAGTATGCTCTATACAAAAAGAATAAGAGAGAAAGGCAAATTGAAGCAATCACTAAGAAAGTAGAAAATGGAACCATAAAAAACAATAAGAAGAATAAGAATGATCCTGCTAGATTTGTCAGTAAGAATATCATTGATAAAACTACTGGTGAAGTACAAGAAGAAGTTGGAGATGAATACTATGTAGATGAAAGTAAAATAGCTGAAGAAGCTAAGTATGATGGATTCTATGCAGTTACTACTGACTTATTTAATGATAAGGTTGAAGATATACTTACTATTTCAGAAAGAAGATGGGAAATAGAAGAATCTTTTAGAATAATGAAGACAGACTTTGAAGCTAGACCTGTTTACTTACAAAGAGAAGATAGGATCAAGGCACATTTTCTCATCTGCTTTGTGGCTCTAATGGTATATAGAGTTCTTGAGAAGAAGTTAGACTATGAATACACAACTGATCAGATTATCTCTACCTTAAGAGACTACAAACTATTAAAGATATCGGGAGATGGATATGTTCCTACATATATGAGAACAGTGCTAACCGATAAGCTACATGAGGTGTTTGGATTCCGTACAGACTACCAGATCAACACTACAGATAAGATCAGAAGTATAATAAAAAATACAAAATTATAAATAAATTACTACACAAATGTACAAAACGAAAAAAGGCAAAATTGCATACCCCGGGGGGTGAAATTTCGCCTTTTTTTACCTTTCAAACTGTCAAAGATAAGAATTTCAAGAACTATTTTATGTTTTTTAGATTTAGCATAGGAAGTATAATCAATGATATTAAGATTAACATTTAGCATCAATTTCTCGCAATCACACTTTCGATTAACATCATCTCTGATCTCGCATATTTTCTTTTTCATCCAAAAGATTATTTATAAATATTTTCAAGAAAAATGTGCATTAGTTAAACAATGACCTTTAGTTTTAAACTTTATTTCATCATTCATCTTTACCACCTTTTATTTGTTGGTATGCTATTTTTAGTCTTGTTGTCTTTTGCGGCTTATCAATATTATTCTTATCAGCAATCCTACAAGCAATTTCGTAAGCACTAATTGCTTCTTGGTATAAATTAAGTTCAATTAAATGATCAGTAAATTGTTCCAACACTCTTATAACTAAAACTGTACACTTTTCTCCACTTTCCAAGTATTTACAATAGTCATCAAACAACTTTATAGCATCATCTTTAGCATTATGTACAGTTAAAAATTCTAACAAATAATAAACTGTGTTGTAACCATATTCACTCTCCAATTTATCAATAACATTTAAGATCTCATAACTCAAATAATTTCTATAGAAGTTGCTATTATTTTTGAAATCATTTGGTATACTTGCATTGTTTTTTAATTTATTTCTATTTGAATAAAAGAACCTAATATCCTTGAGCGCACCAATGTGATCATAACAAATCCGCTCCAACATTTTTTCATAATAATTCGACTTTACTGGGTCATCACTAAAAGCTAAACACCTATCATAGATTCGATACAAGCAATTACAGCTATCTAATAAACACAAAACTATTTTTATCTCATCATTAGATAATTTTCTTTCTTTATCTTGTATGAACCAACTATAAATAAAACTTCCCCAATAACCAAAAGCCCCCAAAGAAGAATCTATGAGACTACTAATCATCTTCCATTTGGCGCCAAAATTCTGCCACTCCTCATCATCTTCAGCCCATTCTTTTTTGTGAATTTCAAATTCTTTCTTAAATTGACAGTATGATGCGATACCTAATTTATCATTATTATAATCAAACCATTTTAATACGTAATCTAGCTCTTTTTCACAATAATCAAGTGCCTTTTTATCATCTCTCTTAATACTTGTCCAGTATTCAGCAATATTATTTAATAAAATAGCATATTTTGGAAGATATTGGGCAGCTCTTTCATCATTTAGTAAACTTTCATACACTTTTATATCTTGGTCAAACTTATCAACATTAGGCATTCTTTCTAAAGTTTCTTCGTTATTTTTACTATGGAATTTAGCACTCAAATAATTTACTTCTAATTTTTTTTCTATCGCATCTTTTCGAGTCATATCAATAGAATCATCTAACGATTTTAGAGTTTCAAAAAACTTAATCCAATCGCTAGTTCTATACATATTAGCCAATTTTAGTTTTTCGATAAACTCATCAGCATGTTTCATATATTCATCGTTATTGACAAGATCTATTTGATAAGGCAAAGCATATTCTAAAAATTGATTTTCCTCCAAAATAGTTCTCATTAATTCCTTTGATTGAAGATATCCATCATCAGCAGATCTCTTTAAACATTCAAAGCCTTTTCTGAAGTTTTTTTCAACATCAATGCCATTTAAATAAGCTAATGCTATGTAAAACAAATGCTCAGGATCATTATTTTCCTTAATACCTTTACTAAACAATAATTTTTTTAAATCTTCGCTGATTTCAACATAGTTATTCTTATCAATTGGATCTTTGATTCCAATAAAATTATGTTTCAATTCGTCCTTATTTGTTTTGTCAACCTCTATTGGTAATACTTCTTTACCTCTTTTTACTGCTTCAGGGTATTCAATCCTAATAACATAATTACCTAGACCATCATTGTACTCATTAATATTAGGGGTAACTAATAAAGCCATTAGCTTGCTTTTATCAATATAGTGACTAATCTCATCATTGTAATCCTCACCTGGAGTCAAAAAATCATCCCACCAAATTGCTACATCTCTCATTGACTCATCATAATGAATAGTAGACATTATTTCATTAACAAATCTTCTATCCTTTTTCCTATATGACAAAAAGATGTATGCATCAAAAGCATCTTGAACCTTTTTATATGTATTTTCATCAACTAGTACAGATTGTAAATAAATTTTTAGTTTATCTCTAAATGTTGACATATTCTTAGTTCTATCCAATATCTGCTTTTTAGACAATTCTTCTGGCAAATTATCCCAATCTAAAGTCCCATCAACTAATATTGGTAATACTCTTGCACCTTGTTTTAAAGCAGTAGAAAAATCTATATTCCTTGCTCTTGAAGGCTTTTTTAAATAACTATCAACAGTTATAGGAAATACAAATAACGAAAACTGTGATAGATCAGCAAAATAATCTAATTCTTCTTCACTACTAGGATAGAAATTCTGATCCCCTAAATAATAAATAGAACAATCAGCAATTTCTGATATTTCATCCGTGATCACTTCAAACCATTTGTTAAAATCATCAGGATGGCAAGAAAAGTAAACTTTATTTATTCCTTTTCCTTTTATTTTATACTTTACATTATTATCATTCATTTTTATTGTCCCTTCAATAATTCTCTTATCTTTTTTAACTGCACAGTATCTTTATATTGTTCTTCTTTACTCAAAGTTTCAAAAGGTACTATACAATTATGTTTTCTATTTTCTTTATCAGTTATTGGACTATAACTCCAATTATGGTAAAGATAAAATCTACACCATTGGATATGTTCTAATTCAGCAAATACATCAATACTATATTTTTCAAATTCTTCGTCAGTTACTTGCACATAAGGTTTTCCAGATAGTTTTTCTGCTAGTTTTATGATCGTACACTCAAAGAAATCTACCACCGAAATATTGCTGCCTTTATATAATGGAGAAAGAGCATTCCATTGTTGTTGAGCATTCCTTTTATCTTCTTTATTATATGCTGAAGAAAAATTATGATTGACCGCTTTAGCTTTTGCTAAAGCATCCATGTTGAACACATTTTCTGTGGTACATACTCCTTCAACATAATTGAATACCGACAAGTTTAATTTGTTTACTTTTCCATAGCAATGATCTGCAAATAATTCAACATTAACATCACTATCTGAAAATAAGACAATATTCCCTTTAGATATACAACTCATTATCGTATATAGTTTTTCTTGTAAGCCAAAGAATAAGACTATATCCGCATTTTCTAACAAATCCTTATTTTCAAGACAACACTCATCATGATAGATGATATTTAATTCTTTAGATTTATCATGAGACAGATTGAATAATCTATGATCACCAAACAAATGATAATTTACGACTTGTTTAGCATCATATATATTGACCATTAATCCCTCATATAATACTTGTTGAGCTAATCTATTAAATCCCACTAGAACAACATTCATTTTCTCTTTAACTTTCCCGTTTTCAAAAGCAAGATTTATAAGTGAATGCTCTTTCCAAAACTTTCTAGCAATAATCATTTCTATCGAAAAGAAATTAACATTTTCTAATATAGCATTTTGAAAAAATGAATGTTTGAGAAATACTTCTTTATCTTTGAACTCTTTTCTATGTTCATAGTAGAAATTCATATTTTCTTTATCATCAGCCAATAAAACATATTTGTCAGCTTTGCTTAAATCAGATTTTTCAATATAAATAGTCCCTTTATAATGATCGATAAATTGCTTACTATAAATATTATCCCCATATACAAATACTGACTCTTTTTCCATAGTTCCTTGCCTCCTTACCTACCTAAAATTAAAGGCAGCACGTTGATATACATAACCTTAATTTTTGGTTTAGTCTATTAAACATCATCATGCTACCTCCCTCATTTATTGTGTTTAACTAATATAATCCGCCAGAGATTGCTTCTACCAACTCATTACAACATTCTGATAGATCGATTTTCCATTCTCCATCAACTTTTATCAAGTTAAGTTCCACTAAATAATCAACATCATCTGTTTTCTTTCTCTGTTCTGTAACTAACTTTTTCAGTTCTCTTTCTATCTGTTTTTCTGATTTACCATCGAGACTCATTGTCAATATTTTAGTAGGAACTAAAACCACCAAATTTGACACTATAACCTCCCAATTTTCCGTCGTGATTTTTACTTTAACTGTAGCATAATCACCATTCACTTCTTTATCAACCACTTTATATTCGAAATCCATGATATATTCAGAAATTATGTCTCCAATATAATCTAGTGATTCACATTCTTCAATAATGTCAATAAAATCATGAATAACTGAATCTTGAGGATCTCCAAAGTACAATTTGTCTAAGATCTCTTCATCACATTTTCTGATCCCTTTGAATAAAGCTTTTGTAGTCCCATTAACAGAACTGCACCCTGTTAAACTAAAAACCATACAGACACTTAATAACAAGCATATTAATTTTTTCATATTATTTATTCTCCTTCTATTTCACCACAATAATCAACTGGCAGTGGCCTCGTGGCATTTTTAAATGGACTATCCTTCAAAATAGATTGATTCTTAATAAGATAAGCCGTTTTAAATCTCTTATAGCCAGTAGATCTTTCACTATTTTCCCCAGACATCAATATATCTTGTTTTACTGCCATTTCTTTATCACTGACCATAAAGAAGTATTGTACCGTTGACCATAATGCCATACCATCATATAACTCATTAACAAGTTTTCCATAGCTCTTTTTGATTTCCTTTTTATTCCAATTAAGATATTGCCATATATGAGTTAATTGATATACCGTTTCAATCAACGCTTGAGTTCTAGGGTAATCCTTTTCAAAGTATAATAAGAAATGATTTTTTTGCCACAACACCAATGAATTGATCTTATGGTCTTTTGTATTTGAAGGTATCAATTGTTTTCCAGCTTTTTTTAATAAAGTGCTTTTATCAATTACCTCAATCCTTATATCTCCATTAATACTAATGCCAAAAAAGTTTTCCATATTTCTTTTAGCATCTTCTAACATAAGTCGATAATCTTTTTCTTCAATAAGTGATGATCTATCACAATTAGTACACTTTGTCCTGCCATCTACAGTTAGTACAAAATCATTTCCCATTATATCTTCACTACAAAAATCACACTTTCTAGTTTGACTATCATAAGGTTTAAAAACCTCTTTAATCCTATTTGCAGAGATCTTGTTTTTTCTTGCTTGCTTCAAAGGATTATTACCATACCCATTAGCGACAAGAAAATTGCGTGTTTCTAGTGGAACTATCCTTTTTGGAAGATCCGATTGACCATAATGAATATATGCTTCTCTAAAAGCTGAAATTCCATTCACATCGGTAAACCCCCCCACAGAAAATGATTTTTCTGATACTTTTTCCTCATTTTGTTCTTCTTTTTTATCATTCTGTTCCATCATCACTCACCTCATTGTCATCCACCACGCTATTTAATTCATCATCTTTGACCTGTTCAATTGAATTTGTTTCATTTTCCATTTCTTTAGAAGTCGAATGTTCTTCGTTTTCATCAATGAATTCTTTATCACTATTTAAAGGTTGCTCTTTTTCTGTCTTACCAGTTTCTTGCTTGCTCCTATTTTGTTCAGATTGTTCTTGAACTGAATCATTTATCTTTTCTATATCTTGCTTTGATGGATCTATTTCTTCGCTAGATTCTGCATTATCTTTCTTCGATTGTTTTTCCTTAAATTTATCAAAGAAACTCTTTTTCTTTGGTTGTTTAGGTCGAGAAATGTTTACTGGTTCAATTAAAGTTTCTTCCTCTAGATCAATATTGCCATTTTCAGCCTTATCTTTCATTTCAAGATACCAATCAAGATAATCGCAAATGATCTCTAAAATACGATCAATATTTCTTTCAACTGTTTCTATTAATCCAATGTCCAATTGACTATCTTCTACAATATAGATAGCATTCTCTTTCAGAATATCTTTTTGTTCACTTACATCATAAATCATATAAGTCAATGGTCCATTTTCCTCGTAAGGCACGAAAGTTAGAGACTCATAATCTTCATCTGTTTGAAAGGAAGTTAAGGCAACAATATAAGCACTATCTTGAGCAAACATTGTTCTAAAGATTTCATTCATCAATAAACAGATCGTGTATGAAATATTAGCATTTTCTTTATATTCTGCTGATTGGTCAAATGACAAAGTCAATATACGTTTATTAACATAATGCCTCTCAGGTACAGACTCATTATCTGTATCAAATAAGACTAAAGTTGATTCATTAATCTTGTTATAATGTTTCATCTTGTAATAACCTTGAGTCTTAACAGTAAAATCAGCATATTCACTTCCTAAAGTAATCTGATTGATCTGTTTACTGTCTTTTCCTTTAGTCGACTTTGCAAATGATTCAAAGCCATAATCTCTTATCTGACGATACTCATAACGATCATCAATATGATCTGCTGATCTTCTTAAGATTATTTCGTTCTGGGCAGATAATCTAACCATTTGATAATATTTGCCACAACGTGTAATAAACTGGCCAGGCAAAGTCTTTTGGAATACTTGCGACACTAATTCAGTTCCTAAATAATTACCTTTTTCATATTCATCCTCTGCGACATAAGAAGCCAAATGCAAATCTGAAACAAATGCTTCAATGAAGTCTTTATTATCAATTGAATACAGATTATCATTCTTACCTTCTTCAAAGTTATATTTTTGACTGATCGATATTACATCAATATCAAATTCTTTACCATTCTTTTCTATTATTCTATTAGATACTTCTTCTACAGCTTTCTCATATTCAGAAGGCAAGTCCTTTTCTATAGCAGTACTAGTAAAGCACATGTAAATCTCATACCATAATTGTTTCTTGATGTTTATAGCCTTTATACCAATAAGAGAGAATTCATCAACTATTTCTTTTTCGTAAACAGGATGATCGCTCATCATAAAGATCATTGATAAAGCGAAGTTCCTATTTGTCTTAGCATAATCAGCTACGAAATTAGGAATAGCTTTTGGATCACTTAAAAATATATTGAAATTCCAAGCCATATAATCCCTTAACAAATAATCAGGACAAATAACATTGACAAATCCTTGAGAAATACTTCTAGTAGAAAAATCCCTAACTAGTTCAAACAAGTTATAAACTTCATCTTCTACTGTCAGATAACTTTCATCACTAATAGGGGCATCCCAATAGCCATTAGAAGTAACAAACTTCTTATCAATCAATCCTTGTTCACTCGGTAAATCAGCATAAACTGCTAAGTCATGGTAGTATTGTTTAACGATCCACTTCATATCTACTACAGGGAACATCTCTCCCCCATACCATTTAGTCTGTGGTATCTTATTTTTAAGAGCACTAAATGATAATTCCGTACCAATACCTAAATATCTAGAAATATTAGCTATCATCTTATGGTGCATATATTCATCAGTACTACGCCAACACATATATGAAACTGTACCTTTATGTTTATTTGTGGCAGATACTTTGCTGATAGAATTTAATAAGATGTGCGACATGGCATCAACAAGGCCATCACAATTTTTCTCCGTCAAGCAATATACAAGTTTCTTTTCTCTATCTTTCCTTCTGCATTTTTTAATGATAAGATTCAAACCAATTTGAGCTGTTGTTATTAACTTACTTGGCTCAATAATAAAAACAAATTCCACATCTTCAAAAAATTCTTCATTATCTTGCATCAATTGTAAATCTGTTACATCAGATCTATTGATGATACCGATATTACCATCAAAACCTTCTTCTTTCAGATTACCAATTTTCCAAAAATAAGGCAGATTAGTCACCGATTTAACTCCTTCTTCCAACCATCTTACGATGTCATCTTCAATACCGTGTCTTCCTAATACAACCAACACCTTTTTATTTGCTAATAGGCTTTGCTGCATAGGATAAAAAGCATAAGGAATTAAATCATGATAGAAAGGATCATTGAATAAAATACTTTTTCCTTGTAATAATTCTAATGATGATTGAAAATAATTTTGATCTAATGATAAACCTTTTTGCACTTTCTTTTTGAAAAACTTAGCAAACATCCTAATTTTATGATCATTACTTTTCTCATATTTTCTAAGTAATTGTTCTGCTGTTAATCCCTGATAAGAAGTATTTGAACTAGTTCCTTCACTTACCACATTATCTTTAAATAAAGAGTTCAATACTTTTCTCATCAATGAATAATTAACTGAGACTTTAACACCATTTTCGTCATCGTAAACTTCTTTTAAGAATTCTTTCTTAGTCAAGCCATCTATAAAGAAGAACATTTCTCCTAACATAATGATCGAATAAGCTGGAATAAACACATAACTAAGTGAACCATCTTCAACTAAATACTTTGTTATTGTCATTAAGATTAGACTAATAAGCAAACATGACCAATAAGCAACTTTAAAAAGTTTTCTAGTCTCAATTCTATCTTCACTTAAAAACCAACAACCACGTTCACTATCATATTGGTAAATATTACAAGATATCTTTTCCATTAGATGATTATCTAACTTAACTATCTTTTTCATGATAGCAATAGCAATCCCCTTAATAGTAATAAATACTAACAAGATTAATAAACAAATGATAAAGTCAATCCAAGTATCCCAATCTACCGAACGAATAAAGGAATCTATAACATCAATGAATTGTCCAATAGACCAATCAATTAAATTTAATAAGATGTTTCTTAATTTATGAACACAAAAAATAACTACAATAACGTAAATACATCCAATAAAAGGCATCAAAAATTGCTTTACTCTTTCCTCTTGTGACAAATTTATCTTTTTTATCCACATACAATGGAGAAAAATCACTAACAACCAAGATCCTATTTTTAAAAACTCAATAATATTGTCCATACATTTCCTCCATCTGCAGAGTAACTTTATCTACAAATTCCGATGGTATTTCAACATGATTATCTTCTTGTAGATAACTGATAGTTGAAGTACCCATTATCATCTTCATTTCGTAATGATATTTGATCTTTTTAGTGTAATCATAGCCAAAAGGATCTTTATCACCTTTAACTTTGATCTTATCTAAAGGACTTAGATAATGATCATATTCACTATAAATCTCGCTTAGAACTTCATCCAAATCCTTCTTATGTTTACTTAAAATAAATAACAAATTAGTTGCTTTCTTACCAAAATAGTTGATTATACCATTTAGCCTCATGATAGAGGCATTTTTGGAAAGATAACGACTTGCCAAGATTAAGCTATCATAGATAGCACTAACTATATTACTGATAGTCTTGTTAAACTTTTTAAATAGTCTTATAAGTAAGTACTTGAATACAAGTAAAGTAACAAATAACACAACAACAAATATAATGATAGCTACTAGTGCTAATGATATATATGACCGAACATCTTCTCCATCAATAAAAGCATTTAATGGATAAACACTTACTCCAAATGAAAACAATAAAATCAGAATAAGAGAGAAAATGATCGTTGGTCTTTTATTCATTCTTTGATCAATCCTAGCTCTGATCTCATTATCAGCCTCATCCATTTTCTTACTATAGTCATCGAAGTCTAAAATATCTTGAGGATCAATCTCAGATAATTGTTCTTCTACACTGATGAGTTTATATTCAACATCTTCACATTGATATTCTGTAAAATCAGCAATCCTTTCATCATAATAATCCTTTTTTACATAGAAATTATCTTTAACTTTTGTTTTTACTGCTCTTTGAGGTTGCCTCATATACTTAATGAACTCTTTATGAATGGAATCAGATTGTTCATTCCAATATTCTTCTTCACTTTCTGGACAATCTTGCGATAAACCAATACGGTCATGTTCACAATACAAACCATCCTCACCATATTCTTTATCAATCTCACAAACGATAGTCTCATCTTTTTCAAAAAGAGTCTTAAAATCATTTCTTTTTAGATGAGTTGCCTTTTTGTTTAACTCTTGTTTTTCTAACGATTCAATACTATTTTTAGCTGATAATAAATCAGAAACAAAATCATCACATTTTTTTAACAAGACATCTTCCTTTAGTTTTATATCCACTTTGTAGACCTTGTAAGGTTTAATAGCATCATTAGGATATTCATTAGTCGCTAAGATATTGATCAAAGTACAGAAAGGCAGATTATTTTTACTGATCCTAATTTTTTCATGATTATATTCAACATCAAATAATAGGAATCTAACATTATGAGGATATAAGTTATTCTCGACAAAGTTTAAATACTCATCTTTATGTATTTCACTATGCCAAATACCAATCTCCTCACAGTAAACTGCTCTTTCCGACAATACTGTAACATTCTTAGGCAAGTTTTCGAACAAACAATCATTATTTTGAGCGATAATCTCTTGTGTAATTTGACTACCATATTGCACTCTAAAACTATTAGCACTTACTGCTAATCTAGTTGGATCATCTTCCTTATCCTTTAACTCTTCTCTTATTTCATTATCAGCTAATTCTTCTTCGACTCCAAAAAAATTTACATAAGGCCTCATGAGCCAATTGGTCAATCTGACCAACGGCTCATTTGACACTTCATGAATGATTTGTTTGGCATTGTTGTAATAATTGATCACATCGTCAATAGTTTTCAAATCTTCCAATTTTTTTTCAATTTGATCATGCATGCTATATAGATCAAAAGGGTTGCCATTGACACATTCAGTAAGAGCGATATTGGCAATGCCGAAAGTATTCAATATTAGCACACGCCAATCTCTCTTATCAGCGATAGTCTCTCTTAGCTGGGGTACTGCCATATCAATATTTGTTCCTTCCTTATTCCAAGACAAGAAAACAACTTCTTCACTAGAAAATGAACTTAGAAAAGCGTTATATTTAGTTTTACAATCATCGATAATCTTCTTATCGCAGATAACTACTGTAAACATAGTAACACTCTTTTCTTACTACTGTGATTCCTTAACTAAGTTATCAAAATATGCAACATCAGCATTCTTTCTAGATAAATATGATCTAATGTTATCTTTAATAGCATCCAAAGTATCCCAGCCAGCATTTTTCAAGATTTCTACTTTTTCATAATTATCTTGAAGAATCTTATATTGCTCCCCTGATACTTTAACCCACAGAACTTCAGAATCGTTTTTCTTTTCAACAGTAGAGATCTCTCTCTTTAACACATACATTAATGCCCATACCATTGTTTTTAATTCATTAGAATCCTTACTCTTTGTAGGTAATGAACCGTAATATAGCATTGGTAGTTCAAACACTGACATCTGTTCTGTATCATTAGCATCTTCAACTATTTCACTTCTCTTCATATGTGTCATTTCTGTAAAGAATTTGGTACTATCATATTTAGTAGGCTTTGCTGCATCTTTTGAACGGAAACCTGAGGCAATATTATGAATGTCATTAACACGTTTTCTATCAAAATATAATGACTCTAATACTTCATATAACTTGTTGCAAGTATTACCATCAGAAGTTAATAGGAAATCATTCTTATTATCGCCATCATAACAATAAGCCTTATCATTAACATTGTGTATTGATTTAGGCATTAACTTAACTGCTTTATAAATGAAGCTATAGAAGAATGCTTCGTGAATATGACCCATTAACATCTTTTGGAAATCAAGGTTCATTTCTGGCATTACCGAAATCGAATTCCATTTTTTATCAATATGTGGAGTAATAACTGGATTTAATGTTGAATCTGGCCCAATATCTTCCATATATTTCTGATAATTTTTGAAATATTCACCTGAATCTTCTGAATATAATCTTCCATCAGATTCTGGAGTAACATATTTTAAGGCACTAATATCATCAGGAGTTAGACCATAATTTGATCTAAAACAATGGATCTCATATTTAGAAATAGAAGAAGTTTTATTTTCCTTATCTAAATAATCTTTGAAATCTGAAATATTGATGTTAGGATCATCATCGTTAACACCTGCACCATAAGACATTTCAGAAACTTCTCTATCTTCTTTGATGTTAGCAATTGAAAGCATAGGAGCAGCTAATGTCCTTAGTTCTTTTAAGCTATCATTGATATACTGATTTCTAATATTTCTATCATTAGCATTCTTAATGATAACTTCTTTTTGATCTTCATCTTTTTCTTCAGAAGTTTTGATCATTTGATTTATCTCAAATTCATATTTTAAACCATGTAAGATATCAAGATTGATCTTATCATCACAGCTATTAGAAACTTCCTTCTTATAGTCTTCTATTATAACATCGTTAAAAATATCTTTATATGCTTCTAACAGTGAAGGATTTCCATCTTTCTTTTTAGATATCTCAGCATTCTCTTTAAATGCTGTAAATAAATCGGCAAACATCCGCGAATTATCAGCTGTACTAGTCTGTAGTTCAACAACTTTATTTAACATCTTTTCGCTCGAAAGTATATTTTTAACACAATCTCCTTTTTTATATTCAATCTCGCCAACCAATTCTTTTTTTCTCTTCTCAATTACCGGGATTTTGCTTTCAAATGAATTATAAAACTTCTCAATTTCTTTGATCATAGGATTGACATATTTTAATCCTTCTTCACATACTTTTCTCTTTACTATTGCTTCAGATCTTTCGTTGACTACTTTAAACAATTTTTCTAATAGTTTTTGTGCACGATTACTACAATTATGATCCACTAATTTAACCCAGAAATTAGCATTTTCACATTCACGCACCATCTGACTAAGATTTATCTCCTTTTGACCATTTCCCTTAACTTGAAATGATTTGGTTTTATTTTTATCATCATCTTTTCCTGCATAAATTTCATTGTACTTTTTTATATACTCATCATCGCCAGAAGATGTGCTATTCACTTCATCATCCATTAAATTTCTTAATTTATAAAGAACTGCACGAAGTGCATTTGGATGCATAATGTTATCCGAACCTATAGAAACCAAATTCTCAAATGAATAATTTCCTATTTCCAAATTTTGTGAGAATGTACCAGTGGAAGCCATTGCCTTTTTAATAAAGTTTTTTGACAACTCTTTGATCTTTTCATTCTTTTGATTCATTGCATGAATTTCTTCAATTCTCTTCATTTGATTGCTAATTGGAATCTTCTTTGTTTTAACGTTATTAATATCATCGCTAGTCAGTTGAGAATCTTGTAGAATTAATGACATTAATTCCTTCTTCAAATTGATAATAAATTGCTCGGCAATCTTCTCAACTTTGTTTGAAAAAATATCATTTTCCGATTGATCATCCACGTATTTTCCGTATTTTAAACTAATACTTTTCTGAATCTCTACTCCAAAATCTGAAGTAGACGAGTCTAATCCACTGATATAAACTTCACTTAACTTTGGCTGCTCATTTCTACTGCCATTTTCATACTCTTTTAATTGCTGTTCATATTCTTTATCCCAAGCAACCCACGTATTCTTAACTAACTCTTCATTATCAACATTTTTAACATTTCTAACACCTAAAATATTCTTTTCAGCCCAGCAATAAGCTATATAGTCCCGAATCTGTTCATAAGGATACCTTAAAACAGCTGCCCCAACTGAGCCAAATCTACTTCTTCCTAATAACTTAGGGTCAATGAATGTTTTAATGACGTTATCTTCTTGAGAAGATGCCTTTTTAGATAAAATACTGATGTTCTGTTCATAGATACATTGAGATACTGTCTTTTCATATTGAGACAAAGATTTCATAGTCTTTTGATTGTTATCATTCTTCTCAATCAAAAAGCAAAAATCAAATGGTAAGTTGTCAATATTTCTATTTGTGCCATCAGTATTAGGAACACTTATACTTAAACCTTTGTATCTTTTTAATTCATCTGTAGTTTCAAAAAAACCCGATCCTTTCATCATGAAAGCATTGATCTCTCTTAACGTAGCATAGCCATTTCTTTCTTGAGAGGCCATTTCACTTTCTGATTTTATCTTGGTCCTCATTACTCCTGGCATAATAAAGAAACCTCGAATAATAGATGAAGATTCAGGATAATTTCTATTGATATAGTCTCTGATCAACATTGATACCTCTAAAGCAATGCCTGAACCAGTACCACCTGTTGCAGTAGAAGCAATGACCACTTTAATAGCTCTTTGATGATCATTCCCATCTTTCAAATACAACTCGTTTATTGCATCATATAAAGATTTAATTTTATTTTGTTTGATAGTTGCATTTAAAGCTAATCTAGATATTGCCCTAACTTGACCCGCACCCTCAGAAACTGTTTTATAATCTAAGATTCTATTATTAGGGAACCAATTATTTTTTGCTTCCTTATCATAATTCAAGTACTCTTTTATCTTTCTTGTTGATGATGTTTGAACAGCAGTTATTGGCGTTTCGCTATTTAGTCTAGATATATCATTAGTATCAGTATCCAAAACAACAAAACGCATATTGTTCTTATCATCATTCTTACATAAATCTGCTACACCTTTGATAATTCTGCCACCAATTCCTCCAACTCCAACAAATAATGTTGGAACTATCTTATTTGACTGTAACTTTTCCTTTTCCATTTTTTTATCTCCATTTCTTTATTATCTTTCGTATTTTATTGTTCCTTTATGTCTACCCTTATTATCCTTAAAGATAACCTCGAATCCATCTCCAATTTCAAATGATGCCTCATTAATCTTTGTACCATCACTATTTACTAATCCAGAAACTCTTTTAACAAATCTTTCCCCATCGAATATCACTTCGGTAATATCCGATGCAACATTTATATTGAATATCTTTGCTTTAGCATAAGAAGTCTTACGTTCACTAAATTTAGTAATTTTCTCAGCGTAACATGTTATTTTTCCGCTTTGATAAGGGAATAGGTCCATGATCTGTCCTCTCTTGAAATTGTATCTTCCATATCCGTTTCTGTCATCCTCCATACCCAAAAATAAAGGGAATGCTTTCATATTCATCAATAATAATATTAACAACAATAGTAACAGTAATAACAATCCTAATGCCGCCCACCTTGCCCATTTAGGATAGAACTGTATAGTGAACTCTTCACTATCACCATGTCCATAAAGGACTTGGCCATCACCATTATGTAAATAATTTGCTTTAGCATATATAGTGTTCTTACCTTTTGTTATTTCATCAGCATTTACTTCTTTACCTAAATATATATTTACCTTTGATTCGCCATATACTTTTTCAATTGTATAAGGTATATCTTTATCAAAACTTATATTTAATTCTGTTCCTTCTAGTTGATAATCCGTCAAACTCTTTCCATCTATTGTTAGAGTTGCTACAAATGGTTTCCAAGAATCTTTTTTACTTAGTAAGAACCAGTTATCTTCTTGTTCAGTATCTAAATGAACATCAACAGTTGGATAGCTTATTGTGATCGTATAGTCTTCTTTTCTATTCTCTGTTGTTATTTGATAATCATTTAAATAAGTAGCTTTAACTTTCAAGAAAATTGAGTTATTTGGTTCTAATGTAACTCTATCTCCATTACTTACTTCATGGAATATGCCATCATCAAATTCATATCCACCAACAAATGCCACAGGCTTTAATAACGCCGAATTCGTAACATCTTCACCAGTTACAGAATCGATCAAGTAATAATTCAAGATGTAATCTCCTGGATATAGTTTCTCATTTCTTCCAGCTACATCTAATACTGTCCCATCCTCATCCGAAAAGGTTAACATAATATCGATATTTGGTGTATAGAAGAATAGTATCGACTCTGCATCTTCATAAGAAATCGTATAAGTTCCTGCATCACATTCACCAAATGTCACAACTTGCCCTGACAAAGTGGAATCAACTGGTGCATCAGGATAGTTAGCACTATTGATCGTACTATATTTGATCTGCCCACTATCTGATAATATCTCGACATCTTTGCCTTCTTTATCTTTCATACCATTGATCTTAGCATTTTCACCTTGAACGAATACGATGAGATTACTCATGGAAATATCTAAAGTTAGTTGATCACCATTTAAGCGATCACTAGGCAATTGATCCCTTTGAAACATCATGTTACATATTTCAATGATATCTAACTTTAAATTTTCACTTGAATTAGACTTTTTAGTGTAGAAATTATCTGATGCATAACTACTTAAGTCAGCTGCTTCACCAATACCGAGATATACAACTTTAATATCATCGCTTGCCAATGTTGCCAACTTTTGTCCTAATTCGCTAGTACCTAAATCATCAAATTCCCCATCAGTCAGTACTAACAACCATTTTTGTGGAGCAGTAGATGTAGTAAGACTACTGTATGCCTTTTCAACTGTACTATATGGTGTGCTCCAAGCCCTTATTGTAAATAAGTTATGTATCTTTTCAATATCACTCATACTGCTTATCAAAATTGGATCAGTACTTCCAGCACTTTCCTCAGTAGGCTTACTACCATCAGTAGTAACTGCCCACATTGGATAAATCCTTAATTCATCACCAGGTACCGTTCCTCTTTGCTCGTAATTTAACATTGATGCAAATATTTCCATTGCATACTTTGCACGACACCAACCTTGAGCATTGTAATCAGAATACATTGAACCCGAATTATCAAAGACAACCGCAATGTCATAATTTTCCACATAATGAACCAATTCTTTAGAATAATGAGTTTCCTCATATTGACCTTGACTATCTTTATTAGAGTCAACATCAACTATGGTATTATTATCCACTATGGTTTGATCATCTATTTCTGTTTTCTTCTTACAACCACCAAAAGACATAAGCAAGAAAACAGCTAATAGAATAATGAGTAATTTCTTTATACGTATCCTCATAATAATATTCTCCCCCTATATTGCAAAACAAATGTGATCACTTGTCTGTATATCATCTATTAAATATTTAAGCAATCTAACAAGTCGTATGCTTCTTTCATACTTTTATAAGACAATCTAATAAGCCCTTCTATCGCAAGTTTTTCATCCGACCATTCAGAATATCTTTGCTACTATGTTGCTCCAGCATATGGCCATCTTGGAAATAAACCAATCCTGCTATGAGAATCTATCCATTTTTTTGCCTCTTCACCACATTTATCATATATGAATATCCTTTGCATGCATTCAGCAATAGTCTCAAAAACACAATTTCCTTGGTTTTCATCATTTAAAACAGCATCTTTTGAAAGTGGACAATTTGATTGTAAACAATGAACATACTCATGAACTAAAACTGATTTTGTTAGATCTACAAACATTTCTAATTCATTAAACGAGCCTTTAGTTTTTTTAGCTGTATCACTAACTTCTTCAACTATATTATCTAAACATATATAAATATGATCTTGGTGAATACATGTGCAGTCACGAGTATTTGAAACATATACCCCTAATAATGAATTTCCATTTATCTTTAGTGATTTGATGTTATCTAACACTCCCCTAACTCTTTTTAAAATTTTATAGTCTATTTTCTTAAATGTGCCACTAATTAATGGATCCTTTAGTTTCCAATATGCTTCAAGATTGTTTCCAGCAACTAGCCTACTTAAACATTGCTCTAAATCGTCATACAAAACTTTATATGCATTATTCATCTTATTAGTCTCACTTATACTGTCAGAAATATCATTTATCTCATTAACAATCGCCTCTATTAGATTCAATTTGTAGTCATCAAAGTTACGATTATACTTTTTCATTTTTCGCTTGGTTATTAATTTTACATCTAAGTTAATAAAACCAAAATCTCCAAAATAATCTTTATTTATGAGATCGCTAATTGGGGAAACTGACTCTATAATATCTTCATAAAAATCAAAATCAGGAAAAAACATGTCCCCATAACACTTCCCCTTCCCAAAAGGGAATACGGGCCTTCCTATATATGAACAAAATATAAGTTGCAAACAGTCAGCATCATAAATATTCGCTCCTCGTTTTTGTTCAGCATAAAATCTTAGCTCTATCATTAATTTTGTATTACTCTTAACATTTTCAGGAAAATCAATCTTATCAAATTCTAGTTTACTACAACCATAAAACGCTTTTGGTGATATTTTAATATTTTTATTTGCTTCAGAAAAATCAATTTTGGTTAGTTCATCACAATAACAAAAAGCATAGTCTTCTATTTTTTTGATATTGCGCGCTACTTTAAACGAATCAACAGTTTTTTCACTTTCCAGGTCGTATACTTTATCAACCCAATATAAACTAGGTATCACACTCATTGTTGAGTTAATATTGTTACATTTTATATATTCTTTCAAATCCGAAACTGTGAGATGTGTTGAAAACCAACGCAAATAGTCAGGGTATTTTTCATAAACTGATTTAAGCATTTCTTCTTGAAATACTTTAATTTTAAATGTCCTGCCACACTTTTCCTTTATGTATGAAAGTAGCTCATCAGTAATACAGCTATCATATAGTGCATTAAATACATTTTTACTTGGTTTATTATAAGTATATGAGTCATTTTCTTGTTCTAAAATTTTTCTGATTATCTCATCCATACTATTCTCCCTCTAATAATTATTGTCGAGTTTATCAAGTGTAAATATCTATTATGTTTCGCTAAATAGTCAAATCACAACGATAAATGTTTCTCACATCATATGTAAACACTAAATCTCTCCAACTTATTGAACTTCCATTTCAAATATGCTTTGCCATAATAAGCCCTCGCTCTAATAATTTTTCTCAAGTCAACGCAAGATACCTTATATATCTTCTAGGAATTGTCCATGATTTAGCATTTTATATCATTACATCATTTAATTAGTTAGATCAATTTCCTAGATCATTGTGGTGCATTAAGTATACTTTTATCACCATCCCTGTGCTGCATATATTTTAGCATACTTTTCCAATTAAAATGGCTTTATTTTAGAAATATGGAACATTTTACATAAATATGTCTTAGCTTTATTGCTGGTGCTCTAGGTATACTTTAGTCACCATTTTCTTTTGATTCATCATCTTCTTTAATCCATCTTAAAAAAGTCTTGTGAGATACATTTAGCTGTTTAGCAGCAACTCTACAGGATATTTCTTTGCAGATGTATTGTTGTTTTACTTGTTTAAAGTATGTAGGCTTCTCTTTTGCTTTCCTACCAAACTTTACTCCTTTTTGTTTAGCGATAGCTATGCCTTGTCTTTGTCTTTCTCTTATCTGTTCTCTTTCTGTTTGAGCTACATAAGATAATAGTTGTAGTACGATATCTGCAATAAGGGTACCAGCAAGATCTTTGCTATTTCTTGTATCTAATAGAGGCATATCTAAAACAATGATGTTAGCTTTCTTCTTTTTAGTGATGATAGACCACTGTTCTAATATCTGAGAGTAATTTCTTCCTAATCTATCAATAGATAATATGTATAGTTCATCATCTTTCTTTAATCTCTTTAGTAATTTCTTATAGTTTGTCCTTTCAAAGTCTTTGCCTGATAACTTATCAGAATAGATATTTTTTTCATCTACACCATTTTCTAACAGCAATCTTATTTGTCTATCTTGATTTTGATCAATGGAACTTACTCTAACATATCCATATTTATTCATTTGTTTCTCTCCTATTAACAAATGAATTATCATATGTTACTAAAGAAAAAGTGGGTCTTTAAAATATCCTGTGTTTGTGGCTAACCTTTAAAATTTATTGTGTTAACTTCTTTCCATGGATTTATCATAGTTCCGATGGAACATTGATAGGA
>CAVAAT010000027.1:0-37461 GCA_963586925.1 Erysipelotrichaceae bacterium
GAATGCTAATAAATAACTAATTCTATTTCACCAAGTAGTTTCCTACTTGGTTTTTATTTACCCATTCTTTCATAAGAATAATCACACATTTGACCACCCTCACCTATCCTTTCGGTATAAGAGAAAGTAGTATTTGGTAAATGATCATACATGATATTATCTACTTTACAAAATCCCCTAGTCATTTCTGATATACCATATTTAGCAAAGATCTGGGCATATATGCAACTATGAGTGATCATTGAAAACTTATTTGCGTTAGTCTTAGGAAAAGAGACTTTCCAACCATAACCTAAAGTATGTTTAAACTTAATAGGCATCAATACTTTTAACATAGGCACAAACCATTTATGACTAGCTAATTTCTGCATAGAAGCCACCTGAGGTTTCAAATATTGATACATTGCATCTAATACGATCTTCTCACTTTCTATTCTACTGTTTCCTTCATCTTCATACATCCAAACAAGAGCTAAAGAAGTAAAAAGATTACATAGATGACCATAATTTTTATCATCAACATATTCACTATTCTCACTTATAAGTCTATTGATATTACAAATAGTTTTTTTATATTGTTTTTCATTTAATGTCTTAACATGTTCTTTAAATCTCGATTTATTTATCATCTTACTTGCTACATATTTCATAGTTTTCCTCCAGTTAGTTATAACTAACTTATTGATTATACAACTCCGCTTCACTTTTTACTACTTAAATAAAGCCATTATTTCAGAAAAAGCAAGAATAATGGCTTTAAATAATTTATCTGTAAAAACTTTAATTTACATCATTTGGTATTTTTTAGTTTCTTTCGCTACGAGTAAAAATCAAGCATTTGCTTCTCCTCTGTTTTGAATTTGATTTTTATGCATTACTTTACTAATATCACTTTCAAAAGAACAATATTCTTGATTATAATCTTCAAGAATTTCCTTTACAGAATCTGTTAGCGATCCATATATGATCATCGTTTTAGGTTTTATCCTTTTAATCAATTCCTTTAATCCATTCTCAAACAGATAACAATCCTCCCTCTTCTTTGAACACCCATAACTACCTACAGCCACAATAGAGCCCTCAACTATTCCATCAAAGCAAAATTCATAGCTTTTATTATCAGTCCAGCGTACATTTACTATTACTTTATACCCCAATTGTTGTAAAGCGTAGGTGATGACTCTTGAACGATATATATTCCATATCTGCATTGACACGGGCATATCCAAATATAAAGAATAATCTGGTGAAATTACATATTCATAGCCATTTAATTTGCTAAGATTGAAGCCTTTTTTGAACTCGATACCTCTTACAAACGAATTCCACACACCATGTTCCCCATCAAACACATAGTCGAAATTGTAAAAATGAAGAGCTGTCTTCGGATAAATTACCAAATTACTTCTACAATTATATTTATATGAAGATAAATAATGTGGTATGTCATCTATATTTGATTTAACTACTGGCATATCATATTTACCAGCGAATTGCGCACCTTCCAAAAGAAATGCACCGAATACATCTTTAATATTAGTAACTTTTTTAAGTGTATTTTTATCCATTTATCATACCTCCTAAACCATCATCTTATATTTTATGTATAGAATAAGAATCAATTATATTCTGTTATGTTTTTTCATAACTGAATCCTTTCAACAATCCATTAACCCATGGTTGATTTAAATAGACCTGTCATGTTAGAATATCAATACTTGCAATCGTTGTTAAAAGAAACAACATGGCATATCAGTACTACGCCAATAGTACTGATATTTTAATATTTAAAATTAGGAACAATCTTATATTTAACTTTACATTTATCCAATTTTTTTCTTATTTCTTGTACTTCAAATGCTGAGCCTTTAAAAATCATATATGGCAGGTTTTCAAATATCTTTTTGATTTGCATCATATTCAAGTTAGTCAAAGATTGAATTATAAAATAGTTATCTTTGCTAATAGCATTTCCTTCTAAAAGGTATATTTGATATTCACAATTATCTTCATATAGTGGATCAATTCGTGATGTTACAATACTGAATCCACATTTTTTGCAGCTCACTATTAATGTTGAGCCTTCAACATTCGACATTAACTCATTTCCACATTTTGGACATTTATTCATTTATTATTACCTCCTGGTATAAATTTTAGAAATTTTCCTTTTCTAGACATATCCGGATATTCTTGCCCATTTATCACAATTCTATCAGCTATAAGATAATTTCCACTTGAATATGCCCACAAATAACTACTTGGTGCCCATACTACAACATTTAACTTGTTTGCTAAATTTTGTGCAAATCCGACATTTAAATAGCCAGTATTGCACGATAGCAACCTTATTTCTTGCCCTTTTTTATAATTAGGCATATTTTTTAATAATTTAGCAACTGTTCTTGAATCCACCAGTAACTTTTTCCCATTATGTTCCAATTCGATGTGATTAGCAGAACCATGTGCAATCAAATCAAATCGCCCATTTGGATCAATATCTTTTCGTTTCCTAATGTATTTTGCAAACAATTCTTTATCGCTCATTAAACTAACATCTCCAACTACAGGGTTGCCAAGCGTTCCTTTAAAGAAACCGCTATTGCTTTTCATTCCCATGGAGATATGCCC
Source organism: Erysipelotrichaceae bacterium (assembly GCA_963586925.1). GTDB lineage: Bacteria > Bacillota_I > Bacilli_A > Erysipelotrichales > Erysipelotrichaceae > UBA1783. The sequence continues at coordinate 2,632 of CAVAAT010000027.1, forward strand.
TCTAACGAAAAACGAAAAAACAGAAAATGTCTTTTTAGATGATGATACATCAATCAATCACCCCTATTTCACAAATAAAACATCAACTAAAAAGCATCAATAAAAATTACACAATATCAACATAGTCAGTTCCTTTTTAGCAATAAATGCATTGTTGGCTATGTCAAAAAGATAATCACTTGCAATCGTTGTTTATCCAAACTCCATGCCATATCAGTGTTACGCCAATAACACCGATGTTTCTATTTCAACAAGAAAATCAATATTTTCTTGAAGATCTCCATGTATTTCTTTTCATTTCCATTTGCTCATCTTCTTCAAAATAATCTAATGACCTGCTCGGCAAAGGAGCCACACTATCAATAAACTCTCTATATTTGTTTACAATAATACCATCTACCATTTTCTGATCTTCGCTTCGTCTTCTACTATCCGCCTTTCTAAGAGTTTCAATCCTTTTTCTAGCTGCCAATTTAGATACTCCAAACCATTTAACAAGTGTATCAATAGTAATTATTTTTCCTCTACGTCGAAGTTCATTAATGATTTGTTCTGGCATAAGCAATTGAGCAGTAAAAAAATTTGTTTCTACTTCATACTTTTCGTAATTCTTAATGTCACTCTTATCGTGTCCCAATATGTAATGCCCAAATTCATGACACAAACTCCACTTGATTCTTCTTTTATCAATACTTCCATCGTTACTATAGATGATCAAATTCATATTGCCAAGAGTAAACAACACCGCATCATTACTCCCAAATATTTTTATAATGCTCATACTTTTATCATAATTACCATCGTATTTTAACAAGAGAGATTTCAACTTCTGTTCATCAATACAATTTATATTTGAATACTCCATTATTACCTTCTTTATTGAATAAGGGAAAGATGCAATAACACTCGTTCCAACAAGAACGTTATTAGCCTTGTCATAACAATCATTAAAATCAATATCATTTTTAGATGTCATCATCTTCCTCCTTACATTCGAAAGCTTCTTTGAACACAGCCTTTAACATATTTTCGGCTTTTTCCAAATCCGCATCATTCAATTCAGACAAACCTCTTTGGATATAACTCAGCCTTCCATTTTCTACTATCTTTTGATTAGGCTCATACCCCAGCAGTGCATCAATAGATGTTTCATACAAATTAGCAAGTTTTACTAACACCTCTTCTCTAGGGACAACATCATTGTTTTCCCACATATTCACGCTACCTTTAGTAACACCGACCTTATGTGCAACTTCCTGCATTGACATTTTCTTGTTTTCTCTAAAACGTCTTTCATTCTTCCCAAATTTACTCATATTTTCCTCCAACTTATCGGCTAATATTATTATACAAGCATAATTATATTTTTACAATGATATTTAATATTTTATTTCCAATCACTGACACTCCTCGTTTAGTTTGTGAAAATTCTTCCTCTTTTTCATTATTATTGAACGAATTTAAAAAAGAGGTATAAGAAATTCTCACACCTCCCTTTATATCCTACAACCATTTATTAATGGCTGTGCTTCTTTTTCCTAACTATGAAGTAAGTTGCGGCTAAAGCTGAAATTACCATGACTGCGATCACTACATAGATATGTGAATGATCTCCAGTACTTGGTTGTTTATTAGCAATGTAAGTATTTGTGATCACAACACCTAATGCTTCATCAGCTTTGATCTTTCCCTTATTATTTTCATAAGTAGTCTTGAAGTTACCTTCATTTTCATTTAATTCAGTAACTGTATATTCTAAGCCAGCAGGAAGTTCTACTGTAATAGAACCACTACCCGTAAATGAGAACTCAGCCACACCATTTTCAAATACTAGATCACCATATTCACCATTGAATTCCTTGTTATTAACATCTAATTCAAAGTTAAATTTCATATCTAGATCAGTAGGCACATCACCCTTAACTTCTTTAGTGATAGTTAAGCTACCCGTACTTGCTACTTCTAATGTATTAACAACATTAGCTGGTAAATAGATATTACCATTTGGTAAAGTAACATCAATATGACCTGTAGTATTTAAGATATCTCCTACATTAAAATCCTTAGCAGCTAAGATACCATTACCTTTTAATACCATTGGAGTGGTAGCAAGCTCACTGATATGATCTTTCCAATCACTCTTTAGCTTGCAAGTAACAGTGATCTTATTACCATCAACTACAACATTGTCAGTATCGGCTGTAAAGATCGGACTTTCGAAACTTACATATTCAGCAGTTAATCTACTATCAAGTTCAACAACAAATGTGAACTTACAATTATCATCAGTAACTTTATCTTTCATCATATTGACTGTATTCATAAAGCTCTCTGACATTGTATATGTAGCTGTATAATCAACATCATATTCACTTAAACTCATATCTTGTTTGATCTCTGATGGTCCAGTGATCGTCACATTACCATGATCAGTAGATGGTTGAACTAAGATAACTTCATAACCCAAAGTATCTTCATCATTGCTTGCTGGAATAGTCAAATAGGTATCCTTTCCTTTAACAGTTGTATTGTAGAAGTTAGTAGTTGCACCAGTTTCGATTGCTCCAGTAGAATCTACGCCCTTAACAACAACAGCATAAACTGGTAAATTTCCATCAAAACTGATACCACTGATCTTTAATTCAACAGATTCAGATCCTCTATATACATAGAAACTAGCAATGGAAGAGGTCCATCCCTTTGCTTTTGATTCAGCTTCTAATTGAGTAACAACACTCTTATTAGCATTTCCCAGCCAAACAGATGATTTACTATTATTTACAGCAGTGATAGTCTTATTATCTTGCTTAAAATAAATATCTTTTACGCTTAATACAGAAGTATCATTGATCCTTACACAACGATCTGTATAGGCAAAATCTCCTGCAGAATCAATACCAATATCATTTTTAACAGAATTCTCACATGATACATAGTAGCCATTATCAAGCTCCCTAACTGTACAATTCATCTGGTTATTACTAATTGTGCCACCATTGATCTCGACACAAGAGTCTAAAGTAGAAGACCATCTAACACTCTTATAAGCAATTCCACCACCAAAACTTCCAGAATAATTTAATTTGATTGTGCCACCGTTCATAACAAACTTACCACCATTACGAACGTAGACTCCACCACCTTCATCCTTAGCTACATTTTCTGTGATAGTGCCACCTTGCATATAGAAAGTACTCTTACTGATCAATACTCCGCCACCTGTCTCTGATGAATAGTTATTACGTATTTCAGCTCCATCATACATATAAACTGTTGATGCTCCTAAATTGTGGGCAACATATATAGCACCTGATCTACTACCAAAATTGTAGTTATCTTTAATTTTTCCATATAGATGTAATTCACCATTACCTTGTATATATACAGATCCATTCAAAGTAGTATTGTAGTAAATATTACTATTTTTACCCAAGGTTACTTTAAATCCATCATTTTGAATATTCATTACTTGGTTACTAGCACCAGTCAACCAAAGGATCTCCCCATCAAAATATACAATTGCATCATCAGTTATACTAATGCCAGTTGCTTTACTTATACTTTTGATAACAGAACCCTTATCAGCAGTCAAATTACAACCACCACTAACTCTAATAACATTACCACTGCTTGTGATCGAAGGATATTCGATCAATGCAGTTGAAGTTAAGGTTGCTGTTGCTTTATTACGTAAATGAATAGCTGTCCCTTCATCCTTATTCCATACATTTTTATTTGATGTGATATCTTTGATAGTACCAGAAACAGTTAATGTCCCTCCATCAACATAGATCGCTCTACCATTAACATTCTTAATAGTAGATCCTTCATTCATTACAACTGTACCACCTTGACACCAAATAGCACCTGCTGCACCTACTTCATCACTAGCTGTGCCTTTAGTACGAGTATAAGAAGTACTATCTTCAATTACACTACCACTTTCCATTACCACAGTGGCACTTGAAGTAACTCGTACAGCTGACATACCACCAAAGTTGCGCAAAGTAGTACCTTTACCTAAAGTAATAGTAGCTTTCTTTGTCGCATTTGAAGCAACAATAGCATCTTGAACATACACTGTGTTGTCTGACTTGCCCTCACCACTGATCGCTTGGGCAAATACAGTTCCCTCATGTTTGAAATTATCATCTAAAATGATATTTTCAAAAGTCAAGCTTGCTTCTTTAGAACTTGTTTGAAGTTCAAACATTGCTGGATTATACCAACTTCTTGCATCATCAGAAAGACTATTAAATTCATCTGCACGAGTAACTACTGGAATAGTATCGCCCTTACCAGTAATCGTAACATCATGATCATAGAATCTTGCAGCAGTACTCATAGTCAAGTCAGAAGTAACAACAATAATATATTTATTACCCTCTGTATCACTATTTACTATCTCTGCTGCCTTTGCCAAAGTCGCTAATGCACTTTCCTCAGTAGAACCGTCATTAGTATCATTACCAGTGACACTAACATATAATGTAGTTGTCGATTCAGCACTAATATTTGTAAATACAAGACTAGTCAACAATAAGATTGGTAATAATACATAGATCAATCTCTTCATCTTTTTTTCCCCTTTCGAAATCTTTTAAGATCGTTAACAATCTGTTTTTAGATTATTCTTAACAATTCATTTCATCTATACAACTGTTATTATAAAAAATAAAAGTGCTAATGGGAATATATTTTAGGAACATTTTCCACAAATAATACAAAATCTTTTCACGGCAGTAAGACACAAAAAAACAGCGATCATCATTGATCACTGTCTTTATTACTTTATTTTGTACCGAAGATTCTATCACCAGCATCGCCTAAGCCTGGAACGATATAACCGATGTCATTTAAACATTCATCTTTAGCAGCTAAGTAGATATCTACATCCGGATGAGCTTTCTCGACTGCATCAACACCTTCTTGAACACCAACTAAGCAAACAAGTTTGATATCTTTAGCACCAGTCTTCTTAACACAATCAATTGCTGCTGTAGCACTTCCTCCTGTTGCTAACATTGGATCTACAACAAGTACCAATGAATTAGCAATGTTAGGTGGGAACTTAGCATAATAGAAATGTGGCTCTAATGTTTCCTCATCACGGTATAATCCAACATGGCCTACCTTTGCTGTTGGTATCAATTGTTGAATACCACTTACCATACCTAAACCAGCACGTAAGATAGGAACTAATACAACTTCCCTGTCTAATTCTTTACCAACTGTTTCTCCCATTGGTGTAGTAATTTTTACATCTCTTGTTGGGAAATCCTTAGTGATCTCATAAGTCATTAAACTTCCGATCTCATCTAAGTTTTGTCTAAAATCCTTTGTTCCAGTAGTAGTTTTACGCATAATTGTTAATTTATGCTTGATAACTGGATGATCAATCACATGTAACATTTCTATGTCCTCCTTAATGTGTTTCTTTATATCTTAACAGCCAATCGCACTGTTAATATCATCTATCGTTATATCTCCTTGACGTAAGATCTTTACATCTTCACCAGTACAATCAATGATCGTGCTAGCTACATGAGATTTAGCTTGCCCCTCAACGATCATATCGATCTTGCCATCTAATTGAGTTAGGACTTCCTCAGTATTATTAGCACTTGCTTGTCCACTGATATTAGCACTAGTTACATACATAGGCCCAACTTCTTTTAATAAGTTCAAGACAAACTCATCATCAGGTATCCTGATCGCAATAGTTGGAAAGCCATTAGTGAACTCATCTTTAATGACATCTTTCTTTTTTAATACCAAAGTCAATGCTCCAGGGGTCAATCTTTTAATGATCTTTTCTTCTCTTTCTGTTAAAAAAGCCACCTCATGCATTTGAGTAACATCATAAACCATTAAAGGAAATGGCTTGTTCTCATCCCTGCCCTTAGCGACTTTCATTCTCTTAACTGCTTGATAATCACTGTAGATGACTCCGATACCAAAAACTGTATCAGTCGCAAATGCCACGATCTTACCTGATCTTAATGCATCACTAACCTTTTGAAACTCTGTAGGTTTTACAACTTCTGTCATACTACACTCCTTTTCAAACTGTAAGTATTTTACCACAAAATATTATTAATTAAATACTAATATTGTAAATTATCACCCAAGTATGCCAAAGTGAACCAAGCCATTCATTATGCCATCTTCATCAACGGAACTAGTGATATGATCAGCTTTTTTCTTGACAATATCTTCACTATTACCCATAGCTACTCCAATATGAACATAATCTAGCATCTCAATATCATTTTCTCCATCGCCAAAAGCCATTGTCTCACTCTTGTCAATATCATACAGTTTGATGTACTGATCAATTCCTGTAGCTTTTCCACCACCTGAAGCAAATATGTCATAAGCATATTTATTCCATCTTGTTATCTCACAATCATTAAGTTTTTCATTTAGCTCTTTTGCTTGCATTTCTGTAACAAATGGTATGACTTGATAGATATCTTCACCTTGATAAGTTCCAATTTTTGGCATTGGAGTAGAAATAGAAGTTTGAGCATATTCAACATATTCATTATTAAAATTGATATACATCTTATCTTTTCCTAATAACATGATAGGCACTTTCTTTTCTTCAAACATCTTTAATAAAAGATCCTTACTATGACCTGTTATAGGTTGTCCAAACAAGTCATCACCATTTTCATCTAAACACAACTGACCGTTCATCAAAAGATAGCCATCAAAGGCAATATCACTTACAGGAAGAACTTTTAATTCGGACATGTGCCTACCTGTCGCTAATACTCTTTTAATACCTTTTTCTTTCAACAGATCAAGAGCCTTTCTCGTACTAAAAGGGACTTGTTTACTTTCATGTGATAATAGTGTTCCATCAACATCAAAAAATATTGCTTTGATCATATTCCCTCCAAAAAACAAGGATGACTTACCATCCTTGTATCATTTCTACTTAATAGTGATAGTGTTACTCCACTTTTCAAATGACTTTGATAATGTTTCTTTATTATCAGAATAAGTGATGAAATCCATTAACCAGAATGAATCTTCACCTTTTCTAACAGTTAAATAATAATAGTAGTCAACATCATCAACTGTAGATTCATAAGCAAAATAGTAATGGCCATTTGAATCTTGACTAAATGATCCTTCCATCCCATATAGAGTTAATAGTAAATTGCCATAACCCTCTTCATCCAAAGTTGTTGGATCAACATCAAGTTCTGTAAAGACATCGAATTCATCCTCATTTACTGTTAAAGCAAAATCATCATTATATAGATAAGTATAATAATAATTTGAAACATCCTCATCATCTGATACTACAACATCTGTAGGTAATTTAATGCTGAAATTACCTTGAGTGATCTTTTGAAGTTTCTCTGAACAGCCAAAAGTAACTGCTAGCATCATAACGCTCAATAATACAACTAATAGTTTTTTCATAACCTGTTTTCCCCTTCTCGTGTTAATAATTATACCACAATAGAAAAAAGTAAACTATCACTACAGATAGCTTACTTATGATATGTTTCGTTATTATTTATCTTATAGCCACGATATATCTGCTCCAAGATGATGAGTCTAGCAATATTGTGAGGGAAAGTCATTTTAGATAAATTCAAAAGATAATCAGCTCTTTTTTCCACCTCACCACTTACGCCAAGTGAACCCCCAATAACAAATGTTATATGAGAACTATTGTAAGTATTGATCTTATCCAAAGTCTTGGCAAACTCAATACTATCTAACTGTTTACCTTGCAAAGATAGTAAAATGACATAACTATCTTTTTTGATCTGTTTTAAGATCCTTTCACCTTCTATAGTTTTAACTTTATCATCTTCTAGTTTATCATTGGGCTCATCATTAACTTCAATGATCTCGATCTTGCTATAGGCGCTGATCCTTTTTACATATTCATCAATCAAGGCTTTTAATGACTTCTCTTTGATCTTGCCGACTGCGATGATACTGATCATCTAATAGATGCTCCATCATTAACTTTATCAACAGAGACAACTTCTAGATTACCGTTCTCATCTTCTGCTGATAAGATCATTCCCTTAGAAACTTCTCCTCTTAATTTTCTTTCTGCCAAATTAGCAATGAAGGCAACTTTCTTACCAACTAATTCTTCTGGTTTATAGTAAGAAGCAATACCACTAACAATCTGACGAACATCAGTTCCACATTGAATCTTAAATACCAATAATTTATCAGCTTTTGGATGCTTATGGCAATCTAAGATAGTACCAACTCTAATGTCTAATTTATCAAAATCATCAATAGTGACTTCATCCTTAAAATTCATCTTCTTTGGCTGTTTTGTTTCTAGATAAGCATTTACTTCAGCCATTGTCTTTTCACTATCTAATCTTTGGAACAATGCCTTAGGTTGATCAGTTACTTTATTATTCTTTTCGTAGTTACCCCAAGTTAAGATACTGTCATAATCAGTCTGTTTAGTATTGATCTGACGATATACTTCTTCAGCTGTCTCTGGGATAAATGAAGATAACAATACAGTGGCAACTCTGATACCTTCAAATAAGTTATATAGAACAGTATTCAATCTTTCTTTCTTTGATTCATCTTTTGCTAATACCCAAGGAGCAGTCTCATCAATATACTTATTGCATCTTCTCAATAAGTCAAATGCTGCATCAATAGCATCAGCAACTCTTAACTGATCCATCTTAGTATCAACTTTCTTAACAGCATTAGCAGCTTCTTGTTTTAACTCATCATCTAATGGCTCATAACAATTAGGTTCAGTTAAAGTACCACCAAAATACTTATTAGTCATAGCTATTGTACGATTTACTAAGTTACCATAAATGTTTGCTAAATCGGAATTGATCCTTTCAATGACTAATTGCCAAGTTATAGATCCATCTTGAGCAAATGGCATTTCTCTTAAAGCGAAATATCTAACAGCATCTACGCCAAAGAAATGAGCAAGATCATCAGCATAGATCGCATTTCCTCTAGACTTAGAGATCTTATCTTCTCCAACTAGCATCCAAGGATGACCAAATACTTGTTTAGGTAAAGGTAAACCTAAAGCAAGTAACATGATAGGCCAATAAATTGTATGGAAACGAATGATATCTTTACCGATCAAGTGAAGATCAGCTGGCCAATATTTCTTAAATTGTTCACTACTATTTCCATCACAATCGTAACCAATACCCGTGATATAGTTAGTTAAAGCATCGATCCAAACATAAACAACATGCTTAGGATCAAATGTAACAGGAATTCCCCACTTAAAGCTAGTTCTTGAAACACAAAGATCTTGTAAACCAGGTTTTAAGAAGTTATTGATCATCTCATTCTTTCTGCTTTCTGGCTGAATGAACTCTGGATGATCTTCAATATATTTTATTAGTTGATCAGCGTATTTACTCATCCTAAAGAAATAAGACTCTTCCTTTTCAGGATGTACTTCCCTACCGCAGTCAGGACACTTACCATCAACTAATTGACTTTCTGTCCAAAATGCCTCACATTCTGTACAATATAAACCCTCATATTCAGATTTATAAATATCACCTTGATCATATAATTTCTTAAAGATCTTTTGAACTTGTTTTTCATGATAATCATCAGTAGTACGGATGAATTTATCATAAGAAGTATTCATCTTATCCCAAATCTCCTTAACAACAGCAGCAGTTTCATCTACATATTGCTTAGGATCCTTACCAGCCTTAACAGCTTTTTGTTCGATCTTTTGACCATGTTCATCTGTTCCAGTCTGAAAGAACACATCATAACCAGTTAATCTTTTATAACGAGCAATAGCATCAGCCATGATGATCTCATAAGTATTACCAATATGAGGTTTACCACTGGCATAAGCGATTGCTGTAGTTATGTAATATTTCCCTTTGTTTTCCATAATAACTCCTCCTCAAATAAAAAAGGCACCCTTTAAGGACGTCTAAAACGTGGTACCACCTTATTTACTTCTCAACAGTTTAACGCACCATAACGTTCTTATCTACCTATCGATAAGACAGTTCCAAGACCATGTTCACAGCAACTTGTTCAACATCTCTCACCAAATGACATCTCTCTTTAGAACTGTTGGCTGCTACTCTTCTTTTCATTACCTTTGTTAAAAGTATAAAAGATTTTAACAATTTTTACAATGACTATTTTTCAATTAGGAATTTCCAACTTTCAAGACAATTATATAGAGAGAGGATTATTTATGGGTTACAAAACAGTAAATGGACTAATGAAACACTTGAGATCAAAAAATATTAAGATCAAAGGTTCAAGACAAAAGAAGCAACTAATAAACAACGGATATTTTCATGGCTACAAAGGGTATCGTTATTTCAAATACCCTAACAACAAGCTAAATTTCACTTCTTATAAGGATATTAATACGACTATCCAGTTTGATCTAAAATTAAAAACTTTGTTATATCCAAAAATCATGTATATAGAGACAGCATTAAAAAGTATAGTTACAGAAAACTTAATAACTAATGACAGATCATATGATATCAGTGACATGTTAGAAAAAGCAGTATTAGGCTATAAAAATTGTCCATCTAACTCTACAAAAGCCGATAAAGATAAATATCAAAAAAATAAATTAGATCTAGAAGCTCGTATAAGAAATATACTTAGAACTAACTATAACAACAACTGTATAAAGCACTATTATCAGAGTGGCCGTTATGACGATGTGCCTATCTGGGCACTAATAAACATCATGACTTTTGGCGATCTCGGTCATCTAATAGAAACATTTACATTTGATGTTAGAAATAAAATATCAAATCATCTAAATTTATCAAATCACTATGATCAACAAAGACAATTTGTTTATCATTCAATTTTCTTACTTAAAGATTTAAGGAATGCAATTGCTCATAATGGTGTGATATTTGATGCCAGATTTAATAGTTTTAGTGCAAAACCATGTGTAGTTAATACTTTAATGCATGATACACAAATGACTTTTGTAACATTCGATTGTCTAGATGATTATATAATCCTTATATGCTTTACATTAAAAAAATTAGAAATTAATGAGACGATAATTCTTGGATTAATAGATCAATACTTAGAAACTCTCGACTGGTACAGCGATATCGTTGCTTCGTCGATATCTAACATCGTAATTAGAAGTGATACAATTCATAGAATGAATACACTTGCCAACTTCATCAAAAAATAATCCACTTCTTGAAATTATCTTCTGAATGTTGTAACATATTCTCAATTGCGGTTAGTTACTACGGTGCTAGCTTGCCTGTCTGGTTCGCCGGGCAGGCCTTTGTTTTATTAGTCTACAAAAAGTCCAGGCATTACACTTGGGCTTTATTCAACATAATTCAATTGGTAACCTGTATATAAGTTTTCAATGATCAATGATCTATCATTATAATTTAATGCTTTATCAGTTACATAGAAGTAACTAAAATCTTCACTCTTTATACTTTCTGCTTCAAATTCATCAGAAATATAATATTTCATACTCTCCAACACCAATGTTGAACAATCTTTATCACCTGAATAAATCGTTAAACTACTGATCGGTGCTTTGGAATAACCATCAGCATCACTTACATAACAAGTCCTTACACTACCATCAGCTAAAGTATAGTTGATGAAAGAATCAAGTTCAAACATTTGATAACTACGATAGAATACACAGGCTGTTGGTTGACTATAATCAATATCAGCAATTACCCCAATGTTACCATCGATAAGATCATAATAATGATACATAACACTATCACTACTTAAGAACCTATAATAACCGTTGTAACAAGATAATAATCCTTTATCATAACCCTCAGATAGTAAACTATCGGCGATATCATCTATGATAAAGCTATTCTTGATCCAATACAGATCTAGATAACAACTATAACCATGTCCATCAACGTATTCCTTGTATTCATCAGATACATATAACTCAACATAATTATCTTCATATAGATTTATCTTTATATGTTCAACACTATTAAGATATATCAATAACTGTTTTAATTCGTTATCGATATCTTCATTTAATAATGGATCAAACTCAGCTAATTGATAATCCTCTGTACAACTAAATATGCCTTTATATATCTCATAAACTGGTCCAAGATAAATTGTCCTATTATCATAGCTAGCTAGTTTTTCAAATACTTTATAAAGTTTTTCATCTACTTGTATCTTAGTGTTGATATTCTGATTAAGATAAGCAATATTGATAACACCATCATATAAATTACTTTCATCAAGCAATTCATACATTTGCTTACAACTACTATCATAAATCTTTTTTACTTTGTTATATTCGCTCTTACTTTCCGTATAATAACGCAATTCAACTTCATCACCATAAGAACCATCAGCTTCTATCTGACGATAGCCAGCTGACCATTCCAACATATTTTTAACTGCGTAACCGAAAGAAAAAAGAGCGACCAAAATGAATACAACAAATAAGACTTTTCTTAATGTCAAGTGCTTACCTGAATACTCAATCTTTTGGTAACTCTTTGTCATAAAATCTTTCTCCTTTATTAGATCACAGAAAGCAAGATCAATAAGCCAAATAAAGCAATGATGATAGCTCTGATCACAAATCCAATGATAGCACCTTTTTTACAAACTTTGTAGTTCCTAATGTAATTGTGCTTACGATAAATAGTACCAGCTATAAGTGTGATGATAGGTAATAAGATACCTAATACCACTAGCCACAAACTACCATTATCATGAACTGGAGCATTTAAGATCTCTTCAGAGATAATGATCTCTTGCTTCTTAGCTTCCTGATGCTTATTCTCATCCTTGTAAACAGTGATAGTCTTTAAAGGAACATCAGTATCTCTTGTCTTCTTATATTCAGCGATCTCTTTTTCACTACCAAATACTAAGTGGTTATGTCCAATGTCAACTAACTTAGGTGATTCAGTAGAATAATCATGAACTGATGGATCATAAGTAAACAATACTTTATGTTTCTCTAATTGTGGATCAGGTAATGGAATAGCTGATATCAATGAACGAGTGTATGGATGCAAAGGGAAAGCGAATAATTCCTCAGCATCAGCAACCTCCACAATATCACCTTTATAGATTACACCGATACGATCAGAGATAAATCTAACGATCGATAAGTCATGGGCAATGAATAAATAAGTTGTGCCTTTTTCCTTTTGGAATTTATTTAATAAGTTCAAGATCTGAGCTCTGATAGAAACATCTAGAGCACTGATAGGCTCATCAGCAACAACTAGCTCTGGTTCCATGATCATAGCTCTAGCAACGCCAATACGTTGTCTTTGTCCACCAGAGAACTCATGAGGATATCTTGTCAAATGCTCTGGCAACAAACCAACAGCCTTGATCATCTTTTCAACCTTAGCTACTCTATCAGCCTCATTTTCAAACAATTTAAAGTTATATAGACCTTCAGAAATGATGTAATCAACAGTAGCTCTTTCATTTAAAGAAGCAGCTGGATCTTGGAAGATCATCTGAATGTTTCTGATTACTTCCCTATCAAGACTTGCAGGGATCTTACCAGATATCTTAACGCCCTTATAGTCGATCTCACCAGCAGCTAATGGATTAACTCTGATGACAGCACGACCAATAGTTGTTTTACCAGAACCTGACTCACCAACAAGTGAGAAAGTCTCTCCTTTATAGATATCAAATGTAGCATTCTTTACAGCTCTAACGGCTGTATCGCCTTTACCAAAAGTGATATCAACATTTTTTAAAGATAATAATATTTCTCTACCATTCTCATCAATAGGTCCATGTTCAGGTAAAGTTTTAACAGTAGTTTTTTCTTCTTTACTCATCTTACTCTACCTCCTTAACATTGAATGCTTTGATAAGTTTTTCATGGATGTTATTAATGATAGCAGGTTTTTCAACCTTTTCGCAACGCTCATCTAATAACCATGTCTTAGCATAGTGAGTATCACTTACTTTAAACATAGGTGGCTCTTCAAGAGTATCAATTTTCAAACAATATGGATTTCTTGGAGCGAAGGCATCACCAACGATCGTGTTATATAGTGACGGTGGTGTACCCATGATCGAATATAATTGCGTATTTCTTTCAGCCAATTGTGGTAATGAAGATAATAGTGCCCAAGTATATGGATGCTTAGGTTCATAGAAGATCTCTTCACAAGTACCTAACTCAATTATCTGACCAGCATATAATACCGCAACTCTATCAGCAACATTAGCTACAACACCTAAGTCGTGAGTAATGAATACGATAGTATAGTTAAACTCTTTCTGTAAGTCTTTGATAAGTTTTAAGATCTGAGCTTGGATAGTAACATCTAGTGCAGTTGTAGGCTCATCACAGATCAAGATCTTAGGTTGACAACTTAGGGCGATCGCAATAACGATCCTCTGTCTCATACCACCAGAATATTGGAATGGATAATCATCATAACGATTTTCAGCATTAGGAATACCTACTTTAGTCATTAACTCAAGAGCTCTGACTCTTGCCTCAGATTCAGAAACTTTTTGGTGTTTCATGATAACTGAACTTATCTGTTGACCAATAGTCAATACTGGGTTTAAAGAAGTCATTGGGTCTTGGAATACAGTAGCGATCCTACTACCTCTGATCTGACACCAGTCATTTTCATGCTCCATATGGGCCAAATCCAAAATAGCATCACCAACATATTTATTGTCATCTTCATTACGATATTTAATTCTCAATGATACCTTTTGGAAACAATCGTTTAAGACATCCTCATTAGTTAGATCTAAATCTAATTGATAAGCTTCTTTGAAACTATCCAAAAGTTTCTTGATTGACTTATTTCTCTTATAAGGATTAAAACGAGCAGTAGAGATATAAATCTCTTTTGCGATCATTTCATTCTTTTCCAACTCTTTAGGATCAACTTCTTGAGAGATAGCTTTTTCATATTCAACTTTTAATTCTTCCATCTTTTTATTAAATTCGGAATTATAAGCTTGATCATTTGTAGCTTCTTTCTTTCTGTTCTTTCTTTGTAACTCTACATCTTTTTCAAGTTTAGCGATCTCTTTTTCACAATTCTTAATTTCTTTATTTAATTGTGCGATCTCTTCCTTGTTATCCTTTTTATTTAATGTAGTCTTTTTGTTTCCAGCTTCAACCATTTCATAAGTCAAAGCTTTTAATTTTTTATCATTTTCAGCTTCTTCTTCAGCTGTCAATACTTTTCTCTGTTCTTTTTCTTTGTTTAATTCTTCCATCTTTTTATAGATCTCAGAACCTTTAGTATATTTACAGAAATCATTTAATTTAGCTTGAACATCACTAATAGTCTTAGCTGATTTAGCATTCTTTGGTGCCTCTGTATAAGATAAAGTCTCATCATTGTAAATGATCTTACCATTAGTGATAAAACCATTACTATCAAGCATACCAGCAAAAGTCTTAGTAAATACTGATTTACCAGAACCAGACTCACCAACGATAGCGATAGACTCATTTTCATATATATCTAAAGAGATACCTCTTATGGCAGTTAATACTCTTCCTCTAACATGGAATTTAACATCCAAGTCTTTAACTGATAATAATACTTTCTTATCTTCCATAATCTTATCTCCTACATATGAGTTCTAGGATCAGAAGCATCGCCTAAGTTCTGACCAACTACATATAATACTACAGTAATGATTGATGTCAAGACAACTGGTGCCCAGAATTCCATCTGCCAACCTGGAGTAAGCATTGAAGCTTCAGCAGAGTAAATGATCCTACCCAATGACGTATCCTTCATACCCATACCGATATAAGCCAAGAATACTTCATAAGAAATATATGACGGAATTTCAGTAGCAGCTAATGTAACAATTACTGAAGTCATAAATGGCAAAATGTTCTTTAAAGCGATCGTAAAGATCGAAGTACCTAAACACTTACTAGCCAAGTTGTATTCACGGTCACGAATGATGATAACCTGTGTTCTAATGAAATATGCGATACCTAACCAACCAGTTACTGTCAAAGCAAATACCATTGTCCAGAAACTAGCAGTAAATAACATAACTAATACAGATATCAATAACACATATGGAATATTACCAATGATGTTATAAACCTCAGTCATAACAAGATCGACTTTCTTTGAGAAACCCCAAATAGCACCAACAACTGTACCAACGATCATATTAATAAGAGCACATATGAAGGCCAGCGAGATTGAGATCCTTGCACCATTCCACATTTGGTCGAAAGTAGATTGACCAGCAGCTCCGCTACCCAAGATCCAGTGGATGGAGAAACCGTGGGCAGCGATAGCCTTGGCTGGACTTAAGTGCTTCAACGAACCGTTAAGAATGTTGGCACTTCCATCGTATGGGAAGATAGTCGGATAAATATAGGCAAATCCGATTATCACTACGAATAAAACTAAGATGACTACATTGATCTTCTTACGGAAGAAGACTCTGGCAACTGATTGCCAATATGAATATCTTGGAGCTGTAATTGTTTCAGACTCCAAAGAGTTTGTATCAATACGAGAGAATAGTTCTTTTTCTGATAAATTATATTTCTTTTCTAAATCTGTCATATTTATCACCTATCCTTACTTTCAAATGAGATACGAGGATCTACTAAAGCCATCAAGATATCACCTAAGATGATAGAGATGACTGACAACAATGCATAGAACATAACAAGTCCAACGATAACACTATTATCATAGCTATTGATAGCTTGTGTTAATAAGTTACCAGCACCTGGTACAACATATACTCTTTCTGTGATGATCGCACCAGTAATAGCACCTAAGATACTACCAGGAATACCATGAACGATAGGAATCATCGCATTTTTAGAAATATGTTTAGTAAATATTTCATTTTCAGTCAATCCACCACTACGAGCAAATTTAACATAATCTGAACTCATTTGGTCAATCATATAACGTCTCATCCACTTCATCAAGTTAGCGACAGAAGGTAAAGCTAATGAAATGATCGGAAGAACAAACATTGCCTTGCTTGCTGTGTCCATGACAAATGTTGTAGGCAATCCAACAGCACCACCAATAGCTTTAAACAAGAAGATATAAGCTAATGAAGGAACCGCAATAATGAATACAACATAGATTGTACCTAACTTATCAACTAACTTATCTTTGTTTCTAGCCATTACAATTCCTAATGGAATACCTAAAATATATGCTAGTAAAGTAGCGATAATACCAATAACAAATGAATATCCTGTCTTAGACATATTATTCTTATATGTTTTAACATTTGTATAATCGTCAACAAAACGGGTTGCATATACAGCCGAAGTCTCCAAAGAATCCTTAACAAAAGTAGCACTATGAAGATCATCTGCCGACATTTCAGTTAAGCCTGTCGGATAAGTGATCATCTTTTGTTTGTATGAGCCTTGAGTTTTGCTCATTGTATCAAATACATCTATACCCTTGTTAACAGTATAAGAAGTACCTAATGAAATAGTTAAGAAATTCTGATGTACATACGGGAATTCGGAATCAATATAGAATAGATAACGGTGTGTTGTTCCAGATCCAATGATCGCTGGCGATAACTTTTCTCCACCGTAAACTGGATCATACAAGGTAAAGGTTAAACCTCGCTCTCCTTCGTAATCCTCGACGGCATGAATATTGTCTACCGTAAAGATATTACTAAAGTATTTATATAATCGAGACAAAACCGGATAATCACGATAAGCAAATAGCTGCGATTGTCCACCTTGAACAACTTTCTTATTTAGTAAAACTGCTTCTAGTCTTACTACTGTATAACCCTGTGCTTCATAGTATTCGGCAAATTTAGCTGTATAAATCTTAGTAGTTTCACTATCAGCTTTGACAGTACGTCCTAAAACATTAGCAGCAGCCTTTGTCTCAGCATCTAGCTCACCACTATTAACCAACTCATTCAGGTAATCACTATAAGACACGAAATCTAGATAACCATATTGCGACCAACGCTTGTACATGTAAACTGTTTTGTTATTACTCAATTGTTTTGAATACAAAGAGTCACTAGCGAATATCAAAGTACGATCCATTAAAGAGTAGACCATAATGATAACGATCATAACTACAGCAACAACTGAAATTAATCCATGTAATAAACGTTTAAATAAATATTTAAGCATTTAAATCCACCCACTTTCTTATATAGAATACAAGGTGCGATCTCTCGCACCTTGTGCCTATTTATTTTTTACTATTTATATTCTAGTAAATACCGATACACTTCATCATGTATCCGCCTGGTACGAAGTTCTCCAAGTATGTTGATGGATCACCATAGTCAGGACCCCAACCACTTACATCGTAGATGTCGTAGTTGTTATCGTAACCAGCACTTGCATAGTAACCAGCATAGTACCAATCCTTAGCAGCAGATACTTCTACTAAGTCAATGATAACTGCACCTTCAAGAGCTTCTTCAACTGATTGTTTGAATGCTTTAGCTCTGTTCAAATAAGTTTCGCTTCCAGCGTAAGCAACGATTTCAACGTGAACTGGGTTAACTGATGAAACAGTAACGCCTGCTTCTTTCAATTCCTTAACAGCTTTCTTGAATTCAGCCTTAGCATTTTCAACGTTGTACCAACCATCAAATTGAGTAGAAGATCCTAGTCCGCCATCAGCATCTGGATCCCAAGCCTTGATATCAACATCATCAGCATCGATCTGATCTTGTAAGATCTTGCCATAGTATGTTCCAGCTGGATAAGTAGTTGACTTACCATTGATCTCAACAGTAACTTCTTCCTCTAATGTTACAAATGTACCAGGAGTGAAGCTGTTGATCATTGCAGTGTATTTCAAATCTTCGCCATCAGTCTGAGCTTGGTAAGCGCCTCTATCTAATGAGAACATCAAAGCTCTACGGAAATGAACATTCTGCATAGCAGCTTTAGTCTTAGCAGCTTGGTTAACTGTTAATGAAGATACAGCAACTGTAGAATCATTGAAGTTAGAGAATGAATGACGGTTGATATTGAAGAATGCACAATATGAAGTAGCATCAGTAGATGAAATATATGCATATTCATCAAAGTAACCATCTGTTTGACATTGAACAACTGCAGAAGCATTTAAGCTAGCACCATCAATAGTTCCAGAAATAGTATCGTTGTAAGCTTTTAATACATCTTGACCATCATTGAACAACCAAGTCATCTTAGTGATAGTCATATTGTCTTTATTCCAATAGCTTTCGTTCTGAGTGAATACAACTGAGTTACCTTCAGTGTGAACAGCTAAGAATGGTCCACAGTAAGCGATATTTTCAGGAGTTGTACCATAGCTGATTGAACCAGCAACTGCTTGGTAAGCATCAACACCGAATACGCCACCCTTAGAAATAAAGTAAGCTCTATTCATTGGTGCAAATACACCATATGACAACATAGTCATGAAATAAGATGTAGGTTGAGTTAAAGTATATTCAAGAGTGTACTTGTCAACAGCCTTAACACCAACTTGTGAGAAGTCAGTAACTTCACCACCAACATATTCATCAGCGTTAACGATGTTAGCTCCAGAAGCACCTAATAAGTATTCAAGACCTTCTTGAGCATCCATACAGTGTTGCATACCAGCTACGAAGTCGTCAGCAGTAACTTCACCGATTTCACGTCCTTGAGAGTCAACCCACTTAACACCTTCTCTGATCTTGAAAGTGTAAGTTAAACCATCTTCAGATACTGTATAGCTTTCAGCTAATGCAGGTTGTAATACGTTTTCAGCATCGTATTCCATCAATCCATCGTAAGTATTAACGATAGCTTCAGAGTCTGCACTTCTTGAAGTAGCAAGAACATCCCAAGTTTGAGGATCTGATGTATAACCTTCAGTATAAGAATCTTTTAATGTATAACCTTGTTCAGTTAAATAAGATTGTACCCATTCAATATAAGTACCAGTGCCTTTTAATTCAGCATATTTTGCTTTCATAGCATCACGATCACTAGCCTTGATAAGTTCAGTAGTAACAACTACATGATACATTCTTTCAGAATCGTTACCCCATAAAGCACTTGATACAGTGTTTGGAGCAACTCTACTGATACCATAGTTACCACCCCTAGAAGATAATGGTAATAATACAGCTGACTCTAATAATTTAGCCTCAGCGATTGCCATTAATGCGAATCTTTCAGATGTACTAGAAGCTTCTTTTGCCTCTTGGTAATATGTATAGAATTCTGAAAGAGTAGCATCATACAATGTTTCAGATTCTTCAGCATAGTTTGAATAATCTTTTTCAACAGTAGCAGCTAATGGAGAGTCATCAACTTCGACTTCTTCCTTAGAACAACCAACCATTGAAAGAACCATCAACATGCTAAGAAGAACGACTAATAGTTTTTTCATACTTTTTTCTCCCTTCTTAGAATATTTAATTCTAATATCATATATTTTACACATTTCATGAAATATGTAAAGCATTTTTGAAACTTTTTTGATTTTTTTGTAAATATTTTATGAAAATTATTTCATTTTATGTAAATATTTCATTGTTTTTTTCATATTTTCTTTTTTAAATTGCTTATTCTTCTCACACAACAACTACATCATTTTAATTTAATCGTTTTTGAACTCAAAATAACTAAAACGAATGAAAATGCTCTCCTTATTTTTACACTTACAATTTGAATGGTAACCCTCGCTAGTATCATTTACCTTGTAGGATTTAAAATGTGAGTACAAAAGATTTTGACAAATAATGCGATTTATCAGTACTCAAGACTGTTTCAGATCTTTATCTTCATCGATCCACATTAATGGAAAGATCAACTAATATCAATAATACATTAGATGGTGTTCTTAAAGATCTTACCAAGAAGTGAATAATCCTATCATTGTTCTTGTTAAACTATTTCGCTCTTTTCTTTTGTTTTAAACTCCGTTAGCCAATCGATCACATAAGAAGAAATAGTGGCAGTGATCAACGAATAAACGATACGTAACACTGGAATGTAGCTTAATGATAACAACAAGACTGTCACATCTGTAAATAAATAGCAACGTGCTAGTTTCCAACCTGAAACATGCGATATTATCAAACCCAAAGCATCATCACCACCTGCCGAGCCACCTTGTCGTACGATCAAACCAACTCCAATCCCTACAAATAAGCCACCAAGTAAAGCTGCTAATAAAGGATATTGAGACAAATCTGGTAACATTGGTGGGAATAACTCCCAAAGCTTATAAGATAAAGACACACAAGTAGTAGAAATAAAAGAAATCTTGATAAAATCGCCACCTAAAAATTTATAAGCTAAGATATAACAAGAAATATCTAAGATAGCTGTTATATAGGCAGGAGATATATTTAACCAATGTTCAATAAGAAGCATCAAACCAATGACTCCACCTTCCGTGATTTTAGTCCTCTGATGAATATTGTGAATACCAAAAGTAAAGATCAATGCTCCTACTACGATCAATAATATCTTTTTTAAATTCAATCCCTTTATCAGCTTCTCATATAATCTTCTCATATTTCCTCCAAAAGCAATATGTAGTTTATACACCATTATCTTCGTTAAAGTCAATATTACAATAAGCCCTCATTCTTGCGCATATACCCTCAAAACAACAACGATCTTCAAAAGTAGTATTATATATGGACTAGTATTGTACAAAAAAGGAATGGTAGTGATCTAAGTTGATTTGACACAGAAAGGTACCATTCCAAAAACAATTATAACATTTCTTTTCGTTTAAAAATCAATGAGGTTTCAATAATGTAAGTCAGCACAATGAATAGGTATAGTTATCTTAAAATTATTATCATCTATTAGTCTTTGCAAAGCATCTATAAATCCTTTTATCAAAAAAAGAGTATAGTAATTAATACTAAACTCTAACTTGTTATTTATCTTGATCAATCAGTTCTCTAATAGCTTCAACTGCTACTTTGATAGCTAAATCAGTATCATGAACTTGTTTATTTTCTAAGCCAGCTTTAGCTCTTTCCTGATTAGCGACAACTAAGAAACAAGAGCCAACTCGAACATGTAAGTAAGCAGCAACAATAAATAAAGCAGCTGATTCCATCTCACTAGCAACTGTTCCAAGACTTAACCAAGCATCCCACTTGCGTAATAACTCTTGACCATTAGGCAATGTCTCAGGACGATGTTGGCCATAGAATGCATCTTTACATTGAACAACACCAGTATGAACTGTAACTCCTAATTTCTTAGCAGCATTGACTAAGGTATTAGTAACTTCTAATGTAGGAACTGCTGGAAATTCAATTGGTGCGTACTCTTTACTAGTACCTTCAGCTCTGATAGCACCAGTAGCTACAACTACATCGCCACCTTTAACATCAATCTGCATTCCCCCACAAGTGCCGATCCTTATAAATGTATCCGCACCACATTTAACTAACTCCTCCATAGCTATAGAAGCACTAGGGCCACCAATACCAGTAGAAGTTACAGAAACTTTTACCCCATTAAGATAACCAGTATAAGTAACAAACTCACGGTTATCACCAACTAAAACAGCATCATCTAAATATTGAGCGATCTTTACACAGCGTTTTGGGTCACCAGGCATGATAACATACTTGCCCACATCCCCTTTACCAACGCCAATATGGTATTCTTTACCAGAACCTTCTGAATAATCAATCATTTGTAATATCTCCTTTTTTTACATTAATGATTATAACACATTTAGCGCTTACATCGTTAAGTTTTGCTATTATCATAACTAATGTCATAAATCAATTTTAATAATAGGTGTTATAATTATCACATGGTTGAGATACTTTATGAAAATGAAAACATCGTTATCGCTGTTAAACCTTATGGTATAGATAGCCAAAAAGAGATGACAGAATTACTTTCTAAGCAATTAGATTGTGCCATCTTACCAATTCATCGACTAGATAAGATCGTTTATGGGATCATTGTCTATGGCAAAAATGAAAAAAGCGTAAATGCGATAAGTCAACTCATACAGAAAGAGCAATTTCATAAAGAATACTTAGCTATTGTTAATGGTCAATTAGAAAATAATGAAGATACTCTTATCAATCTATTATTTCACGACAAACAAAAAAATAAGACCTATGTTGTTAATAGAGAAAGAAAAGGCGTCAAAAAAGCCATACTTCACTATCAAGTATTATCTTATAAAGAAGATAAGTCACTACTATCTATCGATCTTAAGACTGGAAGGACTCATCAGATAAGAGTACAATTAGCTAACATTCACCATCCAATAGTTGGTGATGGCAAATATGGTAATAAAGAGAATTGTCATTGTGCTCTTGTTTCTTACCATCTAACATTTAAAGATCCCTTTACCAAAGAGATCCATAACATTAAAATAAAACCAGAAAACATTTACCCATTTGATCTATTTATGGAGGAAATCATATGAAGAAATTATTAATACTTATCCTATCTTTATCATTATTATTACTAAGTGGTTGTTCTAGAACGATCTATATCACCTTTATGGTCGGTGATCAAACAGCCTTTCAAGTTGAAGGTAAATCACCGATCACTTTAAATGAAAGTGATTTTGTCATTGATGAAGAATTGATCAAAGTCAATAAGTGGTTAGATGAAGAAGGAAATGAAATTGACTTCTCTAAACCATTTAAAAAGGACACCACTGTTTATGGTGATGCCACTTATTACTATATCGTTAACTGGAAAGTTGAAGATGAGATCACTCAAACTGACATCATCAAGCAAGATGATCCGATCTCTTTACCAGAAAGAATTCCAACTATCGATGGATACTTATTTACTGGTTGGGTTGATGATGATGGTATAAATGCTAAAGATTATACAAGTTGCACTAAAGATGTAACCTTTGTTGCTCAATATGAACCAACACTTGAAAGGATAGTCATCATTAACGAAACCCTTACTTTCTCAGGACCAAACGCTAGCTGGCAAAGAGCTGGTGTCACTGATAACATGGGCTATGCATTAACTTTCACACCATCAAATCCCGAAGTAGCTACTTACTATGATACGCACATTTTCCCACATGCTAGTGGAACTTGTGTCTTTACCATCACTAGTGAATCAGGATTAGTTAAATATCTGACTGTTGTAGTAAACTAACATCAATGATCTTCGTATCAAGATCTTCAACAAATCGATGTGATACTGATATGACTGTATAATCAGCACTGACTTTTTTAAGAGCCGCCAACACTTGTAATTGAGTTCTCTCATCAAGATTGGCGGTTATTTCATCTAATAACAAGATGTATGGATCATTTACTATTGCTCTTGCTATTGACAATAATTGCCATTGTCCTTGTGAGAAGATCTCCTTCTTACAAATAGTATCAATTCCCTGTGGCAAATGACTTATTGCCTCAGTCAAGCCAACTGTATCTAGTGCCTTATAAACTTGGTCATCACTTATATTCTCATCAAATAATGTTATCTGATCTTTAATAGTTCCACTTACAAAAGCAAATGATTGAGGAACATAACCAAAGATCTTTCTTTTATGAGAATCACCTATTTTATCAGCACAAGTATCACTTATATATACATGTCCATTATTAGGTGAATATAATCCTAAAATAAGCTTTAAAATCGTACTTTTACCGGCACCACTACGTCCAACAAGAGTCACATTATTCCCTTTTTCTACAGTAAAGGATAAATCATTTAATACATTTTCTTTTTCATAAGCAAAACTGACTTTATCAAGACAAACAACAGGTTTATTTTCAGAAATAGTCACATTCTCATTTACTTCTTCTCTTTCATCCTCATTTAAATAGTCATCTATCCGTTTAAGACCTGCAATAGCTGATTGAACAGTCTGTATCTCCATACCAATGCTTTCTAATGGTGTAAATATGACTGTTATATAAGATATGACAGCAGCAGAACTACCAGCACTCATCATAAAGAAATTTCTTATAGTTTCATTAGTTGTAGAAGTTAATAAGAAAACAATAGAAACGATAAGAGCATTAACAAATAAGATGACTGGTGAATAGATAGAATCATAGAAATTAGTCTTACTAGTGGCTTTAAAACTCTCATCAAGATACTCATCATAATTGTCTTGCATATATTTCTCTATGGAAAAACAATGGATCATCCTAATACATCTAACAGTCTGAGGAACATAACCTGTTACTTTAGAAACAGCTACCCTATTTTGTAATTGTGAAGCTAACATCCTTTTCTGCATGAACCTAGTAAATAAATAAATAAAAGGTAAAGCAGCGATCATGATGATAGCTAGTCCCTTATTTTTAACAAATATCATCGCCATTACACTAATGATCTTACCCATATCCGCAAACATACTGATGATGCCATTAGAAAACAAGTTTTCCACTGTATCTACATCATTGACAAATCTAGATACCAATTCTTCCGAAGATGTTCTACTAAAGTAAGATGATCTCATCTTGCTTAACTTCTCACACATCTTTTTTCTTAATCCATAAGTAACTTTTTGACCAAAGACACACAATTCTTTTTCCCTAGTTGCTTCCGCTAAACAATTAAGAGCGATCAAGCCAAAATAAGATACTATCAAGATCAGTGATACTTCTTCATTTAGCGAAAGATGATCAATGATCTTTTCTAAAACTAAAGCCGGTAGTAAAGAAATGACAATAGTACTAATGACAGATGCTACGACTAAAAAGAAAGTCATTTTATTTTCTTTAATAGATCCCAATAAACAACTAACAGTCTTACTTTTCATCTAGATCACTTCCTCCCATCTGCTTATCAACCATCATCTTATATGACTGGTTTTCTTCTAACATCGTTCGATGATCAGAAAAATAGCTCTTACCATCTTCAATCCATAAAACTTTATCAACCTTTTCAAATAGATATAATCTATGAGAGATAAGTAAGACAATATTATCTTTAGTTAATTGTCTTAGATTTTCAAACACTTTACTTTCAGTTTTTTTATCTAAAGCAGAAAATGGATCATCTAAAACAAGAATTGCCCTTTTATGAGCTAGACATCTTGCCAAAGCAACTCTTTGTTTTTGTCCACCAGATAATTCAACAACATTCTCTTTTTCTGACAGTTCACCATCTAAAGAACAGTATTGAAGATATTTATTGACATCATCATCTTTTCCTAACAAGATATTATCTTTGATAGAAGCATCTAATAGTTCAAGATCATGGCCTAAATAAGCTATCATTTTATCTTTATCACTATATTCTCTTAACTCCTTACCATCAATTAGAATAGATCCATCATAGTCTTTCTCATTTAAGAAACTCTTACCTAAAACACTCTTACCACAAGCAACTGGTCCAGATATACCAATGATTTCTCCTTTTTTAGCAGTAAAACTAATACCATCATAGATCAGTGATCCATCATCCTTATAAGCAGACAAGTCGTGTACCTTTAATTCACTAACAGAAGAAATGATATTATCTTCTTTGTCTTCTATCTTATTTAATAAAGGTTTGATCCTTTGCCAAGAGACTTCAGCTTGTTGAACAGAATTAAATAACTTAGCAGCCTTAGATGATTTAGTGGCTAACTTAGAATAACAAGATAAGAAAGTAGTAAAACTCGCTATATCCCATAAACCACTATGAACATTTTTAGAACCAAAATAAATGATAAAGATAACTCCTAACATTGCGATAGCTTGATATAAAGGAGGTAATACAACACTTTTACTACCAGCATTGATAGCCTTTTGACTATAGTCAGCTAATACTACATCATACCTTTTATCTGCTTGTTCTTTTACCGAAAATAAACGGTAAATGATCTCATTATCCACTCTTTCAAGAGTTGCACTATTAAGCTTACTATTAGCTTGCTTTTTCTTTTCGTTTAACGATTGCACAACCTTTTTCATCTTTTCCGCAATGTAGTAAGTAATAGGTGGAAAAATCAAGCATAACAAAGCTAATTTATAATCATATATTAATAACATCACCACATAACTGACTAAAGCCACACCAGTATCAAAAACTTCAGTAGTGAACTTTCTCATACCCTCAGCACAATCATCTACATCACTGACAGCCTTAGTTATGATCGAACCAACATCACCACTCTGTAGTTCTAAAGTGCTCTTATTTATTAAATTATGATATAAGATCTGCTTCATATCCTTATTGATATTATTTGCAAACTCTCTTACCTTTAGTCTTTTTAGATATCTACAACCTTGCACAATAAAAGTGACAAGTAAATAACATATGACAATAAATAACATATCATTAAAAGTCTTAGAGCCTTTAATGATATCATCAAGTGTCTGAACTAACTTACCCTCATAATAAGGGCCAGCTAATAAACCAACATTATAAATGATCCCAAAAACCGTTATCAAAACAAGCAATAACTTCTGTTTCTTAAAGTATGACAATATCTTCTGTGGTTGAGCAATATCCATAACAAGTCCCCCTATTACATTATAAGACTATCTGACTATATAGCATCTATATTATTGTCCAAATAACTAAAGAAAGAATATATGATGGATTATTTCAATCTATTCAGCAGGACATACAATGAGCTCATAACCTCCTCAAAGATAATAGACTTACTATACTCAAATTTATCAGTATATTTATCCCACAATGATCGCTTGTTTTTATCATTTCTTATCTCATTTAATATCGTACAACTGTTTTCTTTAAGTTGAGCTGTACCTCTTTTCATACAGGTAGCATCAACGGCTATCTTAAAAATATCATTATCAATTTGCTCACCATATAGCAATAGCAATGTTCTATTATCATAGAAATCTCTTATCCTAGTATTCAATAGGTTCTTAGAAAATATACCAAATATGACTATTGCAACTATTAGGAATTATTTCTCAATCAATCTATTTTCTTTTCAATTATCTTGATCATACTTTATAATGTAAACAACAAAAAAACGAAAGGATGATCAATATGCCATTACAGATCGTTAAAAACGATATAACTAAAATGAAAGTAGATGCCATTGTCAATGCGGCAAATAATACCTTATTAGGTGGTGGAGGTGTTGATGGAGCCATACATCGTGCTGCAGGAGAAGATCTTCTAAAAGAATGTTACACATTGCATGGTTGTGAAACAGGGCAAGCTAAATACACTAAAGGCTATAACTTGCCTTGCAAATATGTGATCCATACAGTTGGACCAATTTGGATCGATGGTGATCATAAAGAAAAAGAATATCTAATTAACTGTTACAGAAATTCCTTAGAATTAGCAGAAAAACTAAAATGTGATTCTTTAGCATTCCCTCTGATCTCTACTGGTTCTTATGGTTATCCAATAGAAGAAGCATTAAAGATAGCTTATGATACGATCAATGATTATCTGATTGAAAGTGAAATGCAAGTATATCTAGTCGTGTACGATAAGAATACTATCGTTGTTAATAAAGATTTGTACGATCGATTATCTTCCTATTTTCATTTTGATTTCCAGCCATCAAATGATCCACTATTGAGTAATGATGAATTTAGTGAGAAAAAGACTAACATATATAATGACCGCTTATCAAGAAGTCCTGAGCTTGTTTTCAGAGGTTTGGTCAAAAGTTTCAATTTCACTACAATTAAGCAAGAAGACGAACCACTTCCTGACAGCATGTTTGATGTTGTAGATGAAAGTTTCCAAGAAATGTTATTTAGAAAACTTAGGGAAAAATCCATGACTAGTGTTGAATGTTACACAAAGGCTGGCATTAATAGAAAACTATTCTCTAAAATTTGTTCTAATGGCTACAAAACATCAAAATCTACCGTGATCTTATTGGCCTTAGCCTTAGAGTTATCAATAGATGAAGCTAACGAGATGTTAATGAAGGCAGGCTTTGCTTTCAGTAATGCTGACAAATCTGATGTCTTTATTAAAAATTGTTTTGCTGAACAGTACTATGATATATACAATATAAACTTAGCTTTATTTGAGCATGATCTAAAAACTCTAGGTTCTTAATTTGTCGCTTAGCAAGCGACCATTAATCCTGTTATTCATTGTATATTTTAACTGTACTTAAGGAGGACAGCAGAAATGAAGAACAACATAACAGAATTAGTATTTATCTTAGATCGTAGTGGATCAATGAGTGGTATGGAAAAAGATACCGTTGGTGGTTTTAACTCAATGATCGAAAAACAAAAGAAGTTAGATGGCCAAGGATATGTCACAACTATACTTTTCAATAATACCAACAAAATCATCCATGACAGAATCGATCTAAAAGATGTAAAACCATTGACTGAAGATGATTATCAAGTTGGTGGTTGCACTGCTTTACTTGACGCTATTGGAACAAGCATCAAACACATTGAACAAATTCACAAATACATCCGTAAAGAAGATGTACCAGAAAATACGATCTTTGTCATCACAACTGATGGTTATGAAAATGCCAGTAAGCAATACACAAGTCAAACA
This sequence comes from Erysipelotrichaceae bacterium, assembly GCA_963586925.1. Classification (GTDB taxonomy): domain Bacteria; phylum Bacillota_I; class Bacilli_A; order Erysipelotrichales; family Erysipelotrichaceae; genus UBA1783. The sequence goes on from CAVAAT010000027.1 coordinate 32,054, forward strand.
GTAAAAAAACTAATAGAAAAGAAAAAAGAAAAAGGATGGCAATTCATCTTCATGGCAGCCAATATAGATGCCTTAGAAACAGCAACATCATTTGGTATAGACAAAGATCATGCTACTAATTACCATCAAGATTCAATGGGAACAACATTAAGCTTCATGGCAGCAAATAAAGCCATGACAAATGTTAGATGCTTTGGCAACTTGTCAAGTGATTGGAACAAAGAAGTCGATGAACACTACAAAAAGAATAGCTAAAATATTACTATCATTATAGGCTAGTGGTCATCCATTAGCCTTTAAACTACTAGTTTATATATTATCCACACCTTCGATTGTATAATGGAAACATCAAATTGGAAAGAAGGAATCATTATGGACAAAATCATCAAACAAAAACTAACTGATATAGAAGTAAAAGTAAAAGTAATGTTTGCTGCTGAATCTAGTAGTAGAGCTTGGGGATTTGCTTCCAAAGATAGTGATTATGATGAACGCTTTGTTTATTTAAGCCCCCTTAAAAGACTATCTTCATCTTGAGAAGACTAATGATATGATCAATTGGCAATTGGATGATGTCATTGATATCAACGGTTGGGATATAAAGGAAACTTTACAACCATTACACGACTTTAATCCAACTATCTTTGAATAACTATCTTCACCAATCATCTATCAAATCCATTTGTATAACTAAAAACTATCAGAAAAGATTGCCACTCAAGGAAGAAGAGTTTATATCTCTATTGGCATATAGCAAACAATAACTATCAAACTTATTTTCAAAAAGATATAGATCGCATCAAAAAATACTTCTATATCATAAGATTGTTGCTTACTGCTAAGTGGATCATTGATAAAAAGAATCAACCATCAATGTTATTTTCTAGATTAATAGATTCAGAACTACAAAAAGAGTTAAAACCTGTCATTGATGATCTTTTAGAAAGGAAACAAAAGTCTTCTAAAATGGGTTTATCTTTTTAAATCAAAGAATTTGATGACTTCATTAAATTACAACTAAATCTCATAAAGAAAACTGCAGATGAAGAAAAGCCACTAAAAAGTGATTGAAATGTGTTAAATAAGTTTTTCTTCGTACAGGTATTACATTTATAAATTCTTATTCTATTAAACACAAACTAATTCATAAACACCTATTCGGTGATATAATATTTTTAACAAAAGAAAAGAAATGGAAGGATATACTTATGACAGAAACAAAAGACAATTCAAACAATAGCGTTTCTACACAAGTAGAAGGGTTAAATGATGCCGCTAATGATTCATTTAATGTAATTGTAAAAAATGCAAACAATGCTTTTACAAACACTAAGGAAGCAATCAATAAAGTAATTGACTCTTCCAAGGAAAAAATAGTTGGTGCATTAGATGCAGATGGTAATGGGGAATTAACCATTGAAGATTTAATATTACAAGCACTAAAGTTACCTGGAATTAAGATTGATAGAGCAAGTTTCTTACAAAAAGAATTTAATCTTCGCTATGATCAAGAAACAATAAGTAAAGCAATATCAACTACGCCTTTACAAGCAAATATCTCACTTGAAGAAATTGATAAAGTCGCCGACAGTGTCATTCAAAGCGAAAGATTACAAGTATCCGGTATTTCTGCTGCATTGGGAGCTCCAGGAGGAGCTGCTATGGCTGCTACCATACCAGCAGATATAGCTCAATATTATGGCTATACTCTTAGAGCTGCTCAAAAACTCATGTACTTATATGGCTTTCCAGAAATCATGCCTTCAGATTGCGATGAAGCAAATATTGACAGCTCTACAATGAATATGTTGATCATGGCACTAGGAGTAATGGCAGGTGTTGCTGGAGCAAATAATGCACTAAAAGCTATGGCTAAAGCATTTGCTGTTGGCCTTGAAAAGCAACTACTAAAGAAGGCCTTAACTAAGGGTGCAATCTATCCAATTGTAAAAAGCATTGCCAAATACTTTGGTGTTAAAATGACAAAAGCAATATTTGCAGGCTTTTTCAAGAAAGCTATACCTATAGTAGGTGGAGTACTAGGTGGAGGCATCACTTTCGTATCATTTAAACCATGTTGTGATAGGCTAAAGGAAAGTCTAAGAGATACTGAATTATCTAATCCAAAACATAAAGATACCAAAGAAGAAGTTGAGATTTTCGATGCAATAGTCACAGAAAAAGCAATTGTTGAAGCTTAAAAACGTAAAGTAAAAACATTAGCTTCTATATTTATTGCACCCTTGGGCATACCTCCTGTTAGTCTATTTACTTAGCTAACAGGTTTTTTATTGAAAGCAAAACCTAATTGTACTATATTTTATAAAGACAAGGAGATCACATTATGAGTGAATTAACTATTAGAAGAGCTGAATTAAAAGATATACCAACTATTGATAAACTATTACTTGAAGTACATAAAGTACACAGTGATGTTAGACCTGATTTGTTTAAAGTGGGAGCAAGGAAGTATACTGATGAACAATTAAAAGATATCATCACTAATGATAAGACTCCAGTATTTGTTGCTGATGATAATGGAACAGTAGTAGGCTATGCCTTCTGTATTCATAAGCAATTTATCAATGATAACAATATGACTGATATCAAAACATTATATATTGATGATCTTTGTGTTGATGAAAATTGTCGTGGAAAACATGTAGGCACTAAGCTATATGAATATGTCTTAAACTATGCTAAGGAAAACAACTACTACAACGTCACACTCAATGTTTGGGCAGCTAACACAAATGCCTTAGCATTCTACCAAAAGATTGGACTACAAGTTCAAAAGATCGGTATGGAAAAGATACTATAAAGTCTCAATATGAGGCTTTTATTTTGCATCATCAATATCTAATAAAGTTAAATTATGCACTATGCTTCTAATATTAAAGATATGATCATTATCCCTAATAGGATGAACACGATTAGTTAACAATATGATCCCACATTTTCTATCAAAATCAACATAGATAGATGTCCCAGTAAATCCTGTATGATATAAACAATGTTCACTATAATAATCACCCATAGATGTTGTCTTATCATTTGAATACCAACCTAATGTTCTTCTATCACTTAAACCTTCTGTACGACAATGTTTTAATAATTCAACAGTAGAAGAATGAAGTATCCTTTTACCTTTCCAAGTGCCATTTAATAATAACATCTGCACAAAATGAGTAAGATCTTCTACAGTAGAAAACAAGCCAGCATTACCACTAACACCATTTAATCTTAGTCCTTTGCCATCATGAACCTCTCCACAGATAAGTCCTCTATCACTTGTTAACTCAGTAGGAGCACAACGATCTTCTTTTCTACACGACTTAGGATTATAACAAGTATCCCTCATCTCTAATGGTTCAAAAATATTATCTTGGCCATACTTATCAAGATCACCAACAAACTTCTCTAAAATTATCCCTAGTAAAATAAAACCAAAATCTGAATACTCAACCTTGCTATTAGTAGGATAAGATAATTCCTTTTTTAAGACAAAATCAATCATCTCTTGCTTATTAGAACATTTCCTATAATTCTTATCATCAGCACATAAGCCAGAAGTATGAGTCAATAAGTTTTCAATAGTTACTCCCTTATAGTCAACATCAATAAGATCACTAATATCAGTCTGCAAAGAAAAATATCCTTCTTCGATACATTGTAAAGCTATAGTAGTTGTAGCAACAACTTTAGTCAAACTAGCAAGATCATACATAGTACTGAGCTCATTATCTATTTCATTAGGTACTAATGCCTTCTTACCAAAGCAAAAACATTTACTTTCATCCTCAGTTACAACAGCAAACTCACCACCAGGGATCTTATGCTCTCTTGCACAATTCTCTAAATATTCTTTTTCTCTATCTAAACTAATTCTTTCTAACATATATTTGCCCTCCATTATTTCCTAAGCAATAATTACTGATTTCATTTTACACTATTACAAATATATCGTTCGCTCCTTTTTAAAAATCTCGATAGAAAACTACCGTGATCCAGCTTATTTTTCAACTGCTTTTCTTACCCAGCCTTTAGATTCAGCCAATTTCTCTTTAGCTTGCTCATAATCAACACCAAGTAAGATCATAACGATTGCTTCTTTACAATGGTTATTAGTTTGATTCAATGCTTTATCTGCCGTATCCCAATCACAGTCAGTAGCTGCCATTACTATCTGACGACATCTTTCAACTAACTTACCATTAGTAGCCATAACATCAACCATCAAGTTCTTATATACTTTACCCATACCTACCATTGTAGCTGTAGATAACATATTGATGATCACCTTCTGACATGTTCCAGATTTTAATCTAGTTGAACCAGTTAGTACTTCAGGACCAGCACTAACTTCAATTGGATAATCAACTAACTTGCCAATTTCAGTATTCTTATTACAACAAACACAAGCAGTCTTAGCACCTAATGATTTAGCATATTCAATACCACCGATAACATATGGAGTTCTACCAGAAGCAGCCACACCAACAAATAGATCTTTACTTTCAAAATTATTATCTTTAAGATCCTTAACACATAAGTCTTTGCTGTCTTCTGCACCTTCAATCGCTTTAAATACAGCCCCATATCCACCAGCAATAAGTCCCAAAAACTCATTAGTACAACCAAATGTTGGTCCACATTCAACAGCATCAATGATGCCAGTTCTTCCAGAAGTGCCGGCACCAGCATAGATAACTCTTCCACCATTATTCAAAGTATCGATCATTACTTCTACTACTTTTTCAATCTGTGGTAAAGCCTCTTTTACTGCTACTACAACATTAAGATCTTCTTCATTCATGATCTTGATTATCTCCATTGTTGATAATTGATCAAGATCTTGTGTTTTTTCATTGCTATGTTCTGTTCCTAAATCTTTAATATCTACTTTTGTACCCATTTTTATCTCCTTTATCTTATCTTAAAAAGTCATAGTGGACTTTTGCATTCACTATGACTTATTTTAACATATAGTAATAACAAGTTTCTCTTTCTTATGCGTAAACGCCAAAGAAATAACCAATTCCTGTTAATATAGCAGCTAATACTAGGATCAATCCCATAAGTTTCATAGGAGACCACTTTTTCTTTGTATATAAATAATATACAACTAGTGTTAATCCTAAAGGAAGAATCTTAGGGAAAATAGAATTAAGCATACTATCAGCATTGAATAATACTTGTGATTCTAATACTGAATTTGTTGTTGCATCATAAACATCTTTGACAATTTGAACTGGTAAAGACATACTAACGTATGAAGCAGTTAAAGCACCAACAACAATAAGACCCATAATAGTCATTGTATCGGTTAACTTATCAAGTTTGCCATTTGACATGAATGTCTGCATACCATTTAATCCAGATTTATATCCAAACTTGAATAATTTCCA
>CAVAAT010000028.1:0-80590 GCA_963586925.1 Erysipelotrichaceae bacterium
AAAGATGGCAAAAACTTAGAGATATAGACAAATATTTAAGGTAGGGTATTTGTATCGAAAATAGTCGATTTTTGACACTACCAAGGACAAGAGGAGGTTCTTTCATATGAAGTATAACGGCTTTTATTTTTGGATGTTCAAGGGTTCCATGAAAAAGGTTCTGATTGAGAAATATGACAAAGCTTATGCGAATGAGATCATGAAAAAGAGTAAAACGATCTATCGGCAGTTGGTCGAGGAGGCAGAGGACATCGGCAATGACAATCCTATGGCGTATAATGAACTGTTCGCACTGGCTTTTGTTGCACCATATCTAGCAAGCGAAAAGAAAATCTCTCCGGAGACGGTGCAGGAGATGATGCGTCGCTCCCTCTATCATATCAAGTGGTACTTTACCAGAACGGACCTGAACACCGACAAGGGCAAGGCGGAGAACAAAAAGAGTGTCGTGAAGTATGCCAAATGGTACACTCCGGAAAAGGAGCAGATGTATCCGACATCCTTCAAGGTGGATTTTGAAGGACAGCCCTATGATGGTGCCTGCTATTACCGTATCACCCGCTGTCCCATCTGTGCCTATACCAAGAAGCTCGGTGTTTCGGAACTGATGCCACTGCTGTGTGCGTTGGACGAGGTCATGATTTCGCTTCAACATGGTGTACTGCATCGCGAGCAGACGATTGCTGACGGCGGCGAATACTGCGATTATTATATAACCGGCGACAAGGAATAAATGGGTGGCAAAAACTTAGAGATATAGACAAATATTAAGGTAGGGTATTTGTATCGAAAATAATCGCTTTTTGATACTACTAGAAGAAATCGGAGGATAAAATATGGCATTAATAAAATGTCCAGAATGTGGAAAAGAGATCAGCTCTAGTGCAGATAAGTGTATTTACTGTGGTTATCCACTAGTAAAAGAGATTAATGAAAATGTAAGAGATGATAGTTTTCAACAAGAGTATCACAAACAACAAGATGTAAAGACTAAATCACCTATCAAAAAGATCATCTTGCTTGTAGTCTTATTAGCAATGCTTGCATGTGGTATCTATACTTACAAAAGTGTTCGAGAACAAAAAATATCAGAACAATATAAAGCTGATCTAGTAGAAGTGGTACAACTTATGTGGTCTGGGGCTGCTAAAGCTGAAGAATGTATAAATTTAACTATAAGTGTTTGGCATGACAGTATTTGGAAAACTGATGATGAAGAAACTAGTAAATATACTAAAACTTCTAGTGGCAATTTCTATGAGGATTTTAATGATAGCTTAAAAGCTTTGTATGATGATCAACAGTTCAGTGATAAATTAAAGGAAATCAGTGATAATCAATCAGAAGTAGTCAAGATCATGGCTAAACTTCAAAATCCACCAGAAGAGTGGGAAAAAGCTTATGATGAATTAGAAGATCTCTATGATATGTATGTTGAATTTACCGCAATGGCTCTAAATCCTAATGGAAGTTACAATTCTGTTTCAGAAGATTTTAGTGAACTAGATAACGAAATGGTTAAGGGTCTAAATAAGATGTTAGTTTATTTGCAATAATCTCATTTTCCTTTGACATTAATGTGAGTGAAATAGTAAAATTATTAAGGATAACTTTAAAAGACTTGCTTTTGTGATGGAGTTGCGAGTGATAATACTTGTTGTCTGTCCTACCAAGCTTTTGAAGGGGTAGAAAGCGATGATCTGTTAACAACGGATCAAGGAGGAGAAGAAATGAAGAAAATTTTAAGTGCGATCGTTTGTTGCTTAATGCTTCTTGGCTTAGCTTCTAATGTTGTAATGGCTGAAGATGGAGATGTTTGTCAGCTTAGCTCTAATGGTGAAAAATACACAACAATTGAAGCTGCAATTGAAGCTGCTACTGATGGCGATACGATCACTATTCTTGTACCAGGTTCTTACTCTGTGTATAAGGGAGTTGGCGGTGGAAGTGTCACTAACAAGTCATTAACAATCGTTGGTACTGGCGAAAGTAGTACTACTTGGTATGTTGGGGCCTTAGTTCCAAGAGAAGGCTATGTTGGTGAATATGATGGTGATTATAGTTTTGATGGTGCTAAAAGTATTACATTAAAGAATATGACTGTTAATTTAGGATCAAAACCTTATTTAGGTTATATTCGTGTTAAAAACTTTACTTGTGAAAATTGTACGATCAATGGTCAGATCACTTATGGTGGAACAGAAACTGCTACATATAAGAATTGTACATTCAATGCACCAAATGCAGATTATTCAATTTGGAGTATTGATGGTCATGAACTTACTTTTGAAGGATGTACATTTAATGCTTCTGGTAAAGTCATCAATGCTTACAAGCATTATTTTGAAAATAACGAAAAGTATACAGTTACTATCAATTATAAAGATTGCAAGGTAGTTTCTACTACACCAAAGAAGAGTGTTATCAATATCAAGGATACTGATGGTGCTTCTACTGATACTAATTTCATCGTTAATATTTCAGGTACTAATACAGTTGAAGGTTTAGAGTCTAACAAGATTACTTGTTCTAAGTTATTCCAAGTAGCTAATGAAAATGGTGAAGGTGAATATTATTCAACAGTTTATATCGATGGTACTAAAGTTTGGGAAAAGACAATGTTAGATCATAATGTTGATTGCACAAATGATAAGTATACTGATGGCTATAAAAATGATGATTTCACATATACTTATGGTGAGTGGGAAGAGTTAAAAGATGGTTCTTCTGTACGTAATGTATCAAGAGTATGTAACATCTGTGGCTATGCTGAAAGATATACAGAAACTAAGAAGAATGAAGTGCCTGCAACTGGTGATGCTGTTAATTTAGCATTAATGGCAACTGCTATGTTTGCTAGTGCTACTGCTGCTACAAGTTTGATCGTTAAGAAGAAAAAACACAGCAAATAGTCTAAAAAACTAAAAAATAATACCAAAAAGGTGGTTGTGAAAAGGCAATCACCTTTTTTTGGTACATGAGAAAATTGTCAAAATCAATTTAATTTGTTATATTACCCTTGTTCACTGACAATTTGTGAATATATGATAAGAAGGGGTAAATAAATGTATAGGATTGGTGAATTTTCAAAGATAACAAAAACTACTTGCCGCACTTTACGACACTATGAGCAAGAGGGAGTGATAGCGCCTGCTCATATTGATAAAAAAACAGGATATCGTTATTATGATAGAAGTCAATTAGCGAAAATGGCCAAGATCATCTCTTTGAAAAATATTGGTTTAACTTTAAAAGAGATCAAAGAAGTCATTAGTGGTGATAAGGACATTCAAGATGCTTTATTTGAGAGAAAGAGGAAGATTGAACAAGAAATTGTTGATAGTAAAGTCAATCTATCAAAAATAGAGCAGATGTTTAATAGCACTCATAATAATTTTGAAGTTAAGCTTAAAGAACTTCATAGTGAGATGATCTTTTACCGTGATGCTATTTTAGATGACCACTCGCAATTATTTAGCTTTATTCGTGAGACAAGGGCGATGTTCACTAAAGCTGAAACAGGAGTTAAGTGTTTAGAACCTAAAATCTGTTATATCTGTTATACTGATAATGAATACCGGGAAGAGAAAGTAAAGGTCAGATATGTACAGATTGTAAATCAAGTAGGAACAGAAACTGATGAGATAAAATTCATGGCTTCGAAATATACAACTGTTGCTTCTGTCTACATGCAAGGCTCTTATAGTGATCAGATAAGTAAATATGAAGCAGTACTACAATTCGCATCAGATAATGGTTATCAGTTATTAGGTAAAAACGCTGAAGTATATATGTTGGATAGTGACCAAGACAATGCCATACCTTACTTATTAGAATTAAGATTTCCATTATGTAAGAAAGAAGATTAAGATGAGTTATCATCTTTTCTTTTGTTTAAATAATGTATAATTGATTTAGAGAAATGAGGAAAGTGATCAATGAAATATTATAGACAAGAAGTTGAAGAGTTACTTAAGGAAAACAATATTGAATATCGGATAATGGATACTCCGATCATGAGCATCATTGATGCAAAGCATTTTCCTTTACCTCATAGAGAAGCAGCAACTAAGACATTATTACTTACGGATAATAAGAAAGAGAAATTATATTGCGTCTGTGTTTTTGAAGATAAGAGTGTTGATCTAAAACAGTTAAGAGAACTCATAAGCAGTAGAAGATTGTCTTTTGCTTCTAATGAACAATTACAACAGTCTATGGCGATAAGTGGAGGGGTAAGTCCACTAGGAGTTTTAAATGATGAAAACAGAAAAGTGGAGGTTATCATTGATAAGTATTTTGAAGATAAACTCATCATGATCCATCCTAATGATGAAGCCACAACTATATGGTTAAAGACAACTGATCTAGTTTCTATCATTGAAAAGCATGGCAATAAGTGTCTATTGATTGAATTATAGTCCGTTTTGGATTACAATTTTATATGTTTAAGGAGAGAACAATATGGATAAATATGTTTCGATTAATAGTTATAAAGGGGGACGCACTACTTTGTTAGCAGTTGTTTCCTTAACAGCTGTCAATGTGATCTTAGCGTGTATTGACAGTAATGTTAGCTTTTTGTATTCCGCTATCTTACCTCAAATAGCAGTTGGTTTTGCCCAAAATTTTAGTGGATTTGAACAATTTCTCATCATCTTTATTTTTGCGATCATACCAGTATTGTTATTGGGTATCTGTTATCTTTTATCAAAGAAAGATTGGAAATGGATGCTTGTAGCTACTATTCTTATGTCAATTGATGCCTTAGCACTGATTGCTTATTGTATATTTATTTATTTTGATGGTTATATTATTAGTAATTTTTTAATTGAAGGTATCATCTTATTTGTGCTAATTAGATCTACTAAATCAGGAAAGAGATTGAATAATGATTTTGAGGAGCCAAAACAAGAAGATGTAATTAATGAAGCAGTTGATAGTCAAACTCAAACCATGGGTACAGATGAACATATAAAAGTTTATATGTTTGATAAAGCTTTAGCTAAACAAAATAAAACAGATAAGACATGGTTGTATTTTTTATCACTACTAATCTTTCTTGCTGCAGAGATTGGATTATGCATGCTAGCTGTATTTGTCCCTAGTCTTGGAATTTTGTCGGGAATATTAGCTATTGTTGCTGTGTTTGGCTATATCTATGTAGTAGTGAAGATGGCACCATTTGTTAGTTGTAATTCCTATTCTTACTTTAAAAAAGATGATTGTGTTTGCCGTGTTTCTTCACAAACCCTTGTTACATCACAAGTATTTGCTAATTTATTAGTGGAAAAGGAAACAAGCAATGCTTATTATTGTTCTTATATCAGTCAGAATGGTAAGACAAGAAAGCTAGTCATTCCTAAGTGTTATTCAAATATTGAAGAAATTTTGTATTAAGAAGTTGAGATATACTTCTTTTTGTTAAGGGACAATTAACAAAAATGCACAAAGAATATTTAATCTATTGTAGAAAAATATAACATTACAGATAAGAAAAAGTCACCTTATGGGTGACTAATCAAATACTCTTTCAAGTGATATACGTTTTTTAGCTACATCTACTTCGATGACTTTAACTTTAACTACTTCACCTACTGCGATAACATCAGTAGGTTTTTTTACGAAACTCTTTGAAAGCTTGCTGATATGGATAAGTCCGTCTTGGTGAACTCCAATATCAACAAAGGCACCAAAGTCAGCAACGTTTCGTACAGTTCCTGTTAAGATCATTCCTTCTTTTAGATAAGACATATCCATGATATCACTTCTTAATACTGGAGCAGGTAGTTCACTACGTGGATCACGAGCTGGTTGTAATAATTCTTTTACGATATCATTTAGAGTCAATTCGCCAATATCCAGCTTCTTTGCTAAGTTTGATTGCCCGATCTTTTTAATCTGTTCTGGCAAATTCTTTAAGTTATGATTTCTTACATCATCCTCACTGTAGCCAAATTGAGCTAAGATCTTTTTTGCTGCATCATAGCTTTCTGGATGGACTGCAGTGTTATCTAAAATTTCTTTTGAGTCAGCAACTCTGATAAATCCTGCAGCTTGTTGATAAGCTTTGTCGCCAAGACCAGATACTTTCTTTAATTCTTCACGAGAAGTAAAACGCTTCTTTTCTCTATAAGCAATGATGTTTTCTGCTATCTTAGAAGAGATACCAGCAATATTTTTTAATAAAGATACTGAGGCAGTATTTAGTTCTACTCCTACGCTACTTACACAGTTTTCTACAACACCATCTAGAGCTAATGATAATTCTTTTTGGTTCATATCATGCTGGTATTGACCTACACCGATTGATTTTGGATCGATCTTGACTAGTTCGGCTAGTGGATCTTGGATCCTTCTTGCGATGGAAATAGCACTACGTTTTGTTAGGTCATATTGTGGGAATTCAGCAATGGCTAATTTAGAGGCACTATAAACCGAGGCTCCTGCTTCATTAGTCATGACATAAGATACTTTTCTTTTTTGATGCTTGATAAGATCAGCAACAAATATCTCGCTTTCTTTACTTGCGGTACCATTACCGATGGAAATGATATCGATATTGTATTTATCGATAAGTTTAGTAAGTTCCTTTGCGGCTTCTGCTGTTTTGTTTTGCGGCTCCGTTGGATAAACAACAGTTGTATCTAGTGGATTACCAATATCATCGACTACAGCGATCTTACAACCTGTACGATATGCTGGGTCAAAGCCCATTACTACTTTGCCTACTATTGGTGGCTGCAATAATAAGTTTTTGAGATTCTCTTTAAATACTTCGATTGCTTGTTCTTGAGCTTTTTCTGTTAGATCATTACGGATCTCAGTTGCGATACTATTTTCAATAAGTCTCTTATAAGCATCAACAACTACTTCCTTTAGTAAGTTGATATTTGCTTTATCAGCGTAACGATTGATTATCTTGCTTTCAAGATATTCATAGATGTAATTCTCATCTACTTCGATCTTAACTGTTAATATATTTTCTTTTTCACCACGATTGATGGCTAATACTCTATGAGACACCATCTTTTTAAGTGGTTGACGATAATCATAATATAAGCGATAAACACTATCTTCTTGTGTCTTTGCTTTTGAGATGAGATAGCCGTTATTGAAAGTATAGAAACGGATCTCTTTACGATAGTCAGCATTATCCGAAATGACTTCAGCAATGATATCCTTAGCTCCATCTAAGGCATCTTTTGTGTTTTTAACACCTTTTTCTTCGTTGATGAATGCTTCAGCTTCTTTATTAGGATCACTATTTTGTTTTAATAATAAGATCTGAGCTAATCTTTCTAACCCTTTTTCTTTAGCGATCGTAGCTCTTGTTCTTCTTTTTGGACGATAAGGACGATAGATATCTTCTACTTCTGTTAGTGTCTTAGCATTATCAATAGCTTTGACTAGTTCATCAGTTAGCTTATCTTGGTTATCAATAAGTCTTTTGACATCTTCTTTCTTTTCGTTCAATAAGCGTAAGGCTCTTAATCTTTCTTCAAAAGTACGTAAAGTTTCATCGGAAAGATTACCTGTTGCTTCTTTACGATAACGGGCAATGAAGGGAACAGTGTTCCCTTCATCTAATAATGTAATAACTGTGTCGACTTGTTTTAGAGTGATATTTAACTCTGCTGCTAATTGTTTATTTATTTCCATTTGTTTAAATTTCCAATAAGTTTAGGATAGCTTGATAGTAACAAGCTGTTTGAGTCATAAGAGATTCCAATGTGACAAATTCGTTGTCATCATGGATGTGATAGTTGAACTTGCCATCATCACAACCGAAAGCAACGATGTTATGCATATCTTTAGCATATGTGCCGCCACCGATTGAAAATGGTTTACTTACAGTATCACCAGTAACATCAACGTAAGCTTTATATAAAGCTTTGATCATTGGGTGATCTAATGGGAAGAATAATGGATCAGCACCTCTGTAGTTTGTCATATGTCCATTACCAACTTTTTCCATTGATTCGATTATCGTTTCTTTTTTCATTGTTACTGGGAAACGGATGTCAATTGTAAAGCATAACTCATCATTTTCTTTATAAGCTTTACCTACATTAAGCGTTAGATTACCATATTCATCTTTAAAACCTACACCAGCATTATTTCCATTGTAGTCTAAAGCAATGTATTTATGGTAAGTATCAGTAGCCTCGTCATTCAAGCCTGCTTGATATAAACCTTCCATGGCATATGAGATAGCATTGACACCAAGCTCTGGAGTAGAAGCATGGGCAGCTACACCATTGACTGTAATAGTATTACCTTCAATTGAATAAGAGATGTTGTTCTCTTTAAAGAATTCTTCTAATTTAGCTTGATCATAGCTGTTTTCTTTTAAAGTGACAGTGCAATGAGCAGCAACGATATTTGAAGCAGTTCCAGCTTCAATATTCTCTATCTTATCGCTCTTCATTGAGAAGATGTTACGTACCATGCCTTTTTCACTAAATACAAGTGGGAATTCACCATCAGGAGTAAAGCCACAGTCTACATAACCTTCTTGCTCGATATAGTGTTCAACCCCTCTTGAACCTGTTTCTTCATTGCATCCTAAGATCAGTCTTACTCTCTTAGTGAATGTTGATTCTTTTTCTTTTAACATCCTCAAAGCAGCAAGTGAACAAGCTACAGCTCCTTTATCATCAGAGGTACCTCTACCATAATATTTGCCATCGATCAGTGTCATCTTGAATGGGTCAGTATTCCAAGTATCACTTGTTGGAACAACATCTAAGTGAGCTAAGATACCGATGATTTCTTCTCCTTGTCCCATTTCGATATAACCACAATAATCATCTAAGTTTACTGTTTTGAAGCCATAGCCTCTAGCAATCTCTAAGGCTTTTTCTAAGCACTTCTTGTTGTTGACACCAAATGGTGTGCCTTCTTCATTAGGCATATAGATACTGTTGAAACTTACTAATGCCTCTAAATCTTTTAGGATTGAATCTTTGTACTTTAATACTTCTTGATTTATCATAATTTTTCCTTTCTTTAATTTATTAAACTGGTAGTATTCCACTCATCATCATTTTCTTCATCGTCATCTTCATCAATATCTTCATATAGATCAGAATAACCTTCATATTCAGTGTAATATTGACTGATGAGGTTCTTACTATCAGCTATCAACTTGTCGATCTTTTCGTAATACTGTTTAGTAAACCCTCGTAATTCTTTAAGCTCGCAGCTTTCTTGTAAAAGGGCTACGATGTCACTAGATAATCGCATTTGAGTAAAGATATCCGCCATAAAATCACTTAGCCAATAGCTCTCGGCTTGTTTGTAGGATATCAGATCTTCTTTTAAAGCTACTAAAACACCTAAGATACTTGTCAATAACATAGCTTCTAAATCATCGACATCTTCGAAACTTTTTGGTATTACCATTTTTTGCCCTCCTATTTCCTAAGAATTATTAATATTATACTACACAAAAGGTTGTAAGTTGTAATAATGGCTTGAAAAGTTTATAATTTAGTCTGTAAGTAAATTTTGGAGGTTACTTTATGAAGAAGAAATTATTAAAAGCCTTTATCTTGCTAGTAGAATTTGCGATCTGCTTTGCGACTACTATGGCTTTTGCTTATAATTATTTATACCCTTATCCTAATGGTGTTTTAGATGAAATGGAGCGAAATGACAATGCTCGTTTCTATAAAGTTGTTTATAAAGTTAAAGATGGTAATACTTTAGTATATTTCTCAAAGAGTAATAATGGCGTTGGTGGTTCCATCCATTTTGGCACATTAAATTCTAAATTACCTAACTTTATCGCTAATTTCAAATGTGAGTCAACTAGCTCAGTTTACATTAGTTGTGAAACAGTAAGTTATACTATGACTACTGATGGCGTTTATTATTTATTTGGCGCAACACAAGACGAAAATACTGTAGGTATTGATGTTACATTTTACCAGTCTGATGACACTAAGATGGTATATGAGATGACTTATGAAAATCAATGCTTCTATTATAAAGGCTTTGATCCTAGCTGGGCTCAATATGATTGTACGATAACAGGTTATAATGAAAATGGAGAGATAACCTTCCAATATTATGGTGCGCCATTTGAAATGAACCAAGCTAGTGAGATTGAAAATAACTAAACGACAGAGATGTCGTTTTTTCTAAAAGGGGGAAAAGATTAAATGGAGATCAAAGATCTAAGGGCTGATATACATATGCATACACTAGTCAGTGGTCATGCTTATGGAACTATAAGAGAAATGGCTCAGAGCGCTAAAGAAAAAGGATTAGACTTAATAGGGATAAGTGAGCATGCTCCAGGTATTCCTGGTACTGTTGATCCTTTCTATTATCTAAACTTGGAAGTAGTACCTAACAAAATATATGATGTAGAAGTCATTCATGGTTGTGAGATCAATGTTATGAATGATGGTAGTTTGTCCTTGAAACAAAGATACATAGATCATTTGGATTATGCGATCGTTGGGATCCATAGAGCTTGTTATAAAGATGCTGGAAAACAGCAGAACACTTTAAATGTCATTGAATGCATGAAAAATGAAAAGGTTCATTTTGTTTCTCATCCTGATGATGATCACACACCTTTAGATTATGAAATGTTAGTTAAAGCTGCTAAACAATATCAAGTAGCATTAGAAGTTAACAATAGTTCTTTGATTAAACCACAATCAAGATTGAATTGTGTGGAGAACTATAAAACAATGCTCAAATTATGCCAAGAATATGAGGTTCCGATCGTAGTTGATTCTGATGCTCATGATCCTAGCTGGGTAGGTGAGTTTTCTTTAGCAGTTGACTTGCTTAATTCGGTTAATTTTGATCCAAAACTGGTCTTAAATACGGATGTAAGAAAATTAAAAGAGTTCATTGGAAAGTAAGATCGATATTAGAGTAATGTTAGAGGCGATCGTATCAAGGTTGATCAATGTGAAGCCATTGATCACATTTGAAATATTAAGAATATCTTCGCGTTACATATACTTTATAGAATAACTAAAAAGAGTTACTTGTATGGGTAACTCTTTTTGTACATTAGTGCTTTTCAAATTCTTTTGCTACATCTTCTAATAACTTACGGATAGGTAAGTGTTGAGGGCAGACTTTCTCACATTTGCCACATTTGATGCAGTCAGAAGCTTTATGCCCTTCAGAAGTATGAACAACATTATAGTAGTAATCAGCATTCCAATCATGGTGAATCATCTTAGTGTTCATTATTGAGAATAAATCTGGTATAGATATTTGTTTAGGACAACCATCTACACAATATCTGCAAGCAGTACAAGGAATGTTGTTTTTGCTCGCAAAAATCTGTTGAACTTTCTTGATGGCTTCTTTTTCTTTTTCGTTTAATGGTTGGAAATCTTTCATATAAGAGATATTATCTTGCATTTGTTCTAATGAACTCATGCCCGATAAAACCATCATCATGCCTTCAAAACCAGCAGCAAATCTTATCGCATAACTTGCTACTGAACCACCATTTAGATCCTCTAATATTTTCTTAGCTTCATCCGGTAAATTGACAAGTGTGCCTCCTTTAACAGGTTCCATAACGATCACTGGTTTATTGTGTTTACGGCATACTTCGTAAACTTTTTTACTTTGAACTGCAACATCTTCATAATCCAAATAGTTGAATTGGATCTGTACTACTTCAACATCTGGATATTCAGTTAAGATCTGTTCTAGTACTTCAGCTTTGTCGTGGAATGAGATACCTACATGTCTGATCTTGCCTTCTTTCTTTAATTCAAAGGCTGTCTCATATGCTTTACAATCTTTGTAATGTTGGAAGTTTCCTTCTCCTTGCGCATGCATTAAGTAGAAATCAAAATAATCTACACCACAAGCTTCTAATTGAGATTCAAACATTGGACGGATATCTTCTTGTTTCTTAAAATAATTACTAGATAGTTTATCAGTTAAGATATAACTTTCACGTGGGTAACGAGATGTTAAGACTTCTTTTAAGGCGGGTTCACTTTTTTCGTGAATATAGCCATGAGCTGTATCAAAATAATTGAAACCTGCTTCTAAGAAAGCATCAACCATCAGCTTAGTTTGCTCAATGTCAACTTCATCGCCGATCATTGGTAGACGCATACAGCCAAATCCAAAATTCTTTTTAACTTTTTCCATTGTCTTCTCCAATCTATCATACTTTACAGATAAAATATAGCACTTAAAGTTGACTCCAAGTCAAGATGTTTTTATTTGTTTCTTGATCGAGTTAACTCAATAGCTTCTTTGCCACTGATATGTTCCACAGTTATCTCAACACAACATAATGCTTTAAATTCTCTTTCAATCTCTTTATCAACTTTTTCTTTGTCTTCGTTGTATTTTAGTCCGAATACTTCGGCAGCATGATATATTTCTTTTTCATCAGTAAGTATTCTTGCTCGTCCAAAAACGATGACACTTCTAAAATAAGTAGTTAGTTCATCCTTAACTAATTCATCATGGTCGATGACACATAGTGAAACTTTGTCATGCTTTTTAATAGCATCAAGTTTATGACCTTGCTTTGCTCCATGGAAATAGATCTTGCCATCTTGGTAAACGTAATTGATAGGAACGCTGTAAGGATAATCATCATCTCCTAATACAGCAAGTACTGCCGTTTGACCTTTCTTTAAGATCTCAATAGATTCTTCCTCACTTAATTTCTGTCTGATTCTCCTAATATCCCTGAACATTTTAGATTACCTCTTTCTTTGAATACAAAATAACAACAATTGATTATTGTGTCAATACAATTTGCTTGTTTCAGTGGTAAGATATTAGCGAGTTTAAGGAGTGGTGTAATGTTAGAAGTAGTAGCAGCCCTTATTTTAGATCAAGATAAGTTTTTAATTGCCCAGAGAGGTAAAGAAAAAGCCAATGGCTTATTGTGGGAATTTGTTGGTGGTAAGGTAGAAAGGGGTGAGAGTAAAGAAAAAGCTCTTATCAGAGAATGCCAAGAAGAGCTATCGATCACTTTGAAAGTCAATGGAAAGATTAGTGAAGTTTATTATGATTATAATGATTTTACTATTGATCTAACTTTATTTGAAGCTCAGATCGATCAAGGAGAAGTTACTATTAGTGAGCACAACGCGATAAGTTGGATCACAACTAGTGATATTGATAACTACGAGTTTTGCCCTGCAGATAAACTGTTTTTGAACAAAATAAAAGAACTATACAGTCCTCAAAAATAAAAATGGCAGGGGTGGCAGGAATCGAACCCGCATTGACGGTTTTGGAGACCGCTGTACTGCCGTTGTACGACACCCCTAACTACGCTTAAATATGATAACATATAACGGTTAACATTTACAAGAAAAATGTGAAAAATGAAAGGAAAGAGAATTATGGATGAATTACTAGAATATATTAAGAAGTTTAATCATGAAAGGGATTGGGAACAATTTCATTCACCAAATAATATTGCGAAATCTATCGTATTAGAAGCTAATGAATTGTTGGAACATTTCCAATTTTCTCCCGAATGTGATAATAAAGAAGAAGCAATAGAAGAATTGGCTGATGTTTTAAGTTATTGTCTAGATATGTGCATTGTCATGGGGGTAGATCCAATTGATATTGTTTATGATAAGTATAAAAAGAATGCCCTTAAGTATCCGGTAGAGAAGGCTAAGGGCAATTCGAAAAAATATACTGAGTTGTAATGCTAGATAAAGAATTGTTTATCTAGATATTCTCTTAGTGGTTTGATAAGACCAGCTAAGATAAAGAAGATACCTACAATGCTACAACTTGTCACGACATATAATGACCAGATGAACATTGGAGTATGGAAGGTGATATGTTGGAAAAATTCAATGAGTATCGTTGATAAACCAATGCCGATGATTATGCCTCCAGCGATGAAATAACCACCTTTTTTAACGTATTTAAGTAAGCTTACTAAAGTAGTAAGGATGATACAAGATATCGCTGTAAGTGGTAAAGCAAAGCTTAAATACCAATCTCCTTTAGTTACTATCGAAACGTAGAGAAGATATAAAGCGACAGCTAAATGATCGATCGGTATAAATACTACTGGGTTAGGTTTATAGAACCATAAAGGTAAGATAAAGATACAATAGAATAATAATATACCGAATATAGCATAGCCTCCCCATGATAATCTATGATATAGATTTAAACAGACGATAAGAATAGTTAATATAGCGATAAGGCTTAAAGCTGTTAAGATAGAGGCAGTGCTCATATCACCATGTCTTTTATTAGGCAATATTGGTGAATAGTTTGTTTGGGTAGTAACTTCTTCGTTTATATAAGCTACTTTTGTGCCACATAAGGGACAACAAGTCATATCATCTTGAAGCTTGACACCGCATTTAACGCAATACATTTTTTTACCTCCTATTACATTCGATCTCTACTGGTATGCCTAATTCTACTAATGTAGAGAAAAATAATCTTTCAAGTTCACTCTCTTTGACATTTCTGATCATATTGATGTAAGTTTTGCCACCATAAGAGCTGACTGAACAGTTATTCGGATAGCTCTTTTGTGGACCAATGATGAATTCAAATCTTTTGACGTATGGTTGTAGTTCTTTTGGTAAATTGATAACACCAAGATTAGAGATGTTCAAACAGCCTTTTTTTTCGCCTGTTGATCGGTATACAGCATTCATAACGATATTCTTTAAACCTAGTGGGGCAATCTTGATCAAAGGATTTTTTTGCGGTAGTACATTGGCAGCGATCCTACTTGCCATATTTTGCTTAGAAGTTTCGTAAGCTAATTGATGATTGAATTCTTTACAGATCTGTTGCAAGGAATAATCACCTTTTCTAGGATTTACGCCGATATTTACAGTCAAGACAAAGTTACGCAATGTCTTACTGCCAAAGATCTTACGCATATTGACTGGTACAGTGATCTTGATAGCTTTTTGTTTATTATGATAGATCACTTTATTTTGCATCTTTATCAGTGAAATGCACATTACTGAAGCTAAAAAGGAAGTTATCGTACAGTTATATTCTCTAGCTGTTTGATGTAGTATCTCAGTATCTAATATGCCTGTAGTCAAAGTATGGAAAGAATCTTTTGTTTTGTGACCTTTTAATTGGAAAGTATCCTCTTCTTGTCTACTAGCAGGATAGGTATTGGTATATTTTTTAAAACTATCCTCTAACTCTTCTTCTGTTGGTTTGATGGTGATATCTAAGATATTTTCATTAGTGGGACAATCTACCTTATATTTAAGCTTACAATAATGGGCAATAAGAGTAGCAAGATAAACTTTGCCACCATTACCATCAGATACACAATGGAATATCTCTACAGCTATCCTATTTTTATAGTAGAAGACTCTTAAACAGCTCTTTCTTACTTCTGACCTACTCATATAAGTCAATGGGTAAGCATAATCTTCCTTAACTATTGGTGAAGTTTTAGTCTGTTGAAGATAACACCAGAAAAAACCATTATGTAAACTGACATAAAAGCTTGGGAAGCGATCTTTTAGGTCATCAACTGCTTTTTGTAAGACAACAGCATCGACCTCTTCAGTCAGGGCAGCTGAAAGACGAAAGACATTGCTCCAATTAACATCCATAGTTGCAGGAAATATTAGTCCTGCGGTATCTAAACGATACCAACTTTTGTTCAATATGTTTTCCATACTTCCATATTTTAGCATATCACTATGAAAAAGAAGTGAAATTATCTTTCGCATGTCTAAAAATGGGACAATCTTAATGAATTGTCCCAATAGTCTAATATTCTTCTTTGAATTCTTCCATGATCATATCAATGTTATTAGCTAATTCTACTGCTTTTGGAGCATTGATATAATCTTTTTCATCAACTTCTAAGATACAATCTACAGAGTAGGCATGCTGTTCTAGATCGTATAACTTCCATAAGATATTACGTAATAAATAGATGTTATTAGAGAAGTTTGTGCCATGAGTTCCACCTGTCTCTTTTTCACCAGAGCCGATGCAATCGTTTAAGTGCATCTTAAAGTTCTCACTCTTATATGAATCAATAGTGTGGAAGAAAGACCTTTCTTCGTATTTGAAACTCATTTCACTCATCATTAGGTGGCAAGTATCTAATAATGGAAAGACTTGTTTATCGTTTATCCTATTACGCATATATTTCATGATCTGTAAACCTTCAACCGCGCCAATGTTTCGGTAACAATTTTCAACATGGATGGTAAGACCCGTGTCTTTGACCATCTTACAGAAATCCTCTACATCTGGATTATTGAAGACATCAAATGATGGACTTTCAGCATGAACAACTAGTCCAACATTGTGTTTGTGACAAAAAGCAAATACTTTCTGGGCGTAATCACTTTTATATTCTTTAGCTATTTGAGCTATGTCACACCTACTCAGAGGATAATGAACAGTAAAAATGGGTTTATCAAGTAAAGTGTCCATTTCAAAATGATCTCTTTCATCGCCATATAAATGGATTTCATAGCCATCTATCATGTCATACTTGTTTTTGGCATTGATTTGATCGAGTTCCAGTGCTAATTTTAGTCCTTTTCTCATAGTTGTTATTACGATCTGTAATCGTAAGACCGCTAACTCCTTTCTATTATTTATATTTGTTGAATTTTAAAAAGGTTGCAGATGTAATCGTAATCCGTCCTTTTTGTTTATGTATTATAATACAGAATAGCCAATAAACGCAAACGCTTTCTTTGTGGGGATTGTAAAATCTCCTTAAAGCTAATTTAAGGTTTGGATTATGAATGACTTAATAAGTTTATGTTGCATCAAACTTATTTTTGATATCGTCATTAATTAAAAAAGATGTTTAAAAATGAAAAAAGTGTGTTAAAATACTACCCATCGAGCAGCGAAAACGTAAGTCCAGAAAAATAGGACTTACGTTATTTTTTTTGCTCGAAATAGAGGAGTGTGTAATATGGAAGAGATGAAAAAAAACAAAATGGCAGAAACCCCAATGAAAAAATTGTTGTTGAAAATGGGACTACCAATGATTGTTTCCATGGTCCTACAGGCGTTGTACAATGTTATTGATAGTATTTTTGTGGCTAACATGGGCCAACAAGGAGCTATTGCTAATCAGGCACTAACATTAGCTTTCCCGGTTCAAATTTTAATCATAGCTATAGGAGTAGGAACAGGGGTTGGACTAAATGCTTTGTTATCGAAGAGCTTAGGCGAAAAGAATAACGAGAAGGTCAACATGATAGCAGGTAATGGTATATTTTTAGGCCTATGTATATTTATGTTATTCTTTATTTTTGGCCTTTTTGGCTCTAAATGGTTTATTGGTTTATTTGTTGATGACAATGATGAAGTGTTAACAATGGGAACAACCTATTTAAGAATATGTACTTGTTTTTCTTTAGGTTCAATTGGCTTTACTGTTTTTGAAAGACTTTTACAAGCAACTGGTAAAACGATGTTATCAACTATTTCTCAAGTAACAGGAGCAGTTACAAACATTGTTTTAGATTATGTGTTTATATTTCCTCTTCAAATGGGGGTAGCTGGTGCGGCTTGGGCAACTGTGATCGGTCAATTTGCATCCTTATTTGTGGCAATGTTTTTCCACTATGGTAAAAATAAAGAAATTAGTGGTGATTTAAAATATATAAAACCACAATTTAGTATTATTAAGGGAATATATAAAATAGGAATTTCGGCAGCAATCATGCAAGCTTTATTATCAGTAATGATGGCAGGAATGAATGCTATCCTTGGTGGTGCGAAAGCAGACCCTACCATTCTTGTTGGGTCATTTGGAATTTATTATAAAATACAACAGATAGCATTATTTTCGGCTTTTGGTTTATCTAATACTATCATTACTGTTTTATCATTTAATTATGGAATGAAAGATAAAGATAGAATAAATGATTGTATAAAATATGGAATCATTGATTCGATTGTTGTTACATTTGTTTTAACGATTGCCTTTGAATTATTTGCTAAACCATTAGCGAGTTTATTTGCTTTGACAGGTGGTACAAGCAAAGAAATCATTGAGGTTTGTACAATGTCTTTGCGTGTAGCTAGTTTAGGATATATCTTTATGGGTTTTTCGGTTGCAGTACAAGGAATATTACAGTCACTTGGTTTTGCTATTAGGCCATTAATAATATCTTTATTAAGACTAGTAGTGTTTGTATTTCCTATAGCTTATTTATTTACATTGTCTGATAATGTGACACGAGTAGTTTGGTGGACATTTCCAATAAGTGAAATTCTAACTTGCTTAATATCCGTAGTTATTCTTAAAAAGACATATAAAGAGAAAATAGCGATTTTAAAATAATAATAAAATAGAAAAGGTTTTGAACTTGTAGTTAGTTCAAGACTTTTTTATTATAATGCACTATTTCCCACTTGTTTAAGGTGCTGTGTTATAATTATAAATGTTTTGAAGGAGTGGTTTTGTGAGTACATTAGAAGTTAAGGATCTACATGTTAGTGTAGAAGATAAAGAAATATTAAAGGGGATAAATCTAACGGTCAATACTGGTGAGATTCATGCATTGATGGGGCCAAATGGCAATGGTAAGAGCACTTTATTGATGGCGATCATGGGTCATCCTACTTATCGTGTTACCCAAGGTAGTATTACTCTTGATGGCAAAGATGTTTTAGCTATGAGTGTTGATGAACGTTCAAAAGCTGGTATCTTTTTAGCTTTACAATACCCTGCGGAGATAGATGGTGTTACAAATAGTGATTTCTTAAAAGCAGCTGTAAATGCTCATAGAGAAACACCTATTTCGTTATTTAAATTTATTAGAGAATTAGATACAGCTATTGAAGATTTAAAATTAAAAGGTGAGATCGCTCATCGTTTTGTCAATGAAGGCTTTTCAGGTGGTGAAAAGAAACGTAATGAGATCGTTCAGATGAAGTTATTAAAACCAACGATCTCTTTATTAGATGAAATCGATTCTGGACTTGATGTTGATGCCATCAAGATCGTTGCTGATAACATCTTGCAATTACAACAAGAATCACCTATGGGCTTGATGATCGTTTCCCACTATGATAGATTCTATCAGCTAGTTAAACCAACTTTTGCTCATGTCATGGTCAATGGTCAGATCATTGCTGAAGGTGATCAACAATTAGTTGAAAAGATCGATTCTGAAGGTTATGAATGGCTATTAAAAGAGAAGAATATCACTTTGGAATCAGAAAAAGTTGAAAAGAAGATATCACTTGGCTCATGTGCCAATAATCCAAGAGGGAATAAGTAATGAGCAAGGATATTCAACATAAGACATTATTGATCGATTCAAGTCAATCAGATAGTGCTAGTTACCATTTTATCATTGAGAAAGATACTAGTTATTTAGTTAAGATCGAAGGAAAAAAAGATATTGAGATTAAGGTTAATGTGGAAGTGAGAAATGATAGTAAGTTCACTTGTCTTATCATCAATGAAAACGAGGCAACTGTTAGGGTCAATGATATTTATACTATTGGTAGTGATTGCGTAGTTCAAGTAGCTTATAGCTTATTGAATGATAAACCAGTGGAATTATCTTCTGTATTTGATCTAAATGGTCAAGGTAGTGATCTGCATGTCTTGACTGCTTCAGTTTCGGCAGTAAAGAAACAATTTAATCAAATATGTAATCATAATGCTAGCAATACTACAGCTAATATTGATAATTACGGTGTCGTATTTGAAAATGGTAATTGTCAAATGGTCGTTAAAAATAGGATCAATAAAGGCTACAAAAATTGCCAAACGCATCAAACTAGTAGATTACTTACTTTTGGTGAAACTGCTATTGGTAAGATTTTACCGATACTTTATATTGATGATAATGAGGTTGCAGCATCTCATGCTTGTACTATCGGTCAACCAGACGAACAACAACTTTATTATTTGCAGAGTAGAGGTTTAACAAGAAAACAAGCTGTGCAACTTATCACAGTAGGCTATTTAATGCCGATAACTAAAGTTATTGATAATGAGGATATCAATAACTTATTGAAAGAAGAGATAGAAACGAGAGTGATGGATTAGTATGTTAGATGTAGAAAAGATCAGAAAAGATTTTCCAATGTTACAAAAGGATATCGTTTATCTTGATAACAGTGCTACTACTTTTAAGCCACAATGTGTCATTGATTCTTTTGTGGATAGCTATGATAACTGTACAGCTAATGCTCATAGAGGTGATTACAAATTAGCTTTGACAGTTGATCAAAAATATGAGGAGACTAGAAGATCAGTCAGTGAATTCATCAATTGTGATGTTGATGAAGTAGTATTTACTTATGGTGCTACTTCTGCTTTAAATACGATCGCTGAAGGATATTGTCGTAAATATCTTAAAAAAGGTGATGTGATCATCAGTACTTTAGCTGAACATGCTTCAAATATCTTGCCTTATTTTAAATTAAAACAAGAGTTAGGGATTGAAATTGTCTATGTGCCTTTTGACTCCGAGGGTAGAGTAACATTAGAAAACTTTGAATCGGTAATGAGTGATAAAGTAAAGCTTGTCGCTATCAATTATGTTAGTAATGTATTAGGTTATGTTAATCCTATCAAAGATATCTGTACTATTGCCCATAAATATGGGGCATTAGTTGCTGTTGATGGGGCTCAATCAGCACCACATCTAAAAACTGATGTTAAAGATCTTGATTGTGATTTTTTGGCTTTCTCTTCACATAAAATGTGTGGGCCAAGTGGAGTAGGAGTTCTGTATGGTAAGAAGAGCTTGTTAGATCAAATGGATCCATTATTATTAGGTGGAGGATCTAATGCACGTTTCTATTCAAATGGTGAGATCTTATTAAAGGATTCGCCATATAAGTTTGAAGCTGGCACTCAACCAATAGAGGCAATTATCGCTTTTGGCCAAGCAATCAAGTATTTGCAGAATATCGGCATGGAAAATATCAGAGAGCGTGAGCTTGTTTTACGTGACTATGCTTTAGATAAAATGAAAAAATTAGATAATATCACTATCTATAATCCAACTACAGATAGTGGTATCATCACTTTCAATGTTAAGGATATCTTCTCGCAAGATGTTGCTTCTTATTTAGGAAGCAAGAACATCTGTTTACGTAGTGGTAATCATTGTGCTAAGATCTTGGTTGATTTCTTAGGTGTATCTGCTACAGTTAGATGTTCATTATATTTCTACAATACTTTTGAAGAGATCGATAAGTTTGTAGAAGAGTTAAAAGATATATCGATAGAGAAATGTATCGATTCTGTTATATTTTAAGGAGGTAGTAAGATGAGTAATCCGATTGCTGAAGATCCAATCTTAAAAAGAGAAGTCATCATGGATCATTACGAATATCCTCGCAATCATAAACTGCATAAAGAGATTGGCTATAAAGAAGTTCACATGGCTTCTGATAGTTGTATTGATGATATTCATGTTGAAGCTAAGATTGAAGATGGTATCATTAAAGATGTGTCCTTTGATGGAGTAGCTTGTACGATATCCACCGCTTCTACTTCTATCATGACTGAACTTGTAAAAGGTAAGAGCATTGAAGAAGCCAAAGAGATCATCAAGAATTATTATGGAATGATCGATCAAAAAAATTATGATGAGAACTTGTTAGAAGAAGCTGTAGCTTTTGATACAGTTGGTAAACAAGCCAATAGGATCAAATGTGCTACTATCGGTTGGCATGGTTTAGAGAAGTTGATCGAGGAAAGTGAAACTAAAGATGAGTAACAATCAAGAAATATTCAAGACTCAAGATGAGTATAAATATGGATTTAAAGATAAAGATACTTCTATCTACAATACTGGTAAAGGTTTAACAAGAGATATTGTCATTGCGATAAGCAAGAAGAAAGAGGAACCTGAATGGGTATTGGATTTCCGTTTGAAAGCATACGAGGCTTTTGAAAAAATGGAAATGCCTACTTGGGGACCAGATCTAAGTTTTATTGATTTTGATGATTACACTTATTATATCCGTAATACAGACAAGAAAAGTTCTGATTGGAATGAAGTACCTGAAACGATCAAAGAGACTTTTAATAAATTAGGTATTCCTGAAAGTGAACATAAGTTTTTAGCAGGTGTCTCTACTCAATATGAATCAGAAGTTGTTTATCACAATATGTTGGATGAAGTTAAAGAGAAGGGAGTTATCTTCTTAGATACAGATAGTGCGATCAAATATTGTCCCGAGATCGTTAAAAAATATCTTGGAAAGATCGTTCCTTATACAGATAACAAGTTTGCAGCATTAAATAGTTGCGTCTTCTCTGGTGGCAGTTTTATCTATGTTCCTGCTGGAGTTACACTAGATAAGCCTTTACAGTCTTATTTTAGGATCAACTCTGAAAGAATGGGACAATTTGAAAGGACCTTGATTATTGTTGAAGAAGGAGCTAATTTGCATTATGTAGAAGGTTGTACAGCTCCTATTTATAACAAGGATTCACTGCATGCAGCAGTTGTAGAAATATATGTACATAAGAATGGTAAGTGTCGTTATTCAACTGTGCAAAACTGGTCAACTAATATTTTAAACTTGACTACTAAAAGAGCTAAAGTATATGAGAATGGTTTGATGGAGTGGATCGATGGAAATGTTGGCTCACAGTTAACAATGAAGTATCCTGCCTGCATATTGGCTGAACCGTATGCTAAGGGAATGACTGTCACTGTTGCTGTAGCTGGCAAAAATCAAATACAAGATACAGGAGCTAGAATGGTGCATTTGGCACCTAATACTTCTAGCAGTATCATTTCCAAATCTATCGCAAGAAATGGTGGAGAGGCTAACTACCGTGGTTGGACATATCAAGCCAAGAATGCGATCAACTCGAAGACAAAGATCGAATGTGATACTTTGATCATTGATGACAAGTCAAGATCAGATACAATACCGCAGAATGAAGTTCATAACAATAACTCAACATTAGAGCATGAAGCAACGGTTTCTAAGATCAGTGATGAACAATTATTCTATTTGATGAGTAGAGGTTTGAACCAACAACAAGCTACTCAGATGATCGTCATGGGCTTCTTAGAACCATTTACCAAAGAATTACCTGTGGAATATGCAGTTGAATTAAATCAATTATTAAAGGTTGATATGGATGGAGCTGTAGGTTAAAGAAAGGATCAGTATGAAATTAGCAGAAGCATTACAATCAAGAAGCGATCTAAATAAACAGATCGATCAATTAAAAAATCGTATTTATAATAATTCCTTGGTACAGGAGGGTGAACAACCTAATGAAGAGCCTGAGGAATTATTAAAAGAACTTACTAAAAGTATCAATTCATTAGAAGAATTGATGGTCAAGATCAATACTACTAATTGTCAAAGTTTCGTTGATGGTAAGAGTTTGACTGAACTTATCGCTAAAAGAGATTGTTTGAAGATCAAAATCGAAGTGTATAAGTCATTAGTTGAGACTGCTAGTTGTAATACTCAAAGAGCTACTCGTACTGAGATCAAGATCTTACCTACTGTTAATGTTAAAGAAACGCAAAAGAAAGTTGACAGATTATCTAAAGAATTACGTTTGATCGATAACAAGATCCAACAAGCTAATTGGAATATTGACTTGTTGTAAACAATAAGAGTCTAAGCAAATGATTGGGGTGTGATCTCTTGAAGTCGAGAATGGTACTTCAAAACAAATTTGGTGGTAGACAAAAAGGGCTGATGTCATTTTTTTAACATATATGCCCCAACAGTGTACGAACGCATTGTTATAATTTATTGTTAATACCGAACGCCAGATCATTTGTCCAGGGATTGGGAAAGGGGAATTTTAAATGTTTGAAAATATTAAAGTAGTAGTAGCTGATATTGATGGTACTTTAGCTAGACAATCACATGTGCCTAGTGAAAATACTTTAAAGATGATCGAAGAAGTTAGAAATGCTGGTTATCTTTTTGGATTAGCTAGTGGAAGGACTTTGGAAGATGTCAGTAATTATTACGAGCAATGGGGTCTAGACAAACAATTTGATTTTATTATCGCCTGGAATGGCTGCGAATTGTGGGATAATTTGACAGCTACTAGATATCAATATAACAAGATAACTAGGGAAGGATTAAAAGAGATTTGTCAGATCATGAGTAAGATAGATTGTGTTACAAATATGTATCTTCCAGGAATTTATCTCACTAATCAAAAGACTGATAAAACGATGTCTTCTGCCATGAAAAGTCATAGAGAATTAGTCGTTACAGATGATATTTCAGATTTCTATGAGCAAGATAATTGTGGCATCATGTTTAGATTTGATGAGAGTATGATGAGTGATGTAGAAAAGTATTTGAGTCAATTTAAGGATAAAGAATTTGTGTCTTTTAAGACGCAACCAAATTTGATCGAATTCTCTCATAAAGATTCTAATAAAGCCTATGCTTTGAAAGAATTCTGTAAATTGCATGATATTAAATTAGAGGATTGTATGTCTTTTGGTGATACAACTAATGATAATGCAATGTTAAGCTGTTCTACAGGTATTTGTTTATGTAATGGAACAGAAGATACCAAAGCTTGTGCATCTGCTTTAACTGAACTTGATAATGATCACGATGGTTGTGCTCATTATATTAGAAAATATCTATTAAAGACTATTAATGATTAAGTCCTTGATAGTAATCATTTTTTAGCATTTCTTTGTCAATGTCGTTAATGACGTTGACTTTTTTTATTGTCCATTCTGGGGCAAGTAGTACTTCTTTTAAACTATCACCGGTAAGTCTTTCAATTATCATATCTTTGGAAAGATAAGTGATCTGTTTAGCTACTAATTCTACATATTGTTGTTTAGTCAATAGATCAAAAGGCTTTTGTTGATAGCTATTTCCGAGTGGAGTGTTCTTGCATATATGCAACATATGGAATTTAACAGCATCTATTGGCAGTTGGCCGATCTTTTTTGCTGTTTCTAGCATAGTTTCAATAGATTCGCTAGGCCATCCATTAATTAGATGAACACTTATCTTGATGTCAGTATCTTTTAGTAGCTCTATGACATCCAAAAAATCTTGATAAGAATGTCCTCTGTTCATCTCTTTTAAAGTTGCATCGTTAGTAGATTGTAAGCCGATCTCTAACCATATGGGTTTGTATTTAGTTAAGCCATTTAACCAATCTATCTTTTGTTTGTCTAAGCAATCACATCTAGTAGCGATGACTATTCCTTTGATCTGTTCGTTTTCAATAAATGGTTGATAGAAATTTTTGAGAAAATCTATATTTGCATATGTATTTGAGTAAGATTGAAAGTATGCGTAGAATACGCTATCTTGCCATTTATTAAGATAGATCTGTTTTCTTTGTTGGTATTGTTCTAATAAGTCTGTACTACTGATGTTAGGAAAAGCATTAGAGCCCCCATAACAAAAAATACATCCACCTTTAGAGATCTTACCATCTCTATTGGGACAACTAAATGGACCATCTAAAGGTATCTTAGTGATCTTTTTACCATATGATCTTTTACTATAACAATCGAAAGTATAGTAACGTTTGTTATCTAGAGATTTGATAAATGGTGAGTTAAAACGAGATAATAGTTTATCTATGTTAAGTATTATCTGATCATCTATTTCATTTATCTGCTTAAGCTTATAGTCATCATTTACCTTAGAAAAATATAGTGGGTAATAGTTATTATCTTGGAAAGTATAATGCGTATTATCAATATAAAAACCACTATATCTTTCTGTTGCTTCTTTAATAGAAATAGAGCTAGTATTAAGTAAGTAACTATTTTCTTTAGTAAGATAATATCTTTGATCATCTTTGATAGTGTAACCAATGAAGTAATTTATTTCCATGGCAATATTTTAACATAAATAATAGCCTATATCTGTTTGTGTTTTTGTTTACATATAAAATAAAAGTTTCAAAAATATTCTCTAAAAGATGTTATTTATAAAAAGTGTATGTTAGAAAGAAAGCGCAAGGATGTTAGAAAGATATATTTGATCGATAATTGTAAAGAGGTTTATATTTATGTTCATCAAACAAACTTTGTTAGTAGAACTTAAAAAAATAATGACTGAAGAAAAAAGTTGGGTTGTATCAGAGTGGAACTTTTTATCAAATGAACGATACTACTGACAAGAACGCTTTTATGACCAAGATAGTAAAAACACAATGATCTCTAATGATGGTGAATTTGCTTATTTTGATGTCGATAAAGAAAGTTTTAAGGCTATTGTGTCGTATGAGCTATATCATTTGTGGAGATTATAGTGAAAATCGAATTGATTATACAAGTGATGATGACTATTGGAATTATTGTTTGATAGGGCAGGATATTGTTAGATTAAGCTATAAGTGAGAAATAGAAATCATTTATACATAAAAAGAAAATGAAGAGATCAAAAATATTATGTTACTTGATCACGATATAGCTTTTTATCTTATTGAAGATAATGATGGGATAGTTATCTATAGGACATATCTAGCAGAAATGAAAACTGATGTGTTTGAAAATATAGCAATTGATGATAGACAGCTATCTTGTCATATTCTATTAAGGATGATTTTTATTTATATTTACTCCGTACCTTCTTTTACATAAGGGCAACCATAGAAATAATCATCTGTATTGACATCATTCACAGCACCTTCATATCCGTCAATTCTTGATACCATAAAGTCAACTATGTCGCTTTTTAGTCGGTCTTGTGCGTCTTTTAATTCCTTAATTGCAATTTCGTTTTTGACCTTGTCAAGTGTAGTGCAATCTTCATCATCGAAGTAGTCATACTCCATATTCTCTAAACTCTCAACTAAATAAATCAACCAATACGCAATAACCCCTTGTCTTGCTTTGTAAGGTTTTGATAATTAAATATTCTTGGATTAAAAATAAGCCGTAATTTTTCCTTTCTTCGCATAAAAAAACACCTTATTCAGATGCTGTTTTATTTTTTAGATATTCTTTTATGATAGCAAGATGTTCATGTATCAATTGCTTTTCATCATCATCTAATTGGTTATCAACTTCACCACTATTCCAAACTGGAATGTCATACGCCATTTCATTCTTGTAACGGTCAGATATTTCATTAGCGTATTTAAGTTCACAGTAAACAAATGCGACAAAGTCTAGAAGTTTTGATACTTCATCTTTAGCTCACCAATAGCAATTTTGATCATAAATGAAATCTTCAACACTATCTAATTTCCAACCATACCTTTTGAATTTTGTTTCGAAAACTCCATCTTCTAAATCAAGAATATCATCATATGTTATTTTTTCTTTTCGTTTAAGATTTTTCGGTGTTTCCATGGGCTTCCACCACCTTCTGCTTTTTTACCACTTACCACGGTTATTATAGCATTTGGGAATTCTTTTGCAAATTGTACGTAAAGTCCACGACAACTTTCACACATATTTCTCTCGCTTAAAATAGTTGTATCATTTGGCTTGTATAACGTTCTTACATATTCAAATATTTTAGTTTCTGTATCGTAATATCTATCATATGAAGAAACAATGCCATCAACGATAACTCCAGATTATTTGGCTAAATGCGACTTTATATAGACCATCTATTTTGCAACGTCAACATTTCCAAAATTCTATAACGATTTCTTTGAAAATTTTCTTTTATTATCAATAGCGTATTTATCCATTTCAAGAATTTCTTCAGCAGTAACGTTACCATGATCAACTTTGTAGCGATTAGCTGTTCTGTATTTAGCTTTCAAATTATTCCATTTTGCTTTATCTTTTTTTCAATTCCATAATGTTGATTATATTGTTTGGGATATATTTTGTACCTAACACTTTTAAATATCTCTCATACATATCTTTATCGTTATCCCCAATATAAGATTTGCTCGGATGTTCCTTCAAATATTGTTCTACTTCCTTACCATATTTTACTTTCCAATCAGTACAATTTTTTACTTCGACCAACTCTTTTCTCACATTGTCCATTTGCAATTGTCTTGGACAAGTTTACAGATCCCTACTAGCAGTCATTATATTTCTTATACGGGTTATGAACTAAGACAATTTGAGATAACTCAGCTACTAAAAAAGGATATGGATAAGTATGCTAAATATGAATACAACACTCTAGCAAAAGAGACAACAATAATATCTTATGAAAGAGAAAATGCGAATGATGAGCTTATTAAAACAAGTGGTGTTTCTTTTTGATTAAAATTGTTTTATATATTATGGCGAAGTACGACATTATTATAAAAGTGTAAAGCAATGGTTAAGATATTGTGAAAGATTTGTGAAATATATAGTTTGGTAAATATTGACAGCGCTTACCATGTAGGACTAAAATAGTTGAGTAAAAAGACTTTTACATGAAAGAAGGAGGAAATTATGAAAAAGTTACTTACAGTTTTATTAGCTGCTATGATGGTTTTATCAATGACAGCTTGTGGAACAAATGAGGAAGAAGAACAACATTTAATTCTTTATTCTCCAAACTCTGATAAAATAGTTGCAGTTGCTGAAAAATTCGGCGAAGAAACTGGTATCACTGTTGAAGTTGTTTCATTAGGTACTGGTGAGTGTTTAGAGAGAATCGTTGCTGAATCTGAAAACCCTCAAGCAGATATATTATATGGTGGTGTTAACTATGCTAATGCCTTCAAATATGCTGATTATTTTGAACAATATACTGCTACAGGTGATGACAAGTTACCAGAAGCTTATCAAAATACAAATGGTGTTGCTACTCACTATTGCTTAGATGGTTCTGCAGCATTATTGATCAACACAGATGTATTTGCTGAATTAGGATTAAATCCAGATGATTTCAAGGGTTATTCTGATTTATTATGGCCAGAATTAGCTGGTAAGATCGCTATGGGTGATCCAGCTGCTTCAAGTTCAGCTTGGGCTGAATTAACTAATATGTTATTAGTTATGGGCAATGAACCATATGATGATGCTGCTTGGGATTGGGTTAACCAATTCATCGGTCAGTTAAATGGTATCTTATCTTCATCTTCAGCAATCTACAAAGGTGTTGCTAATGGTGAATATGCTGTTGGTGTTTCTTACGAAGATCCATGCGTTAGCTTATTAGTTGATGGCGCTACAAATCTTAAGATCGTTTACCCTGAAGAGGGTGCTGTTTGGTTACCAGCTGGTGCTGCAATCATCAAGAATGCTCCAAACATGGAAAATGCTAAGAAGTTCTTAGATTGGTTAATTTCTGATGAAGGACAAAATGCTATTGCTGAAACAACAGCTCGTCCAGTTAATACAAGTATCGTAAACACTGCCGAAGAAATGATTCCATTATCAGAGATCAATGTTGCATATGAAGATATGGCATTCTGTGGTGAAAACAAGACTGCTTGGCAGACTAAGTGGACTGAACTTTACAATGAGGCTCATCCTGAATAAGGATTGAATTTGAACTTGAACCTAGATCTTTCTAGGGAATAAATAATTTTTTGAGAGGTAAGGATTATGAGTGTTAACATTATTATCAAAAAAGCCGTAAAAAAATACGGAGAAAATACAATAATTCCTGACTTATCACTGAATATCAAGGAGGGTGAGTTTTTCACCCTTCTTGGTCCTTCAGGCTGTGGTAAGACAACTTTATTACGTATGATCGCAGGTTTCAACTCAATTGAGGGTGGAGACTTTTACTTTAATGACAAGAGGATCAATGACATGGATCCAGCAAAGCGTAACATTGGTATGGTTTTCCAAAACTACGCTATTTTCCCAAATATGACTGTTGAAAAGAACGTTGCATTTGGACTTAAAAACCGTAAACTTCCTAAGGAAGAGATTAAGCAGAAAACTGATCAATTTTTAAAATTGATGAAGATAGAAGAATATCGTGATAGGATGCCAGAAAGATTATCTGGTGGTCAACAACAACGTGTAGCATTAGCAAGAGCTTTAGCTATTACTCCAGATGTCTTATTGATGGATGAGCCATTGAGTAACCTTGATGCAAAGTTAAGAGTTGAGATGCGTACTATCATCAAAGAGATCCAAAATAAAGTAGGCATCACTACTGTTTATGTTACTCACGACCAAGAAGAAGCAATGGCTGTAAGTGATAGGATCGCTGTTATGAATCAAGGTGTTATCCAGCAGATTGGTACACCAAAAGTCTTATATCAACGTCCAAGCAATTTATTTGTCGCAACATTTATTGGTAGGACTAATGTAGTAAAAGGACAGTTGAAAGTTGAAGATGGTAAGACTTATCTAGCATTACCATCAGAACATAAGATTGAAATGACTAATGTACTATCTGAGCAAGCATATGATAGAGATGTTGTTGTTTCTATTCGTCCAGAAGAATTAGTAGTAGATGTTGATAGTAAAGATGGTATCAAAGCAACTATCGATGATGCTGTATTCTTAGGCTTGAATACGCATTACTTCGTTCATTTAGATAATGGTGATCGTTTAGAGATCGTTCAAGAATCTAAGATCGATAGCATTATCGAAAAGGGTAGAGTTATCTACTTACAAGTTAAAAAAGAGAAGATCAATATCTTCGATGAGAATGGCGACCATAATATATTAACGGGAGTTACTAACGATCTTGATCTATATAACGGAGACTAGTTATGAAGAAGAAAAATAGAATTGATGTTTGGAAGATAATATCAATAGTAGTCTTGATCGGTTATGCCATATTCTTGTTGTGGCCTTTAATTAAGTTATTCTATTCAGCTTTTTATAACAATGGTAAGTTCACTATTGAACAGTTTGTTAATTTCTTCTCGAAGAAATATTATAGAAAATCCATTACTAACTCTTTGAAGGTTAGCTCGCTTGCCACTTTGATCACTTTGATCATTGGTGTCCCTTTGGCTTATTTCTATCAGATGTATGAGATCAAGGGAAAGAGTGTATTACAAGTTATCGTAATCTTATGCAGTATGTCTGCTCCATTTATCGGTGCTTACTCTTGGATCATGTTACTTGGAAGAAATGGTGTAGTCACTGCTTTTATCAAAAAGCTAACAGGATTTGTCATGCCGAATATCTATGGGTTTAATGGTATCTTACTTGTACTATCATTACAATTATTCCCATTGGTGTTCCTATATGTGTCAGGAGCTTTGAAAAATATTGATAACTCATTACTAGAAGCTAGTGAAAATATGGGATGTACTGGTGTTAAGCGTTTCTTTAAGGTTGTAATACCTTTATGTATTCCAACTATCATCGCTGCTACTTTACTAGTATTCATGAGAGCGTTCGCTGACTTTGGTACACCACTTTTGATCGGTGAGGGTTATCAGACTTTCCCTACAGTTATTTACAACGCTTATTTTGCCGAGACAGGCTCTGACCATAATTTTGGTGCTGCTGTATCAGTCATTGGTATTGCGATCACTGCGATCATCTTCTTGTTACAGCGTTGGGTAAATAGTAAGTTTACTTTCACAATGAATGCTTTGCATTCTATTGAACGTAAGAAAGTTGGTGGCGTTAAAGGTTTCTTTATCAACTTCTATTGTTGGTTTGTTGTTGCTTTAGCTTTCTTGCCTCAAGTATATGTAATCTATACTTCATTCCTAAAGACAAGTGGAAAACTATTTGTTGAAGGATTCTCACTTGAAAGTTATAAATTCGCTTTCTCTCATTTAAAGAGAGCTATACCTAATACTTTCATCATTGGTCTAGTTGCTTTAGCTATCGTTATTGTTTTAGCTATCTTGATCGCTTATCTAGTAGTTAGAAGAAACAATGCATTGAACCAATTGATCGATACATTGTCAATGGTACCTTATATCATTCCAGGTTCAGTTGTAGGTATCGCTCTAGTTATGGCATTCTCTTCTAAACCATTAGTTTTGACAGGAACTGTCACTATCATGATCGTTGCTTTAGTAATAAGACGTATTCCTTATACGATCAGATCTTCTACTGCAACATTACAACAGATACCTATTTCTATTGAAGAGGCAGCTATCTCATTGGGTTCAAGTAAATTAAAGGCATTCTTTACTATTACTGTTCCAATGATGGCAAATGGTATCTTGTCTGGTGCGATCATGTCTTGGGTTACGATCATCACAGAGTTATCTACTGCGATCATCTTATATAACTTAAAGACTGTTACACTTACTATTGCGGTTTATACTTATGTAAGCCGTGGTAATTATGGTATTGCAGCTGCATATGCGACTATCTTGACAGTATCAACGATCATCTCGTTATTGTTGTATATGAAAGTTGCTAAGACTGATGAAGTTACATTCTAAAAAAATAAAACTGTAAGTAAATTTTACTTGCAGTTTTTATTCGGTTTCTTGTTCAGAAAATGCAATGTTAGAGCTTATATTCTCTAAATCTTCTTTATTGAGAATATAATATTTCCTATTTTTCTTTTCTAATATTTTTTCTTGACATAAGCTGTCTAAAATTCTTAATAGATGACGATAGCTACAACCAATGGAGTCAGCACAATTTCGTAGGGAAGAATTAAACATCTCGTTTTTATTGTTGAGTAAAATGAATTTAGCAACTAGTTGCTTATCGGAATCATTTTGATATGCTGTTATTTTATTATTCAAGTTTTCACAACGCCTAACTAATGTCTTGATTATGTAACGAAGAAATTTGGGATCGTTTAATAGTATTTTGCGATAACGTTCATAACTTAAGGCTAAACAATAAACATCACTATTAGCTTGAACATTATTATATGGTTCTTTATTTTGTAATGATGCCATTTCGCCAATGAAGTGAAATGGCTTAATGCAGCCAAGTGAAATGCTTTTGCCATTATTTTCTGTTAAGGAAAATAGAGATATTTCACCTTTTACTAACATATAGAGGTATTCAGATGGATAGCCTTGAGAAATGATCAATTCATTCTTTTTGAAAGATAAAAGTTCAACTTTGTCAGTGATGTCAAAACTAAAAAACTTATTGATCTTGTATTTTTTAATGTAGTAAGTGATAAGTTCTTTTTTGTTTAATCTTTCCATAGAAAAATTATAGCACAAATGTGACTTGTGTCACATAATAAGATTGAGATATTAAACTATAATAAAAGCGGAAAGAGTAATTGTATGGAGGTTTTACAATGAAAAAGATTTTGAGTTTGTTGTTGGTAGCCTTGTTAACAGTTTCATTATTCGGTTGTACAAATTCTAATGATGAAGAAAAAGACAAAGGTGAGTATGCTGATTTGAAAGTAGCTATGGTTTCTAATACTGTTGGAACTGATGAATTTATTCTTCAAGCATATCGTCAGGTTGAATCAATGGCTGAAGAATATGGTTTTACTTTCACTTCTATTGAATGTTCTTCTACTGATGATTGGGAACAAAAATCAAGAAATGCTTGTGAAAATGGCTATAATTTGATTGTTGGTGTTGGTTGGAACGCTGGTTCACCATTTGCTGCATTAGCTGAAGAATATGAAAACGTTGCTTTCGGTGTTATCGATACTGCTGTTGATAGCGACAAAGTAATGAGTATTAATTTTAATACTACTGATGGTGCCTATGTTATGGGTGTTATGGTTGCTACTGCTTTCCCTAATGATAAGAAGTTTGGTTACATTGGAAACTTCCAAAATCAATCAAATTTTGAGTATAAGTATGGTTTTATGGAAGGTGTTAAATCAGTAATTCCTGATGCTACATTCCCTACTGCTTATACTGATAGCTATTCTGATACTTCAGCAGCTTACAATAAAGCCGTTGAGATTGCTGCTCAATTAGGCGAAGAAGGACACTTCATTATGGGTTCTGTTGCTAATAGCGCTAATGCTGGTATTTATACTTATTGTTTAGAAAAAGCAAATATCTACACTTCAGGTTTATCAGTAGATCAAACTACTGAAGATAATCCTTACATCATTACTGGATTAACTAAGA
Organism: Erysipelotrichaceae bacterium; assembly: GCA_963586925.1. Classification (GTDB taxonomy): domain Bacteria; phylum Bacillota_I; class Bacilli_A; order Erysipelotrichales; family Erysipelotrichaceae; genus UBA1783. Next base: position 33,830 of record CAVAAT010000028.1, read on the forward strand.
ATACAGCAATTGCAATGAAAAAAATCATCGAAGATTACTTAGAAGATGGTAAGCTTACTGGTGGAACTCAAACATTAGGTGTAGTTGATGATGCATTCTGTGTAGTTGGTGTTAACTTTGATGCTAATTATCGTAATACTGATATTATTACTGATGAAGTTATTAATGCTGGTAAACAAGCAGCACAAGACCTTAAGGATGGTAAGGTAACTCTTCCATATGTAATGGAAGATGATTATCAAGAATAATTATATAAAGTCTTGAGATGATATGTGGATAAAGCTTGGACTTTATCCACTTTTTTAAAAGGAGAAAGATATGATTCTAGAAATGAAAAATATCGTAAAGACATATGGAAATGTAGTTGCCAATAATGATGTTTCTTTGTATCTTAATGAAGGTGAAGTATTAGCTATCGTCGGGGAAAATGGAGCTGGTAAATCAACGATCATGAAGATTTTATATGGCTTAGAGAAAGCGGATAGTGGTCAAATAATAGTTAAAGGCCAAAAGGTCACTGATTACGATGCTTCTAAAGCCATGAAACTTGGCATTGGTATGGTTCAACAGCATTTCATGCTTTTTGATAGTTTAACAGTTGCGGAAAATATTGTTTATAAAAACGAGAAAAAGAAATTTGTCTTTTATGATAAAAAGCAGAATGAAATAGAAGTAGAGAAATTATCAGATAAATATGGCTTACATGTTGATCCAAAAGCAATTGTAAAGGATTGTCCAGTTGGCGTTCAGCAAAGAATAGAAATATTAAAGACCCTTTATCAAAATGCAGATATCATCATTTTTGATGAACCTTCTGCTGTTTTAACACCATTAGAGGTTGAAGATTTGCTTCAAACTATAAGAAACTTGGCTGATGCTGGTAAGAGTATAATTTTAATTACCCATAAGCTTAGTGAGGTCATGAATGTAGCAGATAGAGTAGTAGTCATGCGAAGTGGTAAAGTCGTTGGAAGTGTACTTAAAAAGGATACAAGCGAACAGGAATTATCAATGATGATGATAGGAAGGCATACAGTTGATCTAGTTTTAAAGCAACAGCAGACTGCCGAAAATTGTTTGTCTGTAGAAAATCTTAGCATGATCTCCAATTTTGGTAAGAAAGTTTTGGATAATGTAAATATTCACGTAGACGCGGGAGAGATCGTCGGTATTGCAGGTGTTAGCGGTAACGGTCAAAGTGAACTTATCCAATGTATTACGGGTCTTAAGACAGATTATACTGGTAAAGTATTAGTTAATGGTGTTGACGTCTCTAATAAAGATGTTGCTACTATTAGAAAAGCAGGACAGTCTCACATTCCTGAAGATCGTTATTATTGGGGTAGTGCTAAAGAAATTTCACTAGTTGACAATTTCTTAATGGGTCAACAGGATGATGAAAAATATAGTAAAAATGGCATAATAAATCAAGCAGAAGCTACTAAGAGTTGTGAAGAAATGATTAGTCTATATCGGATTAAAACGAGCTCTTCTAAGCAGAAGATTAAAGAACTTTCTGGTGGAAATGCTCAAAAATTAATTACTGCTAGAGAAATTGAAAAAAATTGTAAGTTTACGATTGCTTGCGAACCTACTAGAGGTATTGATATTGGTGCCACAGAGTTTGTCCACGAAAGACTTATAAAGAAAAGAGAAGAAATGGTAGGAATACTGTTAATTTCTTCAGAATTAAGTGAAATATTAAAGCTTAGTGATAGAATTTATGTCATCTTTAACGGACAGATAGTAGCAGAGTTTAAACGTGGTGAAGTTGATAGTCACAAGTTAGGTATGTTGATGTTAGGAGGTAAACTAGATGCTTAATAAAATAAAAGCTGTATTAAAAAGTAAATTAAAAGATCTAGCTAGTCCTCTTTTAGCGATCGTAGCTGGATTATTAGTTGGTGGTATCATCATGGCTATTTCTGGCTATGATGCAGTCAATGGTATCTTAGGCCTATTAAAAGGTGGATTCTTAACTAAATATGCTTTTACTTCTACTTTAGCTAGAGCAACTCCTATTATCTTCTGTGGATTAGCTGCGGCAATTTCTTGGGGTTCTGGCTATAGTTCTATGGGTGCACAGGGGCAGATGATATTAGGAGCAATAACTGCTGCCTATGTGGCAGTTAGATGTCCTGGTCCAAGTTGGTTTGTTGTTATTGTAACACTTTTATCAGCAATGCTTGTTGGTGGTATTTATTCTTTGATATCTGCACACATCAGTTATAAATATAATGCCTATTTGTTAATTGTTACATTAATGTTTAACTATTTAGCAGATTATTTTGCTTCATATTTAACAAATTATGTATTGTTGGATCCTTATGGTGTTGATAAATTGGCTATTCAAACTCAAAAGATTGAAAATGCTATATTACCAAGAATATTTTCAAAGTATATTTTGCATTATGGCTTCTTTATCGCTTTAGCTTGTGTATTTATTGTTTGGTTTTTAATTAACAAAACAACATTAGGCTATAAAATGCGAATGAGTGGAGCTAATAGTAATTTTGCTAAGTATGGTGGTATCAATGCTTCTAAAACAATGTATATCTCTTTGTTCATTTCTGGAGCAATTGCTGCTCTTGGTGGAGCATGCGAAGTGTTAGGCACTAAGTATCGTTATGTTGATGCCATGATCACTTCTCCAGGTTATTCTTGGAGTGGTATTACTGCTGGTTTAATGAGCAATTATAACATTATAGGTGTATTGTTTAGCTCAATTTTCTTAGCTGGAATAGCTGTAGGTGGAGCTACTGTTGAACTTAATTTAAATATTCCTTCGGAGTTGACACAGGTTATTCAGGGAGTAATAACAATATTAGTTACAGCCAAGATTGTAATCAATCATAGTAAAAAAGTTAAAGGAAAGGAGATAAAAGAATGAGTTTCGAATGGTCATATATTAGTGCAATAATTGCCTCAACATTAAGGACTTGTTCCCCAATTCTCTTGTGTGCTTTAGCTGCTGCTATTTGTTCTAAAGCTGCGGTATTTAATATTGCAATGGAAGGTTGTTTGACAATAAGCGCATTCTTTTCAATTTTAGCTAATTACTATTCGGGTGGAAATGTTTTTCTAGCTATTTTAGCTGGTGTTGTTTCATCAGTTGCAGTATGCTACTTGTTGTCACTTATGATCGTTAAAATGAAATGTTCGCCAGTTGTTGCTGGTATGGCGGTAAATACATTGTCTAATGGTTTAACTATTTATTTGATGTATATTTTCTTCCATAAAAAGGGATTAATAAGTGATCCAATTATGAAGGGTTTGACTAAGATTACGCCTTTCTTTGACAGCTTCTTACCGGAGTTATCAAAGTGTTTCTATGGCCTAACTATCTTAGATTATCTCACTTGGGTTATTGTTATACTAATTCATATTTTCCTTTATAAGACAGTTGCTGGGTTCCATGTTAGATCTATTGGTATAAATGAGCAAGCTGCAAAATCATTAGGGGTAAATGTTGACAGAGTAAAGATTACTGTCATGACTTTGTCAGGTATCTTGTGTGGTTTAGCAGGTGTATTGTTATCAATGGGTTCAGTCACATTGTTTATTCAGGGTATTTCATCAGGTAAAGGTTATATCGCAATGACAGCTAATAACTTAGGAGCAAGTAATCCAATTGCTGTAGCTATATCTTCATTGTTCTTTGGCATATGTCAAGCTGTTGGTTCATTCTTACAACAGACTAGTCTAAAAGGGCAGATAACTAGCTCTATTCCTTATGCTATGACGATTGTTGCTTCCATTGTTAGCTCTTTATGGGCTCAAAAGAAACTGGAAGCTAAAAAGAAGAAGAACATGGTGGAGACAAGCCATGATTAAGATAGCTCATATTTCTGATCTTCATTATAAAAAAGATTGCGACGAAATTAATAATCCCTTTAGAGAAATATTAACGTTAGTAGATGATCCTTTAAAACAATTGGAGAGAACTTTTGAAGATATAAAAGATGATCTTGATGTAGTGATCGTCTCTGGTGATATCTGTGAAATGGGAACAGTGGAAGATTACACTATCGTAAAAACTTTTTTACAGAATCATTTTAAATGTCCTATTATTGTTACTAGTGGTAATCATGATGATAGAACTAATCTAAATATTGCTTTCTTTAATAAAAAAAGTGATGAAGTGATATTTGATGTTTGGAGAAAAGATTCATTAAAGATCATATCATTTGATAGCTCTGATCCAAAACATAATGATGGCTTTATTACACTAGAAACAATAAAAAAGTTAGATGATCAATTGTCAGATAATGTGGATACTATCGTATTTACTCATCATCATTTATTAGAAGGGCAATTTGCGATGAAAAGAGCAGAAAACTCTAATAAATTATTAGAATGCTTAAATAGGCATGATAATGTCGTAGCAATATTAACTGGTCATACTCATCATTTTTATAACGGTAGTGTTAAAGGTACACCATATATAACAGCAGAAGCTATGTCTTTTAAAGTTGACAGTATTGATGGTAATTTAGTTGGCTATCAAGATTCAGCTGCTAATATCTATGAGTATGAAAAAGGCAAGTTAACTGTTAAAAAGCTAGATTGTCCTAATAAAAAAGAAGAACTCTGTATAATAAAATGTTAGATTTTAGTCATAGGCAATTGTAATTGCTTATGACTTTTTTTAAGGCGCATATTATAGAGAATGTCATTTTCATTTATTCTTTTAACGGAATAATTCCGAAAGATATTGATATACTTCTTTCAAAAATGGGTAATGAGTATAGGAGGATGGAATCATGGATGGCGATTATATTACTGTAAAAGATGCTGCACTTAAGTGGAATTTGACTGAAAGAAGAGTAACTGAGATGTGTAATAGTGGTTCAATTTACGGAGCTACTAAGATTGGTAGGACTTGGTTGATACCTGATGATAGTCAAAAACCATCTGATAAAAGAATCAAAAGTGGAATATATTGTAAGTTGAACGATGAAGAACAGCTTCCTTTACTTGTTGGTATTCATGATTATAAAATTGCTTCTAGAGATTATTATTATGTAGATAAAACTTTAATGATAAAGGATTTGATTGATGAAAGAGTTAAGGTATCTTTATTTACTCGTCCAAGAAGGTTTGGCAAAAGTTTAAATATGGATATGATCAAAACTTTCTTTGAAATAAGTGATGATGATACTTCCAAATATTTTAGAAATATGAAGATTTGGAAATGTGGAATGAAATACAGATCGTATCAAGGAAAATTTCCTGTGATATATTTATGCTTTAAGGATATAAAATATAATACATGGGAGAATTGTTATGATTCTCTAAGGAAAGTAATAAAAAAAGAGACATATAGACATATTGAAGTTAGAAATAGCGAGAAATGTAATGCATATGAATGGTCAGCATTTGAAAAGTTGATCAGTGAAAATATCACGGAGACGGAATTAGCAGATTCCCTAGCTGATCTTTCTAGTATTCTTCATTCTCATTACGGTACAGCACCGATCATTATCATAGATGAGTGTGATATACCTATACAACAAGGCTACATAAATGGTTATTATAAACAGGTTAGCGAATTTACGGGTAATCTCTTTTCTGGTGGCTTGAAAGATAATAAACACTTATCTTTTGGCTTTCTCACGGGTGTATTAAGGGTATCGAAGGAGAGTATCTTTAGTGGCTTAAATAATCTTGTTGTCAATTCCGTTTTAGATAATAAGTATAGCTCTTATTTTTTGGCTTTAGCGCTCAAGAAGTAAAAGAAATGTGCGATCGTTATAGTGTTCTCGAAAAATATGATGAGATTGCTCAGTGGTATGATGGCTATCGATTTGGCAAGACTGATATATTTAATCCTTGGTCTGTGATCAATTATTTTAATAATGAATTTGAACCGAAGGCTTTTTGGTTGTCAACTAGTAGTAACGATATGATAGCTGAACTAATATTATTGGCTGATAAACAAGTTTATGACGATATGATCAGTTTATTCAATGGTGGGACAATTTCTACAATTGTTGATACAAGTGTTGTATATCCTTATTTAAAAAAAGATGCTATATCTATCTATAGCTTTTTAGTTGTTACAGGATATTTAAAGGTCATTAAATCTGAGTTATTCTTTACAGGAGATCAGATGTGTGAGGTTGCTTTACCAAATAAAGAGATCACATTTGTGTACAAAAAAGAAATCTTAAGTAAATTTTCTGATTTTGTTTCTGACCCTTCTGTGGCATCTATACAGATAGCATTATATAATTCCGATAAAGAAAATTTTAAACGATCATTAGAGACATTACTTTCAAGGTCAACAAGCTATTTTGATACTACCGATGAAAAATTCTATCACGGTTTTATGCTAGGGATATGTTGCTTGTTTAGCGATTATTACACAACATCAAATAGGGAAAGTGGTAATGGTAGATATGATATTCAATTATTCCCATTAAAAAAAGATCTTCCTGGGATCGTAATCGAACTAAAGTGTACTACTAGTAAGGAATCACTAAAACAGTTAGCTAAGAAAGCTTTACTTCAAATAGAAGAAAAGGATTACCAAACTGAGCTAAAGAATAAAGGCGTCATTGACATCATTAAGTATGGCATTGTGTTTAAAGGAAAAGAAGTAGAGATATTATCTGAATAAGTGATCACTTATTTGTGGATGTATAGGATAAAAGAAAAAGAGATTGTTTTCACTTACGTGCTCACAATCTCCTTTTTGTTACTAGATTATAATGTTAAGATACTTTCAATATCTTTGCAACTTTCTACGACTTCTTTAGAAGCTACTACACAGATATGGGCATCTTTCTTCATTTCATCTAAGATATCAGCTACTTTGATCATATCTTGTTTAGTAGTAGATAAGATCTGTTTGCGTGTTTGACTCTTATCTTCATATGAATAATTAGAGAAGTATTCAGCATTACCTGTCTGCATTTTACTCTTAGTAGTCAAGATAGGTTCACTATCACCGATCGTACCGATGATATATTTTTCAATGCTTTCATCAGATGAAGCTACTTTTCTTAAGTACTCTGAACTCTTCTTATATGTTTCGATAGAATCTAATGGTTTTGGATCACGATATGAATAGAATGCTTCGCTCTTTTCATTACCTCTTGCTCCTACACCATATGCTCCACCTTGAGCTCTTACAGTATTCCATAAGTAGTCTAATGATAAGATCTTATTGACTACAGCTAATTGACCTCTCATGTTATCTACTTTACCTGTGATATCAGCAGCATATTCGCCATAGCCAACACCACTTGCGATAACGATTCCTTCGTTAACTTTCTTATTTAATGGCTTAACTGTATCAGGATTTACTTCACTAGAATTTCTATTATTGATGATCTTATTGACTAATGTGTCAACATCTTCAGATATGATAGATAATGTCATACGTTTTTTATTGAATACTTTAGAGTAGATGGCTTTTAAGTTATTGATGATACTATCTTTATCTTTATCTAATAATGATTTGATAAATTGATAATAGCTGTAACCACCATCATATTCTGCTATAACTCCTTCTTCATTTAAAGCAGAACGAACTCTGCTCATACCATAGACATGTCCTGACATAACGATATCCATTTCAAGCTCGGTCTTTGCTTGTTTAATGATATCCATGATAGCATCGCCATCATTGAATAAAGTATGATTGATAAGTTGATCAACGATATCTAAGGCTTTGTCTTGATTTTCTTTTAAGTAAGAATACTCAAGAGTCATGATATATTGATATTTGTCTTTGTTGTGATGATCACTAAATACTTTAGTAGATAATCCAATAGAACCAAGATAAGCACTCTTGACTTTCGTCAATTGTTCGATGTTATATTTTTCTGTATCGATATCACCGAGAACAGTCTTTAATAGAGATAAGTAAGAGATTTCTTCAAGTGTCAAGTCGTTGATGCGATATATTTCATTAACATAAGTGATATCAGCTTTCTTTGAAGGATAAACAATAGTAGTAACACCATTAATATCTTTTATTTCTTTTTCAATGAACTGAGGTTTTTCATCGATGTCACTTAATTCTAATTTAGGAAGCATTGCTTTTACTTCTTCAGAATCTTCTGATAATTGCCATGCAAAGAATTGTTTATTAAATTCAACTAACTTTTCTACTTCTTCATTAGATAAGCTCTTTTTATAAGCATCTAACTTATCAGCAACTTCCTGTTGTTCTTTTTTATCTAAGCCAACTACTGGACGCATGATAACAGAAGCATGATGATTAGAATTTAAAACATAGTTTTCGATCAATTTTTCAAAGTAATCAGTATTGATATTTTCTCTTAATTGCTTGTAGATCTCATCGTTAGTTAGACCATCTAATGGATCTCCACCATAGTTCCAACTGCTTAAAGCAAATAAGTCATAGAATAGACCTTTTGGACCATAGCCATAATCTCTTTCTTTATTAGCAAAATCCATCTTATTTAAGATAGCTGTCAATAATTCTTTATCAATACCATTTTTAACAACATCTTTTAAGACATTTTCAATTGTTTCTTGGATCTCTTCAAACTTATCTTCGTCAGTATTCATAGCTGTGACGCTCAAATAAGGTTGTAAGATGTCATTTTCAACATTGACACTAACATCTTCAGCTAAGCCTTTAGAGATGATAGCTTTTGGTAATAATGATTCATTGTTCTCGGCTAATACTCTTGTTAGCATCTGCATTGCTGCTACAGTAGTATAATCATTGAAATTGCCTAATACATAACCAAAGTTGCAAATCGTTTTGCCCTTAAGATCATCTTCAGATACAACGGCGTATTCCTTGACTACTTTTTCGTTTACAACTGGTTGTTGTTTACTGATAGTATAAGTAACAGGATTTTGATCAAATTTAGATAAGTATTCATCATTGATGATCTGTAACATTTCATCAATATCAACATCACCATCTAAGAAGATCATTGAATTTGTTGGATGATAGTAAGTATCATGAGAAGTGCAGAACTGTTCATAAGTTAGATCTGGAATGTGTTTAGGATCTCCACCACTAGAATATTGATAACAATTATCTGGGAATAATTCATTCATCAAATATTGGTCTGCCATTCTATCAGCAGAAGAGTAAGCACCTTTCATTTCGTTATAAACAACACCTTTATAAGTTGGTTGATCATTAGCATCTTTTAATTCGTAATGCCATCCTTCTTGTCTAAAGATGTTTTCATTCTTTTTACACATTGGCTTAAATACAGCATCTAAGTAAACTCTTGTTAGATTGATGAAATCCTTGTGATTACGACTAGCTACTGGATAAACTGTCTTGTCTGGGAAAGTCATCGCATTTAAGAATGTTTGTAATGAGCCTTTCAATAAGTCAACAAATGGTTCCTTTAATGGGAATCTTTCTGATCCATTTAATACTGAATGTTCCAAGATATGGAAGACACCTGTATCATCGGTAGGGATAGTTTTAAAAGCAATAGAGAAAGTCTTATTGTCATCATCACGTTTTAGCCATAATAATTCTGCTTTAGTTTTTTGATGAACTAAGAAATAAGCTGTTGCTTCAAGTTCGGCTACTTCGCTAACCCTTTCTACTTTGAATCCATGTACGATCTGGTTTAATTCCATAAATACCTCCTAAAAGAAAATATAACCTAAATAAATGTAAAACATATAATATATCAAGCTATTAGCTCCTATAATGTCAAAGAATATAGCAATTGCTTTTACATAAAGTAAGCCTAACTGCATGATTATCAATAAGATAAATAAAGAAAATACAATAAATTTTTTGACCCAAGTATCATTCTTCTTGCTTTTAGCACCATTAAGATATACACCAAAGATAAATAAGGCTAAGGCAGTAAGAATGACTAACCATGTACCTTTTGATGCAAAGAAAGCATAATTTTTGAATAAATATAAGACTATAGAAGAAATGATGATGACAATAAGTGGCAACCCATAACGTTTCATATTATTACTCCTAAACTACTCTTGCATATCTATAAGCTAAATAAAGAGCAAAGACACGATAAGCAAGTGAGAATAATGAATCTGTACCATTACTAGCAATATTAGCTAACACATAAGACAAATTAAAGTCATAGATGATAAGATCGCATAATAAGATGACTATTAATGTTAAAGCTACGGCTAAAATTGAAAATTGGATCTGTACCCCTTTGCCAAAGTATTGGATAGCATAACCGATACCTAAACCGACAAGTAGATACGTGATATCAAAGAATACATGGAATACCTTGATGAGTACTAATTCCAATATGATCGCAATAATAGTAGCTAATAAGCCAAATACTATTGCTTTAGAGAATCTCTGCTTTTTAGTCAAAGCTTGTTTGTTGAAAACATGTAGCATAAATACACCTCGCAAAAAATATTATACAACATTTGTAAAAATAATACTTTATTATTTCGTTTGAGTTGTGTATAATAATAGTGCTGTTGCAAAACAGGGACATTCTTCATTCTAAAGATCATTGATCTAAATAAGATTTGATCTAAAGAATTAAAAATTTCTAAAAAAAGTTGTTGACAGCCGCCGGAATTAATGCTATTATATATGAGCATTGTGGTTATGGAGGTTTAGCTCAGTTGGGAGAGCGTTTGCCTTACAAGCAAAGGGTCAGCGGTTCGAGCCCGTTAACCTCCACCATTGTGCCGGATTAGCGCAACTGGCAGAGCAACTGATTTGTAATCAGTAGGTTGTAGGTTCAAGTCCTATATCCGGCACCATTTTTTTAGCAAAACGGGAGGGTAGCGAAGTGGCTAAACGCGGCAGACTGTAAATCTGTTCCCTATGGGTTCGGCAGTTCGAATCTGCCCCCTCCCACCATTTCTATTCGACGAGTTGTTGGGATGTAGCCAAGTGGTAAGGCACCAGACTTTGACTCTGGCATTTCGCTGGTTCGAACCCAGCCATTCCAGCCAGAATGACCCGTTAGCTCAGTAGGTAGAGCATCTGACTTTTAATCAGGGGGTCGGGCGTTCAAATCGCCCACGGGTCACCACTTATATGCGGATGTAGTTCAATGGTAGAACTTCAGCCTTCCAAGCTGACTACGCGAGTTCGATTCTCGTCATCCGCTCCAGAAGCAATAATCGTCGCACCAAAGCGATGTTAATGATTAAATCAATCAGAAATGATTGATTTTTTTGTCGTTTAAGAAAGGTGTTGATGATATTATGATAAAAATAATCAAACAAGAAATTAAAATAAGTCATGAACTTAAAAGCAAAGTTGAATGGGCTTGTAAACTTAATAGTACTAAACCTATTTTCATTAATGGTAGTTTATTAAAATTAGAGCCTACCAATATAGGCTATATAGAGCCTCATAGAGCAATTATTAATAATAAGACATATCTTTTATTCAATGGACACGAATTTGTTTACTACAGAGATTTAAATGCCAAAATAAAACTATCTGATTTAAAAGACTTCATAAAAAAATTAAAATAATTAAAAATATGTGCTATAATGGTTATAGAAAAAATATTAAACCTATGGGTGAAGTAGTATTTATAACCTAAATATTGCTTCACCCTTTTTTGTTAAGGAGGATAAAAATGTGTGAAGAAGAAGTAAAAAATGCAGGTATTTACATTAGAGTTAGTACTGACGATCAGGCTCGTGCTGGATTTAGTTTGCCAGAGCAAAAAGAAAAACTACTTAGTTTATGTGAATTTAAAGGATATAATGTTTTTAAAGTTTATGAAGATGCTGGAATAAGTGCAAAAGATATGGAACATAGACCTAGGTTTCAAGAAATGCTTAATGATGTTAAAACAGGTAAAATAAATTATATAGTTGCTTATAAATTAGATAGAGTTACTCGTTCCGTTCGTGACTTAGAAGAACTAATTAATATTCTAGAAAAATATAATTGCTATCTTGTATGTGATAGAGATGATGTTAACACTAGTACTGCTAATGGAAGATTCTTTGTAAGAATGTTGACGGTCCTTTCTCAACTAGAAATTGAAATCGTATCAGAAAGAACAAAGTTTGGACTTAACGGTGCTATAAAATCTGGTCATTTACCTGGTGTTGTTCCACTTGGATATAAAAAAGATGGAAATAAAAAAACTGTCATAGATGAAACAACTAGACATATTGTTGAAAGAATATTTAATCTTTATTTAGAGGGAAATAGTTATCAACAAATATCTAATATTTTTAATAAAGAAAAAGTATTAAGTAAATCTTGGTATGATACAGATATTGAAAAGATTATAAATAATAGAATCTACATGGGCGACTATGAACAATACAAAAGAATTGCTAAAAAAATTGGTCGTGATACTGTTATTTATATGAATGTTGTAGAACCTATAATTACTCGTGCAATGTGGGAAGAATGTCAAACACAAAAACTAACTAATCAAAGAACTTATACAAGAACTAGAACTTATCTTTTCTTTCAAAAATTGGTATGTCCTAAATGTGGAAGAATAATGAAATGTAAAGGTTCAGGTGGCAAAAAGAAAAAATATATTTATTATAATTGTGAGTTTTGTCATTTCAATTTAAGAGAAGATTATGTAGAAGAATATATGATTAAAGCGATATACGAATTTTTAGAGTTTGAACAAATGTGTAATAGTTTCTTTTTACCAATACTTGCAGATAAGAAAGATAAAAATACTAACCTAAATTTAGATAAAGAAATTGAGGGATATATTAAACAAAAAGAAAGAATTAAAAAAGCATACCTAACTGGTATAGTTGAACTCAAAGATTTTGAAGAGGATCTAAAAAAGATAAATGAAAAATTAGAAATACTAAATAATAAAAAACAAGAGTTAAATGAATTAGATACTCATACCTTTACAATAGAAAAAGTCATGGCTCGTAGAGATATAGAAAAACTTTCTATAGACGATAACTATAAAAATAAAGAATTTTATAAATTTGAATGGGATATAAAAACAAAAGAAGAAAAACAACAATTCATATCGAAGTATATAGATAATATTGTTATTGATAAAACTGATAAAGGTAAATTAGATATTAAACAAATTAACTTTAGAAATAGTTTTATTGATAAAGCAGTTAAATTAACACAAGTTGGTGCTTATGATTATAAGTTACCATTCGAAGTTAATCATAAACAAGAAATGGTATTAGTATCTTCTCCAATGAAAAGAAAACAAGTAAATAAATATTTAGGTTATTTAAGAGAATATTTTGAAATTGAATATCGTGAAGATAAAGGAGATAGATCTGAAAATGGTATGGCAGTATTTGACTCTGCTATACCAGAAAACTATGAATTACTAAAAGTAATACCTATCCAAGACTATAATCCATTTAAAGGTAAAGATGTAACTTTTGGTTTAGTATTTAGACCCTCTATTAAAGAGATAAATGTTGAAAAAACAGTAAATAAATAATAAGCAGGATAAAGAGAATGATAGCACTACCCTAATTTATACTATATAAATAAAGTGATAGTAGTGCTATCATTTCTTATTTTGCACTTGCAAAATTGGGCTTAAAATATGTAAGGACTCCACCATAGTCCCTTATAAAGTCTTATAAACAAAGGAAAAAATGAGTATTAATTAAAATCCAAGTTTTGGATATTCGCTAAAAATGTTGGATGAATCTCGGATGTTTATTTAAATCAATTAAAATATTTATGTAACACTTACAAAAATTTTAACAAATTTTTAAACAGTGTTAAAGTTTATACACATTTCAAAATAATGAACTATCAATCTTTCTAAATAAGAAATATAATTTTTTTGTTGATACAAAATAGTGATATTCGAAAGGAGAGATGTTATGAATATTTATAGATCAATGTATCATGCTAAAAAGCCTGATGGCATAGAAAATAAAAAGGCTTATATTATTAGTGGAGGTATCGCAGGACTTGCATCAGCAGTGTTCCTAATTGATGATGCTCATATGCCAGGTGAAAACATCACAATAATTGAAAAAAGAAAATATTTAGGTGGTTGTTGCGATGCTTATGAAAATGAAAAAGGATATGTTTGTCCAGGAGAAAGAGAACTAGAGCCAACTATGGAGTGCTTTTGGTATTTATGCAGTAAAATACCATCACTAGATGATCCTACAAGAACAGTCTTAGATGAAAGTTACGATGCTAATTTAGATACTCCTATTCACTCTGAATGTAGATTATTACTAAATCAAGGTCATATTGATGATACTGTCCATAATTTTAGAATGAGTGATGAATTAACTATGAAAATGTTAGAGTTTATTACTACACCTGAAGAAAAATTAGAAAACATTACCATTGAAGATTTCTTTGGCAAAGGTAGCGAATTCTTTAATAGTTCAATGTGGTGGTGCTTCCATACAATGCTTGCATTTAAGGAATATCATAGTGCCTTAGAAGCTAAAAGATATTTAACAAGATTTGGTCTAGGAACTAGAATTGAATATTTAGAGGGAATTTTACACACAAAAAGAAATGAAAATGATTCAGTAGTTAAACCAGTAAAGAAATGGTTAGATGACCACGGAGTTAAGTTTGTTTATGATATGGATGTTTTCGATTTAGAATTTACAGATAAAAATTGTAATACTGTATCTGCTATTAAAATTAAAAATAAAGATGATATAAAAATCTCTGAAAATGATTTTGTAATTGTAAATAATGGTTCATTAATGACTAATGCCAGATTTGGTGATAATACTACTATTGCTGAAACGATAAGAGATACTGAAGATTTAGGACTATTTAATATATGGAGAAATCTTGCTAAAAAACACAAAAAATTTGGACATCCTGATAAATTTTTAGGTCAAATAGAAAAAACAAAATGGATGAGTTTCTTTTTGACAGTTGAAGATTACCCAGAATTTTTTGATAGATTAGAAAAAATGACTGGAAGTAAAAGAGGAACTGGTGGTGCTATAACTATTAAAGATTCAGGTTGGGAATTTTCGTTTATGGTATATGATAGAAATTATTATCCAGATCAAGAAGAAAAAAATAGAGATTGTTTATGGGGAGATGGGCTTTATGGTGAAAGAATTGGTGATTATATAAAGAAACCAATGGCAGAATGTACTGGTGAAGAAATTTTATTAGAATTTTTATATCACTTAAATATGTTAGATATTAAAGATGAAGTATTAAAACACACCTATATTTCTACTTGTATGATGCCTTATATAACTAGTCAATTTATGCCAAGAGATAAAACTGATAGACCTAAACTTATTCCAGATGGTTGTACTAATTTAGGATTTATAGGTCAATTTTGTGAGATGGAAGGTGATGTTGTATTTACAATAGAAACTTCTGTTAAAACTGGACTATATACTACTTATGCTTTAACTAGATTAGAAAAAGAGCCATTAGAAGTTTTTCCATCAAGATATGATACAAGATATTTTTTAGAAAGAATTAAGAAATTCTTAGGTATTGAAGGAGTTATAACAAAAGAAAAATTACCTAATATCAACCCATTACTTTTAGTAAAGAATAAAAATAAAATAGAAGAGGTATTATTTGATGCCCTTAATGATATACCGCCATTTATGGTAATGTATCCAGGTCGTGATAAATCAGTTGCAACAAAGAAAAGCATTTTAAATCCAAAGTATCCAAAGAACTCTGAAAGAAAATAGCACAAAAAAAGGCTGCAATCAATTGCAGTCTTTTGTTATGAACATTTTTTGAAATAAAAGTTTAATATTAGAATTTATATTATCTAATGAGTAATTTGTTTCATTTCTAAAATATTTAATATATAATCTAACTATACCATAAGTAAATACCTGAATGTTAAAATCTATATTTTGATAAGAATAATTTTGTTTTAAAAACATAGTTAATTTCTCTATTGTAACCTTAGTTAATCTATCCATAAAAATTAAAGGTTCATCACATTTTAATATTGCTGAATATAATGTGTCATTAAACTTTAAGTGTTCTGTTATTAAATCAAAAAATGTTAGTATTTCATCATAACTATTTATATTGACTTCTAGCATACTTAAAGCATCATTTTGAAACTCTTTTGCGACATCATAAATATTATCGTAATGGCTATAAAAAGCACCTCTTGTAATATCTATTCTTTTAACAAGTTCAGATACTGTTATTTTAGAAAGTTCCTGTTTTTCATATACTAAACTTGCAAATTCTTCTTTAATCTTTTTCTTTGTTTTTAAAGATGATGAATTAACACCTTTTAGTTTCATAAAATCAATCCTTTCTTCCAAATAATTCATTTGCTTCTAATGATAGTAATTTACTAACTTCTAATGCTATATCATTTAAAGAACAATTGAGACTTCCATTAAACCAATCTTGATACATATTAATAATGCCACCTGCAAAATAACTAATTCTTAAATTAACCATTTTAGAATCTTTTAAATATTCTGGTATATCAGTATCGGACATCATATATTTAGCAAATTCATTTTTTAGTTTCTTTAAAAAACTTTCAGCCTCATTTACCTTAAGTAATATTTTATATATATCTTGGTTACTTTCTAAAAATCTACTTACTTCTAAAAGTAATGGAGTTGGGTTATTGAAAAAGTTTTTAAATTCAAACTTTTTTAATATTTCAATCATTTTATTAATAACTTCATTTTCCATTTCTTCAGTAATTGCTCTAACATCCATATAATGAGCATAAAATGTACTTCTATTTAAGTCAGCCTTATTTACTATATCAGTAACGGTAATTTTACTAATATCTTTCTCTTTTAATAATTCTAAAAATGATTCTCTTATCATTTTTCTTGATCTAATTGCACTTCTATATTCAGCTTTCATAATCTATCACTCCTAAAATCCAATATTCAAAAATTATTTGTTGGTTTTTATACAAATTAACAAAAATTAATGATTGGAATCGCTTCATATTAATAATATAATCGATTTAGATACAAAAGTCAACACTTGTATAAAATTGATAATGTGTCTAAAAATGAAAGGATATGGTCAAATGAGAAATTATGACAGAGTTAATACCAGAAAACCTGATGGTATTGATTCAAAAAAAGCCTATATTATAGGTGGTGGTATTGCAGGTTTATCAGCGGCAGCATTTTTAGTAAGAGATGCTAAGATGCCAGGGAAGAACATTACTATTTATGATTCGCTTGCCACGTTTGGTGGCTCAATGGATGCAACAGGAAATGCAGAAACAGGTTATATTTCAAGAGGTGAAAGAGAACTTGAACCTTATATGGAATGTTTATGGGATTTATTTGGAAGTATACCCTCTATCTATGAAGATGGTAGAACAGTTTTAGATGAAACAAGAGAATGTAATAAAAATTACGAAATTGATTCTAAACACAGATTATGGGAAAAAGGATTTATTCCTCACGATGAAACAACTTTTGGATTAACTAAAGAAGTCGAAGAACAAATGATAAAAATGGTAGTAACACCAGAAGAAGAAATTGAAGATGTAACTATTGAACAATGGTTTAGCCCAGAATATTTTAAAAGTCAATTATGGTATTATTGGTGTGCAATGTTAGCTTTCCAACCTTATCATAGCTTAATAGAAATGAAAAGATATACAACAAGATTTATGCATCAATTGCATTTAATTAGAAGTTTAAGAGGTATTCTTCGTACAAAATACGATCAATATAATAGTTTAATATTACCACTTCAAAAATATTTAAAAGATAATGGTGTCAATTTTGTAAATAATACTACTGTTATTAATATGGAATTTGAAGATGAAGAGTCTAGAAAAAGAGTTAAATCACTACTTATTAGAAAAGATGGTAAAGATGAAGTTGTTACTTTGGATAAAGAGACAAGCGTATTCTTTACAAATGGATCTATGACACAAAACTCTACTCGTGGTAGTATGCATGAAGCTCCTGTTATGAATAAGGACACAGAAAACATGGGATGCTTTACTCTTTGGGAAAGAATTGCAGATAAATGTCCTAAATTAGGTAATCCGAAAAAGTTTACTTTCTCACCAGAAAAAAGTAATTTTGTAAGTGTAACAGTAACTATTAAAAATTATCCAGAATTCTTTAAATATTTAGAAGAAAAAACAGGTAACCCAACAGGTAAAGGTGGTGCAACTACATTTGTTGATTCTCCTTGGTTTATTACATACGGAGCAGCACTTCAACCAACATGCCCAGATCAACCTGAAAATGTAGATGTATTATGGTTCTATGGACTTCATTCAAACGAAATTGGAACATATATTAAAAAACCAATGAATGAGTGTTCTGGTGAAGAAGTTTTAAAAGAATTCTTATATTATTGTGGACTTGAAGATAAAATGGATGTGATTATTAGTCATTCAATAGCAATTCCTACAGTTATGCCGTATATAACTAGTCAATTTATGCCTAGAAAGATTAATGATAGACCGGAAATTATTCCAGAAAGTGTTTCTAATTTAGCTTTTATAGGTCAATTTGTAGAACTTGAGGGTGATGTTGTATTTACTGTTGAAACAAGTGTTAGAACAGCAATGACTGCAGTATATAAAATGTATCATTTAGATAAGCCTATTGTTCCATTATTTAAAGGACAATATGATATTAGAATGCTAACTATTGCTCTTAAAACAATGCTTGGAAAAGATAAGATTGAAGTAGATGATTTACCTAAAATTAATCCATTAAAATTACATGAAACTTTAAATCAACTGGTAGATGGAATAAATTCAATTCCAGATGTTCCAGAATATTATTCTGAACGAGAAGAAAATAAATAGTATGATTAAAAGAGGATTTACTATTGGAAAATTTGCACCATTTCATAAAGGTCATCAATATTTAATAGAAACAGCATTTAAAGATATGAATGAATTTTACATTGTTGTGTATGATACACCTGAGTTTGGTATTGATATTGAAACAAAAATCAAATGGATTAAAGATGAATTTCCAGATGTTAAAATATTGAAAGCATTTAATAGTCCTAAGCAATTTGGATTAGATAAAGAAAGTGTAAATATTCAAATGCAATATTTATCCAATATAATAAAAAAAATAAGTTTCACACATTTTTATAGCAGCGAGTGTTATGGAGAGTATGTAGCTAAGTATTTGAATTTAGAAAATGTTATAGTAGATCAAGATAGAAAAAAATATACAATATCCGCTAAAGATATTAGAAATAATATTGATGATAAAAAAGAATATTTAAATGACAATGTATATAAAGATATCAAAGTTATTTATAGATAGATAATTAAAAAAAGTTATCTATCTTTTTTCAATATTTAATGTCTAGGATTGATGATAATGCCCATCTAGGGTAGATGAAAATTTCCATCCACGATGGACAAAATCATCCATCAATGATGGATGATTTTGTCTAACATAATATAATAATATAATATAAAGAATTAATATAACAAGAATATTTAAAATAACTAAAATATTTTAAATATTTATACTAAAAGCAAAAATATATGCTATACTATTAATAGATTGATTTAATCAATTACTTGTTTCTATTTTTCGCAAATGACCCATGTCATTGCTCCAGTTTTATTTCTTACTTGTGTGATTGTAAATATCGCATTTTTTTTGCTTTTTTTGGTTGGTTGTGAGAGATTTTCCCTGAGATTAGGAAATAAATTGAACACTCCTTTACAAGTTATTTGTTATATTTATAAGCAAGAAAAAGAGCTTTACTGTTTAATTGTTTTTTTGCTCTTTCTATTTTTTGTAAAGTGAGGGAAATGATTGATGAAAAATAAGATCATTAAATTTGGAATTTTAGATGGATTATATTGGGCTTATTATGCAGTGTTTATTGGATTTTGTACAACATATTTTCTTGAATATGGAATGACTACTACAGAAATGAGTTTGATTGTCGTATTGTTTATGATATTTGCGATGATCGGTTCTTTCTTTTTTGGCAGTGTGCGTGATGCACTTAGAACAAATAAGAAAGTTTTTATACCACTACTTGTAATAGTTACTATTGTAAGTATTGCAGAAATAATTGCTTGTCAGAAAAATATGAATTTGTTATTTTTTATACATCCGCTTTTGGCATTCTTTGTATCTTCGTTAGGTACTTCTATTGATGTTTGGATGTTGAAAGAGTTTGATAATGATACTGATGCTTTTGGCAAAGCAAGAGCAGTTGGTTCAGTTGGATATGCTATTGTAATGCTCATTTGTTCGAAAGTATATGAAAAATTAGGGTATTCATATATGATATGGATTTTATTAGTGGCAGCTTTATTTGTATTTGTTTCAGCTTTTTCTTGTGAAGAAACTAAGTTTTCTTCTGCAACACGTACAAAACTTGATATATCAGCGACAAAAGAATTATTTAAGATACCGGACTATACGATCATGATCTTTATTTTGTTCTTTAGTGGTTTGTCTACCACTTCAATAAGCAGTTTAAAAACAGTATTCTTACAAGCAGTTGGGGGAAATGTAGCTACTTTAGGAATGGATTCGTTTGCTGGGGTCATGGCTCAATCTCTATTTATTTTTATTTCTGGTCAGATCAGTAAGATCAATGCTAAAACAAGATTATTGATGTCTACAATTTGTTTATTCTTTACTTTGTTATTTAATCTTTTAGCTACTTCACCATTCTTGATCATTTGTGGAACAGTAATGGCTAATATTTCTTATGGAATCATATTGCCTACTATGAGAGAGATAACTGAGAGAACAGTTCCAGCAAAGTTTACTAATGTAGCTCATTCTATTGGTGATATCATGTATGGAAATATGTGCGGGATCATTGGACTTTCATATAGTGGAGTATTGATTGATAAATATGGTACTAAATCAATTGTTGTTTTGGGATTGTTTATCATCATAATTCCGTTTGCATTGAATTTACTATATTACAAAGTGGGAAGGAAGAAAAAAGTTGCGTGAAAGTAGGAATAGTAGGAACCGGTTTTATCAGTGAGATGTTTGTTGATGCCTCGAAACAGACAAATATAGAAATCGTGGCTGTTTATGGAAGGATGTTAGAGAAAACAATGGAATTCGCTAAAAAGTATGATATAAGAAGATCATATGATGACTATTGTTGCTTTCTTGAATGCTCACAAATGGATACAGTTTATATTGCATTGCCTAATAGTTTGCACTATGAATATAGTACAAAAGCTCTTAAACATGCTAAAAATGTCATAGTGGAAAAGTCGTTTTGTTCAAATTGCATAGAGTTTGATAAAATCGTCAAAGTTGCTGAAGAAAATAATGTCTTCATCATTGAAATGGATCGTGTATTGTCATTACCTAATTATAAATTTATTAGAGAAAATCTTAACTTGATTGGTTCTGTTAGAGTTATTGAAACAAATGTTTGTCAATATTCACGCAAATATGATGCATTTTTAAGAGGAATTATCCATCCTGTATTTACTACTCAGTTTTCTGGCGGAGCTCTAATGGATCTTGGAGTATATTCTGTTCATGCTGTTGTTGGACTACTAGGAATGCCTAAAAAAATATCATATCATGCTCAATTAACTTCAACAGGAGTAGATATCAATGGTACGTTAGTAATGGAATATGAATCAGCAATAGCGACTATTGTTGTAGGCAAAAATAGCTATGCTAAGAAGTTCTTTATAATCCAGGGAGAGAATGGTTGCTTTGTGGGAAATGATAATCCTTGCAATATAACACAATTAAGTTTAGTGAGTTCATCTAGTGTAAAAGACATTACTGTTGAACAAAAATTAGCAGTAATGTCATATACTCTTGAGGATATAAAAAGAATCATTGATGTAAAAGACAATGAAGCGTATAAAGAAAGACTTCAACATAGTCGTAACGTAATGAAAGTAATGGATGAAGCAAGAAAAAAAGCAAATGTTATATTTGAGGCAGATAAGTAAAAATGCGGCAAGTCTTGCCGCATTTTTAAATGCTTTCGTAGTCATATTGATTTGTCGGAACAAAATCAATCAATTGGGATCTAAGGGTGCTAAATGTTGGGTTTTCTTTCAATTGTGATATCTTTTTCTTGTTGGAAATAAAATCTGATAAAAAAGAGTATAATAATTCCATTTCGCTTTCACCATCTTTTTTTACGTTTAACAAGAATACTATCTGTACATTTTTGCCATTCCATTCAATTGGTTCATCCAATATTGAGACACATGCTTTCGTTTCAGTGGTAAAAGGCATTTCTGGGTGTGGGAGAGCAACTCCATTAGTGAATACAGTTGGAGCATTATTCTCTCTATTGGTGACATTTTGTAGGAAAGAGATACTAAATTGAGAATCGTAGTCAAATAAATCGTTCATCTTTTCACACATAAACTTTATTAATTCTTCTTTTGTTTTAACTTTAGGATTATGGAAGAATAATTGTGAATCAAAATAACTAGTTAGTGGATTTTGACCAGATGTTTTCTTCAGCTCATTTGTAATAGTTGCAATATCTTTATCAGATAAAAAATAATCAATGTGAATGGCATTAAATCTCAATGTATCGACAAGTCCAGGATAAGTTGTTGTAAATACGCAATCGTAATTTTTGGCATCTTTTGTTGAAAGTTCGTTTGCTTGTATTATTTCCAATGAAGTGATTTTATCACCAAAGTTTTTGTTGAAATTGTGCTGTAACAGTAACATTTCGCTTTTTCTTGTAGATGTAATGATCAAAACCCTCTTTTGGTTGCCGTTCTTACGCAAGTGGTTCAGAGCGATAGCATAATATAAGGCTAAATATCCAGCTTCATCTTCATTTAATTTTATGTTGTATTCTTTTTCAATTAAGTTGATAGATACGTTTGCCATATCATAAGCTAGTGTTAATGATTGCTTGATGCTATCTAATAAAGTATTGATAGCTAATAGATTGTTTTTCGCTCTTTGAATCAAAGGAGTAATGTGAAGAGATAGATTTAAACGCAGCTCTAAATCTCCTAGGAAATCCATCCCAAACTGTTTTTTTATTGAATGTAATAATTTGATGACAAATATTTCAGTTTCTTCTGAAATTGCAGTATTAGCGGTCTTGATCCTAATACTGTTGATCATTGAAGCTAAGTTTGCTACTTCATACTCGTTAAATTCTACTAAATATTCTTTTTTTAAAGAATAAAGGATGTTTTCGGCTATTCTATATTCGTGAGAATTAGGGAAAATCCTAACTGAATCATTGTATTCATTTAACATGAAACCGGATTTCATTCTCATTAGACAGATTTCTACATAAACAATAAAGTTTTGCAGATCATTATCAGAAATCTCATATTTTTCGTTTAGTATCGATTTTAGAATGGCGTCGCTGACTTTAGAACGAGAATATTCTGGAAAGATATTTTGTAAATATTGAGGAGCATTTTGGTTTTCTGAAAAAAAGAATAGTCTTTTATTGAATTCAGAGCCCTCAGTTGATAAACCTTTTTTTGATTTTGAAACAATCTCAATATCATATTTTTGTAGCATTTCTTTAGCACTTTTAATTATCATTGAAAAGAGTGAACGAGAGATGAACAAACTATCTGCAATATCATTTGACAATACTGGCTTTTTTGAAAATATCAACTGACCACATATATATTTAACTCTATCTTCCTTATTATCCAAAGATACAGAACTTTCTGATTTGTTTGAAATTAGTTCAATACAATCCATAAAGGCTTTTTCGTCACGAACTTTTAAAATATAACCTTTGCCAGCAACTGTTCCTATCGAAGCGCGGAGAGGTACTAATTCATCATTAATAGCTCTAATGTCATTTTGTACAGTTTTTGTAGTTACCTCCAATTCGTAAGCAATAATATTGCTTGTGATAACGTTAGCTTTAGAGTAGTTTTCAATGAATATACTTAATATTTGTTTTTGTCTGCCCGTTAACATTTCCTAACCTTCCTGCCTTTCTAATAATTCTAATATTTCTATACATATATATGATAAAACATTTTGAAAAATAGTATGATTTTTTTCTTTCCCGAGAGTGTGGAAATTGTTTGAAACAAATGGATAGTTCTTATATTTATAATTATCATATCAAGTTGAGCAAAGAAGAACAGTTCATCTTGAAAGATCTTATTTTTAAGATCAACCATATACTATTAAATATGTATGGTCAAGTTTAGTAAAAAAAGGAGATTAGGAGGTAAAAATATATGGATGATAACAAGTACAATTTAGAGTTTTCAATCATTACATTTGCAGGCGATGCTAAGTCAACTGCATTCCAGGCAGTTGAGTATGCAAAAAAGTTTGACTTTGAAAATGCTGAAAAGATTCTTGAAGAGGCTCAAAGTAGTCTAGCCCAAGCTCATCAGGTTCAAACTGACATGATTGTTAAAGCAGCTAGAGGCGAGGAAGTAGAAGTTAACATTTTCCTTGTTCACGCTCAAGATCACTTGACAGCTGGCATGACAGCCATTGAAAATGCTAAGCAATTTATTGATCTTTACAAGCAAATCTATGAATTAAAAAACAAATAAGGGCAAAAAAATGTTATCTAATGAAGTGCTTTTAACACAAACTACTTATAAATGAAAGTAAAGAAACAGAGAACGACATTGTTAACAAAGTTTACAACATATTTCAAAAATTCTAATGTGTTAAGAAAAACAGTGGAAATTTTTGAAAGCGTTACCCTTTATAATTAACACAGATGAGTTATTCATCAATTAATTATGCAGTCTAGACATACAAAGGAGGTTAATATGAATATTGTTGTATTCTGTAATGCAGGCATGTCATCTGGATTAATCGTCAACAAAATGCGCGCTGTTGCCGAGCCAGGTGATAATATCAACGCTTACCAATCTTCAAAGTACCAGGAGATGGCACCTACAGCTGATGTGGTATTTCTTTCTCCTGCTTTACGTTTCCAAGTTGACACAGTAAAAAAGATTTGTGATCCATTAGGAATTCCAGTAACTACTATCGATATGAAGATCTACGGATTCGCAGATGGTGCAGCTCTTTACAAGGAAGCGAAGAGAATCGTTGCTGAGAAGAAAAAATAAGTAGGGATGCATTTTATTTGAAATTTAAAATTGAAAGGAGTTACTATGGGTAACGAAGCAAAAATGTCTTTTATGGACAAAGTCGCTGAAAAGATTTTGATAGTCGCTCAGCCACTTACAAAATTATCTCAAAAACCGGCAATGCAAGCTATTCAATATGGTTTTGCTGCTACATTGCCATTAACTATGTTTGGAAGTTTATTCTTGATCATGGCATGTGCCGTTACAGGACAATTAGGAATTACTATTTTCCCAAGCTTAGCAAAATATGTTGGTGTTATGTATACACCATTTAACCTAACTACTGGTTTGATTGGATTCTATGCATGCTTAACTATTTCAGCAGCTTATGGAAAAGAACTTGGCTTAAATCCAGTATCAACTGTATTGATTTCTGCTGCAACATGGTTCTTTATGTCATTTGATGCCTTAGATTTCTCTAATACAACAGCATTTTCAGCTACTGGTGCTTTCGCATCAATGTTGATTGCTATTTTATCAGTAAAAGCATACAAATTTTTAGTTGATCATAAGATAACTATTAAATTACCTGACATGGTACCACCAGCAATCGCTAATTCTTTCATTGACTTGATTCCAGTATTTTCTATTTTAGCTGTTGCATGGTTATTGAAGACTGTATTGCATTTTGACATCACAAATGCTGTTGCTAATTTATTAGCACCAATTGTTAAGGGTACAGATTCATATGCAGGTATGGCTCTTAATGCATTAGGCTCTGGTGTGTTCTGGTCGGTAGGTATTCACTGGGAGAATATGGTTTCTGGTGTTTTAACTCCATTGAGAGCTACATTCTTACCTGAAAACCAAGCTGCTGCAGCCGCTGGTGTAGCACTTGATTCTTTACCACATATTTGGTGTGGCAACTCTACAATGCCTTCAAGAGCATGTACAAACTACCCAATTTTAGTATTCTTATTATTATCTAAGGTTCCTGGATTCCGTCAATTAGGTATCGCTGCTTCAATTCCAGTATTATTCTGTATATGCGAGCCATTAACATTTGGTGTACCAATTGTTATGAACCCATACATGATGATTCCATTGATCTTAACTAATATTGCTTATCCTATCATTTTGTGGTTTGCTTGGAGTCATAAGTTAATGAACCGTAATGTATTTGAAGCACCATGGGCTGCTCCAATCTTCTTGAACCAGTTGATTTCTTGCGGTGGTGACTGGAGAGTTGTTATTTGGGAAATTGCATTATTCGTTGTAGGATTAGTTATTTACTTCCCATTCTTCAAAGCTTATGAAAAAGCAACTTTAAAGAAGTTTGAAGAAGAAAAACAATTAGAAGAAGCACAATAATCATTGATTTATTGAGTTTAAATGGGCGAGGATTATTCTTCGCCCATTAATTTAAAGGAGATATTAATGAAAATAGGAGTTGTTGGTGCTGGGGCGATCGTTGGAGGATTTCTCGCTGCGCAGAAAGAAGTAGAAGGTCTTGTTATAAAAACAATCTGTGGTTTAATAAGTGATGAACAGACTATGGAATCTTTTGCAAGTGATTATGGTATTAGTAAAATAGTTTATGATTATCAAGATGTGATTAATGATCCAGATGTTGATACTGTTTATATTGCTATTCCTAATATTCATCATTATCCATATGCTAAACTTGCTTTAGAAATGGGGAAAAATGTTTTTATAGAAAAACCTATAACCGTAAATGATCAACAATTGGTAGATTTAGTTAATATTGCTACTGAAAAGAGATTATTTATCTTCGAAGGAGTGACTAACCTATATCAAAACTCTTATGCAAAACTGCAGCAGTGGATTAAGAATATTGGAAAACTAAAAATAGTGTCTCTTAACTATACAGTTTTTTCTAAAAGATATTTAGCATTTCGTGATGATACTATGGTTTATCCTTGTTTTAATAAGAAAACTTGCGGAGGAATCATGATGGATATGGGTGTATATGCTATAAACTTCATTGTAGGTTTATTTGGCTCACCAATAACTCAACACTATTATGCAAATATTGAAAAAGGAATAGATACTTCAGGAACAATCGTATTAGAATACGAAGGATTTATTTGCACACTTGTAATCTCAAAAGACTCAAGAGCAAATAGTAGTATTTCTATTCAAGGAGTAGATGGTGTTATTAATTCAGCAAGTGCAGTAAATGATATTAAAGATCTTACCCTAACTTTATTTAAGGGATATGATTTGGTTGATCAAAATAAGTATATTTTAGAAGAAGAAAGTTCACATTTACTTGGCGAGTTAAAATATTTTGCTGAAATGGTGTACAATAAGGATTATGAAAAAAGAGACAAATGCATGGAGCATTCGCTTCAAGTAATGAAGGTTGTCACTCATTGTCTAAAAGACATTGGAATTGAGTATTAAGGAGATTAGTTATGAGTAAAGCACATTTATCATTTGCTATATTAGTTAGTTTAATAGCAGTGGTTGTTATAGCGTATAAAATGTTGAGAAACAAGATAGCATTTAGGCCTTTTTTTGGAGGAACCTTGATATATGTTGTTGGCCAACGTTTAGTATTCCCTGTTATAAATTCTTTTTTAACAGAGTATTTAGGTGATATATTGCCTTACTGGATATTACTACTTCTACGTGGATTATTTGATTCTTTAGTTGTATGTAGTGGTTATCTTTTAGTAGACCGTCTAATATTTAAGGATGAACGTAATTCTATCACTGCTTTTTCGACTGGTTTTGCTGAAGGTGCATTTCAGACAGTCTTTAATTACGGTTATTTAATATTAGCTTATAGTTTAATGTTTACTTATATAGATAATGGCTCTGCCCAAGATATCTTGTTAGCACAAGGGTACACATCTGATCAGCTTCCAGAACTTATAGCCCACTATGAAAGTTTATCTTCTTTAGCAATAATCAATATTGGATTACAGGGATTACTAATGATTCCCCTTCATGCATTTGTATCTTGTCTGATTTACCAATATAAACAAACGAATGTAAAGAAAAACTTACTGTACGCATTTTTGATACTATTAGGATTTAATGTTTTGTTAGTTTTACTTGCCATGACTACAGAAGTTATATTTATGATTGTTTTGATTTTATTAGCATTTATATTCTACTATGTAGTAGTTGCTATTAGAAATAATCCAATTAGTAAAGTGTATAGCGAAAAAGATTTTGTTGAACGCAAAAAGAAAATTAAAAAGTAGAAAATTATTAGGAGGGAACGACTTAATGGATAATATGAAGAATATTATTACTTCATATGGTTTTGTTTCGGCTGAAAATGATATTATCAAGCAAGATGTTAGTGAATATAGTGCTAATTTTGCTATGTTAAACAAAGTTTCAGTCAGGGAAAACAAAAAAACATTCTGGACAAATAAAATAAGATGGAAAAATGAATGGCATGATGAGATCTTAACTCAAATACAGTTATTTGTTCATAATGATATGGTTGGATTAGGTAGTGGCAAGTACATCATAAAGGAAATTTTGTCTAAATATTTAAAAAAAGAAGTGGATCTTGTCGTAAAAACTGAATATGTTGAAGATTTAGTTCCATCAATTGAAATCATTGTTGATGGAACCAATGTAGCAAGTTGTGGATTTGTTAGATTCTCTAAAATGAAAGAATATGGATATGAAGACAATGGGTTATTTATCACTTTTATTGAGGAAAGATTAAATGAGGTGAACAAATAGTGAAACTAAGTTACAATTGGATCAAACGTTATTGGAATACAGATCAGATTGATTCACCAGAGCAATACATTTCAAAATTAAATAATTGTGGTCTTACTTTAGAAAAAACAACATATCTCAATGCTAAAGATGGCAAAGTTAGTGAGGATGATATTGTTTGGGATATTGATCTTCCTGAATATAGAGATGATTTGTTATGTATGATGTGGAATGCTAAGGAATCATGTGGTATGTTCCAAAGAAAATATGGATATGATACTTGTTATTACGGCGTTAAATCTCCTTCATACGAATGGACAAAAAGTGCTATTGATGAAAGACATAACTTATTTCATTCTTTGACAGCTCATTCATATTCAGAATCTTGTGACTATATCTTAGCTCAATATATTGGCAGTGTTGATCCAAAGGGAAAATTGCATGATTTTATTAATGATCAAGTTTATGTTTTAGGTTTTGATCATCCAAATATATTCGAAGCTATTTCTGTATATTGCGCGAGAAATTGCGGTTGTCCTCTTTATATTTTTGATGCTAACAAAATTGAGAATGCTGAATTTAGCATAGAGAATGCTAAAGAGAAAGGTTATATTACTTACAATGCCAAAAAATACATTTTCGAGAAAGGTGATCTTGTATTTGTAACTGGGAATAAAGTATTTGGTATTGGAGGAGTGATCTTTGATGATGAATATATGGCTAATGATAACACTGATAAAGTGATTATTGCATCAGCTAATATTGATAAAAGGGTTGTAAAGAAAATTGAAAATAAAATAGGTGTAAAAACATTTAATTCATTAATGTCAAGTTACGGGTCTAATCCAAAATCAATTGAAAAGATTGTTGGTAATGCAACTTCATATTTATTTGAGTGTGCAAGTGCAGATAAGATCGAAAATCAAACTGTTATGTGCAAGACAGATCTTCAAAGAAGATATATCAAAGTATCTGTAAGTAAAATCAACCAAATATTAGGAAGTGAACTTACCTATGAGCAAATAGCTAATGCATTGGAAATGGCAGAAGTTTTAGCATTAGACCCAGATGATCAAAAAGAAACTTTCTTTGTAAAATTAACATCATATAACAGAGATATAGATGAGTGTGACTTAGCTAATAGATTGATCAATTATTTAGGTCATGAGATTATAGGAAATAGGGAGAATGTATAATGAAAAAAGAGCACGAAATATTATTCGACCCTATTAAAGTAGGAAAACTAACCCTAAATAGTAGATTTGTTGTTGCACCAATGAGCTCAAGGACAGCAGGTAAAGACAATAAATATTTTGATTATGGAAATACTTATTTTGCTGAAAGAGTTAAAGGTGGATTTGGTATTGTTATTACCGAGTTTATTGCAGTAAGTCCAAATGGATTGGGAAATGTTATAGAACCAGGAATTTGGGATGATAGTTTTATTGAATCTTTAAGTAAATTAACTGCTGAGTGTCACAAATATGATGGTGGATATATTTTTGCTCAGTTACATCACGCTGGAGCAACTGCTGTTAGCGTTAATGGATCTATGTTATATGGCCCTTCAGACAGATATGATAATGATGGTAATCTGACAGCCATGGGAATGACTAATCAACAAGTATATGAAACTATTGATAATTTTGTTAATGGAGCTATTAGAGCTAAAAAAGCTGGCTTTGATGGTATTGAAATCCATGGTGCACATATGTATCTCTTATATCAATTCTTATCAAATGGTTTTAACAAAAGGACTGATGAATTCGGAGGATCATATGAAAATAGGTTTAGGATAATTGACTTGATAATCAAGGGTATCAAAGAAAAGTGTGGCGAAGATTATCCAGTAGGTTTAAGAATTAATTCATCTAATATGGAACCTGAAGGAAATACTATTGATGATTATTGTGTATTTGCCAAGATGGCAGAAACATCAGGTGCAGATTATATCCATATGTCTCATCCATATGTTTTACAATCTTATTATGCTCCTGTTGCTTACAATAGAGAAAATTCCAGAAAACTTAAAGAAGTAGTTAATATACCTGTTATTTTGGTTGGCAGAATCAATGATGAAGATTTAGCAGCTGATATTATTAGATGTGGTGATGCTGATATGATCGCGTTAGGAAGACAATCTGTTGCCGACCCACATTTCCCAAATAAGATAAGAAATGGGGAATATGATCTTATCTATCATTGTATGGCTTGTGGCCAGCGTTGTCATAATTCGTCTCCAGGATGTGAAGAGGAAGATCAAGGAATATCATGTATGATAAACCCATTCTCGGGAAAAGAAAATAGGTGGCAGATTAAACCATCAAAAGAAAAACAAAAGTATGCTATTATCGGTGCTGGTCCTGCCGGATTACAAGCAGCATGGATTCTTTCTTGTCGTGGAAATGAAGTCACTGTCTATGATAAGAGTAGTGAGGTTGGAGGTAATTTTATCACTGCTTCAAAAACTCCTTCTAAAGATGTATTAAGAAGAGCTATTAATACTATTTATGCTTATTGCAAGAAATATTCTGTAAAATTTCAATTAGGTAAGGAAATAAAACCTACTGATGTTTCTTCTTTAGATGCAGATAGGATTATCATTGCTACAGGAGCAAGACCAACTATGCCTAATATCAAAGGGTTACAAGAGTATTGCGTTACAGCAGAAGATGTTATCAATAACAAAGTTAATTGTGGCGAAAATGTAGCAATTTTAGGGGGAGCATCTGTTGCTTTGGAAACTGCTGAATTATTAGTAAGTCAAGGAAAGAAAGTTGATATCATTTACAGAGGCGAGAGTAATGGCTTGGGAAAAGGAATGATCCGTATTGTAAAAGGACAGCTTTTAACTACTCTTAAAGACCATGTTAAATATAAATTAAACACTAATGTAATAGAGGTGTTAGATTCTCATTCGATGGTCATTGAGATTGATGGACAACAAGGAAAACTTGAAGGCTATGATAATATTATTGTTGCTTTAGGTTACAAGGATGATGAAAGTTTTGCCCAACTTACTGATAATAAAAAGGTATTTGTGATAGGTGATGCTAAACAAGCAAGAGATTGCAAGTATGCCATTTATGAAGGATCAAAGATTGCATTAAACTTATAGGAGGATTAAATTATATGAAGATTACAGTTGAATGTGGATTAAAATTATTGTTTACAGATTTTATTAAAGCTTTAGAAGCTGTAGATTCACCAAAGTATACTTACATTGGTGAAGATAAAAATAGTAGACAAGGTGGAATAGTATTTGAAGTAACTGGTGAAGATGATGTTAACAAAGTTATTGCCATAGCTAAGAGTACTATCAAGAAATCTCCAAGAGGTTCTATGGGAGTATTTAGAGTAATCGAGACAAAGAGTAATTAATAAAAGAGATCATCTTAATTTTAAAGATGATCTTTTTTTAACTGAATTGTTAATTTAGAAAATAATATGATTAGTCAAGTTCTTCGCCATTAGAAGATATGACTTTTTTATACCAATAGAATGAATCCTTCTTTGACCTCTGTAATGTGCCATTTCCTTCGTTGTCTCTATCAACGTAGATCATTCCATATCTTTTTTTCATCTCTCCTGTTCCCATAGAGATTAGATCAATAGGACCCCAAACAGTATAACCCATTAATTCCACTCCATCTTCTTCAACAGCCTTTTTCATTTCCTTTAAATGCTCTTTCATATAGTGAATACGATATTCATCATGAATTGAACCATCTTCTTCTATCTTGTCAATAGCTCCTAAACCATTTTCGACGATGAATAAAGGCTTTTGATAACGATCATATAATTGATTTAAAGATACACGTAAGCCTACTGGATCAATTTGCCATCCCCAATCCGAAGCTTTTAGGTATGGATTTTTGATTGCTTTTGTCACATTACTGTTAGTTGTTTCTTCTTTTTCTGTGTCAGATGCAGAAACACTTGATGCATAATAACTAAAGCCAATATAATCCACAGTACCTTCTTTTAAAATCTGTTGATCTTTATCCTCCATTTCAATATGAATGTTATTCTTTTCCCATAGTTTTTTAGCTTTATTTGAGTAATAGCCTCTTGATTGTACATCACTAAAATAATAAGTGTTATCCTGAGCTATGATTGATGCCATTACATCATCCGGATTGCATGTTTTAGCATAATTAGGTCCATAATAGATCATCAAGCCTATCTTGAAATTTGGATTGATCTGATGACCTAGTTTTACAACTTCTGCACTTGCTACAAGCATATTGTGACTAGCCTGTAAAAGTGTTTGCATGTCTGTTTCTCTAATGCCAGCTGAAGCAATGCCATTATGCATCATTCCATTTATTTCGTTGAATGTCATCCAATATTGTACTTTATCTTTATATCTTTCAAAGACGACTTTACAGAATTTAACGAAGAAATTTATGACTCTTCTGTCAGCCCAAGAGTTATATTTCTTTA
Source organism: Erysipelotrichaceae bacterium (assembly GCA_963586925.1). Classification (GTDB taxonomy): domain Bacteria; phylum Bacillota_I; class Bacilli_A; order Erysipelotrichales; family Erysipelotrichaceae; genus UBA1783. Next base: position 66,859 of record CAVAAT010000028.1, read on the forward strand.
CCAAATTATATGGTGGTTCGTAGTGGGAAAGAGTGATAACTGGCTTAATATCATTTTTTAGTAGCTCATCAAACAAATCATCATAGAATTGAAGACCTTTCTCATTTGGCAATTCATCATCGCCATTTGGGAATATTCTGCTCCATGCAATTGAAGTCCTAAAACACTTAAAACCCATTTCTTTGAAAAGGCTAATGTCCTCTTTGTAACGATGGTAGAAATCAATGCCTTCGTGATTTGGATAATATTTACCTTCAGTAATTCCATCAGTATACTCTCTTTTTTTATTTACTGCTCCGGCAGTTAAACAATCAGGAACTGAAATTCCTTTACCATCCTCCAAATAAGCGCCCTCTAATTGATTTGCAGCAACAGCTCCACCCCATAAAAATTCATTATTTAACATATACTCTCCTTATTTTAATAAGCTTTCGCCTGTTTCTAACATTTCCATTACTAATAATGTTTCTTCTGGTTTAACTAAAGGTGCTTTATTATTTACTAAAGTTTCATATAAAGCATCGTAGTATTTCGCATAGTCACCTTGAACTGTAACAACTTTTTCTTCATGATATTGGTTGTTATCATCATAGTAGGTTAAGGTTCCATATTCTTTTGGCCTATCCTGTCCAAATCCTTCATTTCCAGGCATGTAGAATAATTTAAGATGTTCTTCTTGCCGATCTTCAGTTTCTTTAATGAACATACCTTTCTTACCATAAATAGCAAATTTTGGCCTTGATTTTACACGAAAATATGATGATTTGACAGATACTTTAGTGATACCGTAGTACATATCAATGTCAAAATAGTCATTCATTCTTCCTTCTCCAAGTAATTGGCGAACATCATAATGAATATAATCTGGTTTACCAAAGTAAGAAATAACTTGATCTAAAGTATGACAAGCATGTCCATAGAGATAAGACATATATGGTTGTCTATGTTCAACTGACTCAGGGATATTTGGACGATAATAATCATAGTGTGATTCTACTTCTAAGATATCTCCAAGTTTTCCACTTTCAATAACTTCTTGAACTGTTAAAAAGTCGCTGTCGAATCTTCTATTTTGATATGATTCAATTATTAATCCTTTTTGCTTTGCTAAGTCAAATAACTCTTGAGCTTGTTTTTTAGTTTCGGTGAAAGGTTTTTCTACGATACAATTCTTATTAGCATTTAATACTATTTTTCCAAATTCATAATGTGATTTTGGTGTTCCAGTATTAACAATTACTACATCGATCTGTGGATCATTCAATAATTCGTTAATATCATCAGTGTAGTTAACCCCGTCTAATTTTGCCCATGTTGTGCTTTCTGGATGCCTAGTGTATATTGTTTTGATATTAAATTTGTCCTTTCTAGTTAATACGAAAGGTGCGTGATATCTATTTACACTTTTGCCATTTCCAATAAAGCCGATATTTAGTATTTTATTTTCCATATTCTACCTCCAAATATATTGTACAAAAATAATGGTATGTAATAATTTAGGTTATTTCTTTTTAGGTTGGAAATTAACAATTTACTACTGAATTATTTCAATAGATTACATTTTTTCTCGGTATATTGGAAAACAAATATAAAATAGGATATCATTTTAGATGTAATATTAAATTGTATCTATGGTAGGAAAGGTAAGAAATATATGTCAAGAAAAGATAAGATTACTAATAAAACTAAAAATAATAAAGACCATTTTGATCAAATAGGAAATTATGCAGTTAAGTATGGCCCAGTAGCAAGTTATGGGGTAGTATTTATGTCTATATCGCTTCTTGGAGGGTGTGTGTGCATATCCCAAGATGTTAAAAGTAGATTAGGTTGGGCTTTGTTTATAATTGGATTTATCGTTTTGCCCATTCTATTTTATGTGATCCCATATATTTATAGGAAGGGTAAATTTAGGAGATGTTGTGATGATTCCATTGAGGAATATAGTTTTGACACTAATCACTTGAATAAAAAGGATGGAGATCAAATTATTCAACAATTTGATTATGATGATATAATCTCGATCGAAACATACAAGGATATCTACATCATTTCATTTAAATACAGTAATCCATTATATCTTGATAGAAATGGTTTTGATCACAGTACTAAGGATGTTGAAGAGTTTTTGATCAAGAGAACAAAACTAGATATAAAAGACAAAAATAAGAAGAAAAAGTAAAAAGAAAATGTGCATTCAAATTGAAGCACATTTTTAAATAGCAAATAAGAAGCTTTAAAGAGGATAGAATTAAATGTGTGTTAAAGAGTCTTTGCTAGTTATTTGCCACTGCAACAGACGAATACATCTGATGCATAATCTCTGACAAGAGAACCTGGATAATAGTTAAGATTCTTAATACGCCATTGGCCATTTACTTTTTTGAATATCATCTTGTATCTTGCATTGACATAATTAAGTTTTTTACCTTCTCCATGAAGTTTATGTGGTGGAACATATCCAGCTCTGTAAATTCTACCAACGGCTTCATCACCATTGAAATCAACAGAATCTACATATACAATATGTCCTAAGCCAATCATACCCTGTCTTTCGAATCTTAGCATTGCTGTAACTGTTCTCTTGTCATACTTACGATCATCACTATAAACAGCAGTTGCATCTTCAGTAAAAACAGTGTCGTATAACTCCAAGCAATCTAGATCAAGAGAGAAACAATAGCGATAAACAAGTTCTCTAATTTGATCAAGATCTGATCCATTTGTATTTATTCTATCTTTGATAGCATACCAAGGAGCATCATATTCTGGAACAATACTTTTGATACGTGAACCTTTAAAGAAACCAACCTCAGTTGTTAATTGATGCCAATTTCCAATAAATGAAACATCTCCTGCATAATGATCAATGCCAACTCCACTTGAGTATAAACGCACATGGTTATCACTAGAGCTTCCTAATTCTAATCTCATGGCATTCATTTTCCATTTTCCATCCACTTTTACTAAACTGTTAGCGATAAATGCATCAAAAGTGAAACTAGTAGATTTTTCGCCACTTTCGTCAACGAAGATTCCTTGAATGAAACCACTATTTTGTGCTTTGTCTTGTCCAACAGCACAAACGTAATTATACAATTCAAAACGAGTATAAGTTGGAATACGAGTAAGAGTACTTAATTGCTTTTTAAATTCCTCGATGCTGATACCTTTGTTAAAGATGCTATAGTCGATTTCACAATCACTTGTCATTAATTCATCAATATGATCTGTTTTACGATCTTTCCATGCTTCTATAAATGTTTCTAATAATTGACGTATTTCTTTTTCATCATTAGTCATCGTTGTATCGTCCTCCTAATCTTTTAGATAAGAGATCTTTTTGATAGACCACTTATCATTGGCTTTTTCAAATTCGAATGTAAACTTACCATAAGCAAATTGTGTCAGACTATCATCTTTTAGTTCTCTTTTACTAGTTAGATCAATAGCTAGGTGAGTTGCTTTTATAGCTGCTTGATTTTCATCGATTGAAGTCTCATCAATAATTAATGATGTATTACTTCTAGAAACCATCTTACGTTTCATTTTTAAATAGCCTATGACATCTCTATTACGTGTCCATAAATTCTCATCAATATTTAGGACAGCATCTTCAGCTAGATCTTCAGCTAACAAATGGAATGATGCAAAATCATAAGCGGCACCATATTTATATACTATTTCTTGAAGTTTTTCTTCCTCAGTTAAAACTTTTTTGTTCTCTTTGATAGCATACCAACACAAGTCATAGTCTTGGTTGATCATTAATTGACCAATATTATTACCAGCTGTCATATTGTGGCCAATACGATCATCGATATTTTTCCATCCTGAGATGAATTTTTTATCGCCATAACCACTTGCCTTGTATAGCATTCCTTCTTTTGAAAGAGAAGTGTACATTACGCTGTCTTCTTGCTGAAGATCAAAGCGTACTGTGTGTAATTTCCAATTGTTGTCTACTTTTACTAATTTGTTAGCAAAACTACCCGCAAATACTAAATGCTTTTGATAATCTGCTTCGTTTTTGAAGAAGCCGATTACAGTAGCATATTGTGATGCATTATTTCCGTTGATCCTATCAACATAGTTAACTATTTCTACTTTGACTAAGTCTTTTGAAGTAGTAGCGAATCTATATTGAAGATCTTCTTTGGAATAAATATTACCAAAGATACTAAAATAAATGAGTGGTTCTTCAACCATACTCTCGTTTAAACTGTCTTTATCTCCAAGCCAACCCTTGATAAGTTTTTCCAAACAGTCACGAGTATTTTCTAATTTATCTGCTTTATTCATTTTATTTTCTCTTAAACTAAGAGCCCTCCTTAGTTTTAATCTACCATTATTTTAAAAATAATATTTACATTTATATTCTTGACTGGTAAGAAGATTTTACTTTAGGGCAAGAAATATCGTGAAAGCCACTTGCCTAAATAAATGCTAATATGTGCATATAATGGGAAAGGAGTTGAGAAAAATGACTATTAATATCGCTATTAGAGGAGCAGATGTTGGTTACAGTAAAGGTACGACCGATGGTTTTTTAAAAGGAGTAGATGAAGGATTAGTCACTTCTGCATACTTATATCTTGACACAGTTGCTAGCGAATATGCTTTAAAAGAACTTGCAAAAAGACCTTGGATTTCGGTCGAGTGGCAAGCTCAATTAAAAGGAAGTCCAATTTTGGGAAAAGACGAGATTCCTTCTTTAATTGATGAAGATGGAACTTATGTTTGGAGTCGGAAAAGGAACGAGAACAAAAATAAGATCAATTATGATGATGCGGTAAAAGAATTGAAGGCACAATTAGATTTATGCTACAGATATCTAGGAAGATATCCCGAGACTGCGGAATTTGATCTTGATGGAAAGGTATTGAATAATGCTTTGATTGATGTCTGTGAACAATATCATATCCCTTACAATACTTGTGTTTGTCCATTTTTTGGATTATCGGAAAAGTTTGCTAACAGCAATTATTACTATGTTGGCATTATGCCTCACCTTGCTTTAGACAAAGAAGAGATCAAAACTCTTGATAGTGCGGTCATTGCCGATAAATATGATACTGCTAAAGCGATTATGGAACAAAAGTTTGAAGAAGGTAAAGATTATTGCATTAGCATTCATCCTGCATTTATTGATGATGCATTGTGGAAACAATCTCATTCATATACTCTTCCAAGAGTTAAGGATGTTATTGGAATTACAGCCCCTTCTTTAAGAGAATATTTTGTGAAAAAAGGATATAGATTAGTCAATCAAAGAGATATATTGGAAAATACGAACCAATATCAAGAACACTTAAAAGAGATTGGCAGCAATCTATATGTTGGATAGGAAAGAAAGGATTTTGATATGAAAATCAGTATTGTTGGGGCAGGTCAGATTGCTCCAGAATTTTTAAAAGCAGCAAGCTTAGTAGAAAACGTCAGTTTTGAAAGTATTTGTGCTGTAAATATGTTGGATAAACTAAAGGAACTTCAAAGTCAATATAACATTGGATCTATTTATGAGGATTATGATCAAATGCTAGATGAAGTTAAAAGTGACACAGTATATGTTGCAGTTCCTAATCATTTGCATTATCTGATGGCTAAAAAGGCTTTAGAGAAAAAACGCAATGTTATACTTGAAAAGCCATTTACTATCACTAAGAAGGAAGCAGAAGAATTATTTGAATTAGCCGAAAAGAATAATGTCTATATCTTTGAAGCTATCACTACTATGCATTCTCCTAACTATAAAAAAGCCAAAGAATTGGTTAAACAGATGCCTTGCATCAAGATCGTTTACTTAAATTATACACAGTATTCAAGTAGGTATGATGCATTTAAACAAGGTGAGATCTTGCCAGCATTTGATTATAAGAAAGCAGGTGGAGCATTAAGAGATATTAATATCTATAACATCCACTTTGTTGTTGGCATGTTTGGTAAACCTAAATCAGTTAGATATTATCCTAATATTGTTAACAAAGTAGATGTTAGTGGAACTCTAATGTTAGAGTATGAGGATTTCTCTTGTGTATTAATTGGCGCAAAAGATTGTTCTAATAATGCGGAGATTAGGATCCAAGGAGATAAGCAAACATTATTAGGTCATTCACCTGCTAATATGTTTGCCAAATTTGATTTCATTAATGATAAGGAAGTTACAAATTATAATTTATTAGATCATCAAGAAAGACTTTATTATGAAGTCGTTGAATTCGAAAGAGTTGTAAGAGAAAAGGATACAGAAGCTTATAAATCTTATCGTGATCACACATTAGAAATCATGGATGTTGTAGAAAAAGCTTTTGAAAAATAAGAAGGAGATTTATGAAGATATTTGAACCAATTACTATCAATAAAACAGTAGTTAAAAATAGAATGGTAGTTAGTGCTATGGTCACTAATTATTGCCAAGAAGATGGTTATCCAACAGAAAAGTTCATGGCTTATCATGAACATAAAGCTAAAGGTGGTTGGGGCATGATCATCACAGAAGATTTTGCTATTTCAAAAACAGCAGGAGCATTTAAAAGATTACCTGCATTATGGGAAGATGGACAGATTGAGCCATATAAACAATTCACAGATAGGATCCATAAGTATGGTTCTACGATCATTGCTCAAATATATCATGCTGGTAGAGAAACAAGTAGTGGTGTAACAGGACAACAATGTATTGCTCCTAGTGCAATCAAAGATCCTGCAATGGGAGAAACACCAAGAGAAATGACATTAGAGGATATCAAACAAGTTCAAAAAGATTTTGTTGATTGTGCTTATAGAGCTTATAAAGCTAATTTTGATGGTGTTGAATTACATGGTGCTCATGGTTACTTGTTAGGACAATTTGTATCACCATTCTCTAATAAGAGAACTGATGAATATGGTGGAAATGTCATCAATCGTTGCCGTTTTGTTACAGAGATCATTAAAGCTATCAGAAAAAAGTGTGGAGAAGATTTCATCATTCAATATCGTATGTCTGCTCAAGAATATGTTCATGGTGGATTAGAGATTGAAGAGGCAAAACAGATAGCAGTCATTTTAGAGAAAGCTGGATTAGATTCGATCCATGTTTCTCAAGGTGTATATGGTTCAATGCCAGTGATCATTCCACCATCTTGTGTAGCAGCTGGTCACTATGTAGATAATGCTTATCAAATTAAACAAGTAGTCAATATACCTGTCATCGCAGTTGGTAGGATCAATGATCCATATTTAGCTGAAACTATCTTAGAGTCAAATAAAGCCGATATGTGTACAATGGCAAGAAGTTCATTGGCAGATCCTGATATGCCAAATAAGGTATTAAATGGTGATTATCAAGATATGATCCATTGTATTGGTTGTGTACAAGGTTGTTCTGGTGAAAATGGTAAAGGTAATAAAGTTAGATGTTTAGTCAATCCATTAACTGGAATGGAAGACGAATACAAGATTGAAAAGGTTAGTAAACCACTTAATATAGTTGTAGTAGGTGGAGGAATTGCTGGATGTGAAGCAGCTATATTAGCAGCAACTAGAGGTCATAAAGTAACTTTGCTAGAAAAGAGTAGTAATTTAGGTGGTCAATGGATTGCAGCTTCAATTCCTGTAGGTAAAAATGATTTTAGTTCCTTTATCGTATGGCAGAAACATATGTTAGAAAAACTAAATGTCAATGTTGTATTGAACACTGAAGCTAATTTAGAAGTTATTTCTTCTTATAATCCTAATAAAGTAATCTTAGCAACTGGTTCTACTCCATTTGTACCAAATACTGAAGGAATGAAGGAATATACAACTGTTGCTGATGAATATTTACTTGGAAAGAAAGATTTTGGTAAGAAGGTAGTTGTTATCGGTGGAGGACTAGTAGGAGCTGAAACTGCTGATCAGATAGCTGAACATGGTTGTAATGATGTTACGATCATAGAGATGTTAGCTGAGATAGTTAAAGATGGCGAATCTAATCCTAATTACTATTTAAAGAAACGTTTAAATGAATATGGCGTAAAGATCAATACATCTGCTAAAGTAGAAAAAGTAACAAAAGATAGTGTTACTTATAGTAAAGATGGTAAATCTGTTACAATTGATAATGTTGATACGATCATCAATGCTACTGGAAGAAGAGCTTATGCTCCTTTAAAAGAAGTATTACAAAATAACGATATAGAAGTGATCGCTGTTGGTGATTGTAATGAAAGAGCTAAGAATGGTTATTTAGCTATCAGGGAAGGATTTGTAGCAGGTTTAGAGTGCTAGAAAGGATTTATAAATTATGATCAATTGGGGGATTATCGGTGCAGGTAGGATTGCCCATCGTTTTGCACAAGGTTTACAATATGAAGAAAATAGCAGATTATGGGCTATCTCTGGTAGAGATAGGCAAAAGCTGGAAAACTTTGCTCAAGAATATTCTTGTGAAAAGATATATACAGATTATCAAGACATCATCGATGATCCTCAAATTGATGCTGTTTATATTGCATTACCTAACAAGTATCATTTTCAGTGGGCTAAAAAAGCTCTTAACAATAAAAAGAGTGTGCTTTGTGAAAAACCAGCAGTTGTAGATATTGAACAGGCTAAAGAGATCTTAAAGATTGCTAAGGAAAATGATACGTTATTCATGGAAGCAATGAAATCGCTTTTTGTCCCTGCTTATGATCATATTTTAGAGAAATTAGCGGAAGGTATAATCGGTGATATCGAAGAAATAAATACGGAGATATGTTTCAATTTGCCAAATTTAAATAGTGATTATCATTTTTTAGATAATGAGGCAGGTGGCTGTTTAAGAGATAGTGGCATTTATTGTGCAGCACTACTTATTGATCTAATGGATGATATTAAAGTTGAAAAAGTAAGAGCAAATTTTAATCAAAAAGATTGCGATGTATATGTTGAGGCATTATTAACTGATGGAAAGATCAAAGCAAGAATAGAAGTAGGTTATGATCGAACTAAAGAGAGAAATGCTTATATAAAGGGAACAAAAGGTAACTTGATTATTAAGAACTTGCATCGTCCTGATCAAATGATCATTGAAAAGGATGGCTTAGTTCAAAAAATTGACCTAGCATATGATCATGATGATTTTTATAGTCAGATACATCACTTTTGTCAATTGATGATTGAAGATAAAAAAGAAAGTCCAATAGCTTCTTATGATAAATTACTTAAGGAGTTTGATCTATTAGAAAATATAAGAAAAAATCTGTTAGACTATGATGAATCTGATCTGGAAATATTAAAAAAACAACAAGAGATCTTGACATATGATTCTTTTAGTAACAATGATGCTTTGATCTTAGGTAATGAGTTAGTAAGACAAGCTGAAAACTTTAAGGGAAAACTAGCGATCACTATTGTTAGAGCTTCTGATGATCTTATTTTATTCCAGCATATTATGGAGACAAAAGGTCATGCTCATGAGCAGTACATGAATGGTAAAAGGAACTGTTTGAAATTAACTGGCAATAGTAGTGCGTACTGTTATGTTGAAGATAGGATCAGTAATAAATATGCATCTTTACATGGAAACAAAGATTATGTTTTATCTGCTGGTTCATTTCCAATAAGTGTTAATAAAGATCAATTGTTTGGTTATGTGACAGTAAGTGGTATGCATGAGGGGAAAGATCACGAAGTGATCATAAGAGCATTAGAAACAATATTAGATAAGAAAGCACCTGATTTTTGTAAGGCGTTGAGGTAGTGTATGAGTGTAGTAGATAGTCCTATTTATATAAATAAATTAAAGATTGCAAATCGTATTGCTTTACCTCCTATGGCTACTCATAAGCTCAAAGAGGGAGAGAAGATCAATGAAGATATCATCAAATATTATAGTGATAGGTCTTTACAAGGGGCTACTGGTTTAGTTGAAACGGAATATTGTTATATCAGTGGTATAGCTAGAGCAGGAAGAAGTCAGATATCGGTAAGTGAAGATGATGATATCATTTACTTGAAAAAACTTGTTGATGTGGTTCATCAAAATGGTGATTCTAAGATCTTTGCCCAGATAAATCATGCAGGAGCTTGGGCAAAACCAATTAATGAAAATGATATACCATTATCTGCTAGCAGTGTTACTTGGCGAAAAGATCAAAGAGTACCATTAGAAATGAGCAAAGAACAAATTAAAATGACGATCGATGATTTTACTAAAGCAGCTATCAGAGTAAAAAAAGCAGGATTTGATGGAGTAGAGATCCATGGAGCTCATGGCTATCTTTTGAATCAATTCTATTCCCCTATCTCTAATAAGAGAACTGATGAATATGGGGGATCTTTGGAAAATAGGATGCGTTTACCTCTTGAAGTATTATCTTCAGTTAGAGCAGCGGTTGGTCAAGATTATCCGATTTCTTATCGTTTTGGAGGCTTAGATTATTGTTTAGGCTCTTCTACTATTGAAGAGTGTCTAAGAGCAGCAATAATGTTGTGGGAAAATGGGGTAGATTTGTTGAGTATATCAGGTGGACATAATGGTTATATCATCCCAGGAAATAATAAGCCCGGTTGGTTTTCGGATATTAGTGAACTGATCAAGAAAAATGTTGATATTCCGATCATGCTGACAGGTGGCGTTAAAAAAGTAAGTGATGCCGAAGAACTTTTGAGTACTGCTAAAGCAGATATCATAGGTGTTGGAAGAGCTTTAATGGTTGATAGTGATTGGTCGATTAAAGCCTTAAAAGAAATAAAAGATAAGGAGAAAGTTTCATGTTAAGAAGTGATTTTTTATGGGGTGGAGCAACAGCTGCTAACCAATGTGAAGGTGCTTATGATCAAGATGGTAGAGGTCTAGCAAATGTTGATATTATTCCTGGTGGGAAAGAAAGATGGCAGTTTGCTAGCGGAAACAGAAAGACTGAAGGATTTGAAGAAGGGTACTATTATCCAGCAAAAGTTGGTGTAGATTTTTATCATCATTATAAAGAAGATATTGCCTTACTTGCTGAAATGGGATTTAAATGTTTTAGAATGTCAATCGCTTGGAGTAGGATCTATCCTAATGGTGATGAAACAACTCCTAATGAGGCTGGATTAAAATTTTATGATGATGTGTTTGATGAATGTCATAAGTATGGTATTGAACCATTAGTTACTATCACTCATTTTGATTGCCCAATGGGATTAATTAAAAAATATGGTGGATGGCGTAGTCGTGAGTTAGTATCTTTTTATAAGAGACTAGCCACAACTTTGTTTACAAGATACAAAGATAAAGTCAAATACTGGTTAACATTTAATGAAATTAATGTTATTTTACATGGCTCTTTTATTGGAGCAGGTATCTCTTTTGATGAAACTGAAGATAGATATAAGACATTGCATACTGCTGCTTATCACGAATTACTATCAAGCGCATGGGCTACAAAGATTGCTCATGAGATCGATCCTAATATCAAGGTTGGTTGTATGTTGAATGCTGGTGCTTATTATCCATATTCTTGTAAGCCAGAGGATGTATTCTTTGCTCAACAACAAGAGCATCAAAATTATTTCTTTATGGATGTTCAAGCAAGGGGATATTATCCAAATTATGCTTTGAAGGAATATGAGAGAAAAGGATTTGAGTTGCCGGTAAAAGATGATGATCTATCTATCATTAAAGAGAATACAGTAGATTTCATAGGTTTTAGTTATTATGCTACTAAGACTGTTAAGTCTGATGGAGATGTTGATGCTACTGGAAATATGGTTTATTCAGCTTCTAACCCTTATCTTAAATCAAGCGAATGGGGTTGGCAGATTGATCCGTTAGGATTAAGAACAACATTAAATCAGATATATGATAAATACCAAAAACCAATGTTCATTGTAGAAAATGGATTAGGAGCTGTTGATCATATTGAAGAAGATGGTTCAATCAATGATAGTTATCGGATTGATTATTTAAGAAGTCATATCAAAACAATGATCGAAGCTGTTGATGAAGATGGTGTAGATTTAATGGGTTATACAATGTGGTCACCATTCGATCTTGTTAGTGCTGGCAGTGGCGAAATGAAAAAGAGATATGGCTTTATCTATATCGATAGAGATGATGAAGGTAATGGTACTTTAAAGAGAAGTAAAAAGGCTTCATTCTATTGGTATAAGAAAGTCATCGAAAGTAATGGCCTAGATTTAGATTAATAGTATTAAAAATAGTGTGTTAGGGGTCGTGTTACAAATTTGTTATTTGTGGCATGAGTATTAATTGAATAGTTCTCCTCTTAACTTGACAAATTAATTAATAATCCCTTTCTTGAAGTGCTTGTTGTTCCCCTAGGTTACAAGCACTTTTTTGTTGGTAAGAAGGTAAGCAGAGTGCGTTAAATCTTTAATAACTATGATAGAATAATCAAGAGATAGATTGTTGGATTAAGGAGTGATTTGCATGATCTGTGATAATTTAACTGTAAATGAAAAAGGACATCTTACTTTTGCTGGTGTTGATACTGTTGATATTGTTGAAAAGTATGGTTCACCTTTATATGTGTTAGATGAAGATAAGATAAGAAACAATTGTAGAAGATATATTGACGCTTTTAAAAAGTATTTTTCTAATGGCAGCAAAGTATTGTATGCTTCAAAAGCTAATTGTTTTAAACAGGTGTATAGGATCATCTCTCAAGAAGAATTAGGTATAGATGTTGTTTCTATTGGTGAGATTTATACTGCTTATAAAACAGGGTTTGATCTAAGTGAAGCTTATTTCCATGGAAATAACAAGACTGATGATGATATTAGATTTGCTTTAGATCATCAAGTAGGATATTTTGTAGTTGATAACGAAGAAGAATTAGTAAGCTTACAAAAGATAGCTGAAGAAAAAGGTTTGATACAAAAGATTATGATCAGGATCACTCCAGGTATTGATCCTCATACTTATGCGGAAGTAGCTACTGGTCAAGTTGACAGCAAGTTTGGTAATGCGATCATAACAGATCAAGCTGAAAAGATCGTAACAATGGCATTGAATATGAAAAATATCAATCTAGTTGGGTTACATTGTCATGTGGGTTCACAAGTGTTTGATGAAGATGTTCATGAAAAAAGTATGAAGGTCTTGTTAGAGTTTGCTAGTGAATTGAAGAAAAAGTATAACTATGAATTAAGTCAATTAAATATTGGTGGGGGATTTGGTGTTAGATATGTGGAAGATGATCCTTATATTAATATAGAGGAAAAGATAAAAGGAATATCTGAAATATTTCATCAAACTTGTAAACAATTAGGGTTAAATGAGCCAATATTTATCATGGAACCTGGAAGAAGTATCATTGCTGATTGTGGCATTACTTTATATAAAGTTGGATCTTTAAAAAAGATAGAAGGTTATAAGAATTATGTTTCTATTGATGGAGGTATGACAGATAACCCTCGTTATGCTTTATACAAATCAAGATATACTTGCTTATGTGCAAATAAAATGAATGAAGACAACGATTTGAAATGTGATCTAGTAGGCAGATGTTGTGAAAGTGGGGATATCATTCAAAGAGATATTTATTTACCATTAAGTATTAAGAGAAATGACATCATCGCGGTTTGCACAACAGGTGCTTATAACTATTCTATGAGCAGCAATTATAATCGTTTACCTAAACCAGCAACAGTCATGATAAAAGATCAAAAGTCGTATTTAGTAGTAAAAAAAGAATCTTTGGATGATATGATGCAGAATGAATTGTAAATAAATTGAGAAAATTCTCAAATATGTGATTTTTAGAAAAGTATTCACAAG
>CAVAAT010000029.1:0-15600 GCA_963586925.1 Erysipelotrichaceae bacterium
TGTAAAGGACATTAGCACACATAAAAAAAGATAAAGTGACTAATAAGGTATTTCTACAAAATCTGCCTATTTTCTCTAAAATACTATTCATAAAAAACATAATCCTTTCTGAAATTAACAACTTTAAATACTAACAAAATTACAATTCTTTTATAATCCTTATCAGTATCTCTAAACCGTTTTTATTTTAGCACTTTCATTTTTATTTTCATACAGGTTTAAAAAAGAATAAAAATGATTTTCACTATCATAATCAAATTGAAGCATATGTCTTATATATTCTATCCTTTTATTTCAAAAAAAAGGCGCGACTCATATAAGTCACACCTTTGAAATTTTAATGTTGTAAACCTAACGGCCTATTTGTAATCCAAAGTTCCGCCTTGTTCTGCAACGTAGCTTGACCACTCATCATCGTTCATAGCGTATGTGTAGTATTGGATTCCACCACGGCCCATACCGTAAACATACTCTTCAGTGTAGTAGTTAATTCTCATACCCTTTAATGAAGCTGATGCTTGTAATCCAACTGGGATCATATCGTATTGTTGTAATACGGCACCTTCGATAGCAGCTAAGATATCAAGACGTAATGTAGCATCTGCACTTGTACCAGCAGTAATTTCTTCAGTTTCAGTTCCACCTTCAACTGTTGCAGTGATAGTTTCACCAGATAATGCTAAGTACCAATCATAAACTGTTGCAGTTAAATTCTTACCATTGATTTCAATTGTTAAATCAGTTGTAGTTGTATCCCAAGATGGGTCATATTGGTAGTTAGAATCAACATAAGCTTGGATTAAGCTATATGGATCTAATGCTGATCCAGTCCAACCTACACCGAACAACAAGTCAATAGTATTTTGCTTTAAGTAATCAGAGAAGTTTGTAGAACCTAAAGGTTGTGATTGTGAGAATACAAGGTGACCTTCGAACTTAGTTCCTTCAACAGCTTCTGTCCAAACTTTGCTCAATAATACATAACCATTGTTATAGTATGCACTTGATCCAGAACCAGGTAAGCCGATGATGATCTGAACTTCCCAATTATCTCCAGAAGGAATATAGCCAGCTTCAACAGCTTGGTCATAAGCTGCATTGAATAAAGTCTTAGCACCTTCTAAGTCATAACCAGTAATTGAAGCAATAGCATCATCAATAGTAGCGTATTCTTTACCATCACCGATTTCATCAGTTAAGCCCCAGAAATCAACGATAACTTGTTTAGCTTGATCAGTAGATCTGTAAGTAGTTCCGTTATCTGGATCTGAAATGATCATGTTACCGTATAATGCCTTAGCTGGAGAACCAGTTGGATCAAGAGCTAATTCATAAGCAGCACGGTCAACAGAGAATGATAATGCCTTACGGAAATCCTTAAGAGCTAATACTCTCTTAACAACAACGTTACCAGCTGTAGCAGGAGTAGCATTTTCTTCAGCAGTCTTTAAGCCTTCAACACTTGGGTTCAAAGCGATGAACCAAGTAGAATCACCTTCAGTGTAGTAAGTGAAGTCACTACCTTGGTAGTCAGCCATATCAGTTGATTGTAATCCATAAGAATCCAATTCACCCTTTAAGAACATCTCTAAACGAGTAGCTGCTTCAGCAACTTGCTTGATTGAAATGTTAGTAGTCTGATATTGACCAGCCTTGTCTTCTTCATAATAACCATGCCAGTATTCATTTCTTTCGAATGCTAATTCTGAACCATCAACATAAGTTGTTAATCTGTATGGTCCATAACCAACGTAAGTCTCAACTGAAGTACCGTAAGAGTTACTATAAACACCACCATCAGTGTTTACGCAATTTTCATAAGTAGTGTTATGAACAAGGTTCATGTTACCACTTAATGAATAATTCAAATAGAAACCAGATAATGGTTTAGTTAATACTAATACTAATGTATAGTCATCTTTAGCAAAATAACCAACGTTATCCCAAGAATATTCTTCCCAAACCTTACCTAAGTAAGCCATTTCTTCGAATTCTTGGTAAGCATAATCACCAGCATCTGCTGCATATTCATCTACAGTAGCATAGCCATGTAAAACAGCAATACAATTTTGTAAATTAACTAATGTTTCAGCAGTTAACTTAACTTGACCATTTTCATCTGCTGCTTCAGATAATGGTGTGAAATCAGCATCTTCTAAATAGCCATAATCATAATAATCTTGTAATGAGTTGCTACCCCAGTTTCCACCACTTGTTAAATCAAGAACAACATCAGCACCATTTACTTGTAAATGACCTTCGCTGTCAGTAGTAAATTCACTAGGATTTACATATTCCTCTGCACCCATTGCTGAAGAAACGAATGCACTTAATGAATAAGTACCTTGCTTAACATAAGCTTCAGCACCATAAACACATAAGTTACCAGCATAGAAGTTGTCAGCTCTGTAGTTAGCAGCTTCTGGGCTCATCAATAATTGAGCAGATTTGATAAAATCGTTAGCAGTGATAGGATCACCGTTATCATATTTTAACCAATCTTTTAATGCGATTTCGTAAACTTGGTTTTCACTTTCTTCAGTAATGCCATATTGGCCAACGTAATCACTAGTTACGTCTTTAGGCATAGCACTAGCCATGCTTGGAACTAACTGATATCCGTCTTTAGTCTCGTTATAATCAAATGCATATAATCCATCTTCTGTATAATCAAGAACGTCAGTAGCGTCATTTGATTGATAAGTATGGTTGTTCCAAGAAGTAGGTAATGAGTCAGTAGCCACACGATATGTATACTTAGCAGTATCATCAAGATATGACTTGTCATGCTTATTACCGCATCCTGTCAAAGTCAATACAAATGAAAGAACTAATAGACAAACAGTTATCTTTTTAATCTTTTTCATCTTTTCTTTCCCTTCCTAAGAGTGTACTCCACTCTGTTTCCTTACTATTTTTTCACATTAATTTCACAATGTCAATGAGTTTACATATTTATTAAAAATTTTTTCACTATTCGTTTTTTCTTTGAAAACACTTTCAAAGAAAAAAAGGCCGAATTAACGACCTTAAATATCTTTTTTCTTAATAGAAACAAATGAGAAATAGTAACAAATTGCTGAAATTATCATGTATACAACAAGAACGATCGGCGCTGACAAGGTATTATTTGCCATCCAAATTGTTTGAGAACTACCACTAATATCCACATCGATCATCTGTTGAGTAAACAGATTAGTCAAATAGCCATATAATTGACTTGATCTAATTTCACCTACAAGAGAAACACATTGTTTAAATATAAGAGCCAATTGATAATTTAAATCAACATAATTGATAATATTAGGCATTTTAGTTCCATTTAACAATGTTACTAGTCTAAATATAGGGAAGAATCCCATAGCCACTATCATTAGTACTAATACTGGAAGTAGAGCTGTTATCTTTTTCTTGCATATACAACTTAACAACGTACCAATAGATGAGTAAACTATGATAATTATTAAGCCATATAACAAGTAAGTAGGTAAATAAGCAACTAACTCTTTAATCAAATTACCATCAATGTTATTAACAATTACGATCGCACTATAGTAAGACAGTAACATCAAGATCATTAACATTAATAGCCCCACAACATTACCTAATATCTTGCCAACAAGAATAGTAGAACGACTATTTGGTTTAGCAGCCAACAATTTGAAGGTTCCTTCATGTACTTCACTAGCAACAAGTCCAGAAGTGCTACCAGCAATAAAACAAATAAGTACTACCCCATTTAGACCAAAGAAGATAAATAAATGTTGATATAATAACAATGATTTTAAACAATCATCATAAACGACTCCACTATAATAACTTCCAGATCTTGTTATAAGCCAACCAGCAAATGCTCCTACCACAATCGCTATGATGATACTTATTTTCTTTACTGTAGTTTCTAATGTTCTAAAGAATATAGTTTTCATTTATTATCTCCTTTCAAGGCTTGCTTGTATAAAGAATCTAATGACAAGAACTCCTCATCAATCTTATTTAAAGTCAGATCATTTTCATAAATAACTTTAACTATGTCTTTTTTTAAACCAAGTGAATCAGCAGTATGGAAACGCAAGTTACCTTCTTCTTGTTCATATTGATATTTATCAGCTAATTTTTCTAGTAGTAAGTTATTATCAGAACTATTGACAACAATAATGCCTTGTTTGAACTTTTCTTGAGCAGAATGGATCTCCTCATCCATGATGATCTTTCCATGATTGATCATGATGACATGATCTATTACTGTCTCTAACTCAGTCAAAACGTGAGAGCTGATAAGTACAGTCAATTTTCTTTCATTGACCATACTACGTACAGTATCTAATATCTCCATTCTACTTGTTGGATCTAGATTAGCTGTAGGCTCATCAAGTAGCAAGACCTTTGGATCATGGATCATAGCCTGAGCTAAAGAAACCTTTTTTTTCATACCTGTTGAAAATTTACTAACTTTTTTATAAGCATGGTCCTCTAAAGAGAACTTTTTAATTAGTTCAATGGCTTTCTGTGAAGCTTCTTCACTAGATAATCCGCCAAGTGTTCCCATATACCACAAATATTCAATACAACTCATATCTAAATAGAAACTTGTAAATTCTGGAGAATAGCCTAATTGTTGTAAAGCTTGCTTACTTCCTAAAGGATAGCCCATTACTAAGCCTGTGCCTTGTGTTGCTGTTATTGAACCCATGATAGTAGCCATAGTTGTCGATTTACCAGCACCATTTGGTCCAACAATGCCATAAACCTTACCGGGAGTTAGTTTTAAAGAGAGATCATCAACGGCTGTAAAATTACCGAACTTTTTCGTAATGTGATCTAATTCGATGCAATATTCACTCATTTGCTTAAACCCTCCTTACCCTTTTTAGTTATATACATTTTTCTAGTTAGATTAACTGCTAATGAGCCAATTAGAAGCACACCAGCAATCGGCAACAAATAATAATCCTTATTCTTTTGTTCATTTATATTTATACTATAACTTTCTTTAGCTTTCTTACCTTGACCATCATCAAGAGATAAGGTAATTGTATGGCTTCCCTCAGTTAATTTAATATCATATTCATTACCAGTTGTAC
The DNA here is from genome assembly GCA_963586925.1 of Erysipelotrichaceae bacterium. Classification (GTDB taxonomy): domain Bacteria; phylum Bacillota_I; class Bacilli_A; order Erysipelotrichales; family Erysipelotrichaceae; genus UBA1783. The sequence goes on from CAVAAT010000029.1 coordinate 5,085, forward strand.
TATCCACTAGGTTTCCATTATCATAAATGCTCATTGTGCTATATTCTTGTTGATTATTCCAACTCAAATGTAAAATATGTTCATCACTATCACTTGGAATATCACTAGTTACTTCAAAACTCTTTTGAATGTCTAATAAATAAATATTCTTACTGTCATCACTCATTAGTAGTGTCTGATCATTTAATAAGATAAATTTACTACCATTCAAAGAATATTGAGCAATATTCATTTTCTGAGACATATCAAATAGTTGGAAATTATCACTATACTTAATAACAAGATATTTATCAGTATTGTCAACAGTAGCTACCCCACCAGATGAGTAATCAGTATTAGTATTTAAAACTACTTCTTCAATATATTCATATGTTTGTCCATCATAGACGCATAATGCTTCCGTAAGAGACCAATTAGAGTAATCATAATAACTCTTTTTAATAGCTAAATCATTTTTTCCATCATTATTAACATCTTTATATAAGATAATATTTTCACTAGCTTCACCATCAGTATTAAACTCAACTAAATAATCTGGATGATAGAAATATTCAGTATCAATAATATATTCACTGCCATCTTCACTACTGTAGTAGTCAAAATATTTCTTAACTTCACCAGTATCACCATCAATTATTGAGTATAAACCTGTATTACCACTGTAACTATAAATTTCTTTATAGCCATCACCATTGACATCAATATCTAACACCTTATACCACTCATAATCAGATACGCCATCCGGGCTTAAAGTATACCAATAATTAAGATTCTTACCATTGTAAACTTTAAATACTTGATATCCTTTATCATTTTTATCACTTAAAACAAACTCTTTAACCCCATCATTATTGATATCTTCAAACACTTTGCCATAAGTACCATTTTTATTAGTGGAATCAATTGAGAAATAATCATATCTCTTATATTCAACATTGTAAGTATAAGATATTCTAGAAGTAAATAGCTCTACCCTGTTATCAGAAATAGTTAAATAATCAGTAAAACCATCACCATTAGCATCACCTATCTCATAAATATTACCCTTGGTATCAATATAATTACTACAAGAGCCTCTTAACTTAAAGTTCTTTGATGAAACAACACCATCGGGTATTAACATTTCTCTTTTGCCATCACCATCTAGATCCTTAACAAAATTGATGCTGCTTAAACTAGCATAAATATACTGATGTCTCCAATATTCATCGTAATAATCATCCAACAAGATCCTACTATCATCTATTTTTGAACCATCTTTGCCATTAATGATGATCACATTACTATCCACAGCCTCATCCTTAGAATTGTAATTGTTCACAATAAGTGCATAGTCATCCACTCCATCCAAGTTATAATCAACAGTAGTCATATATTCAATACCATGATTATTACCACTTACTTCATATTGCCATTTAATTGTTGTTCCATCAATTTCATAGGCAATAAGTTTACGTGTTTGTTCATTTAGTTTGTAGCTCACTACAATTTCATCACTATTAGAACTAATAAGTTCAGCAGTTTGTTTTTTGAAAGGATAAGTAACTTTACCTAAATCATTAGATAAATAACAAGCTCCACTACTAAATCCTTCCAAGAAATAAGAGCCATCTTCTAAATAAGAGAACTTAAATTTGGTAGAAGAATTGCCAACTCCTAATGAAATTTCCTTTTGCACAATCACTTGCCCTTGATAATCATAAATAGTGATCTTTTCTGTTGATTCATTAGCCAAAGCAATTGTTACAGTTTCACTAACATCTTCGCCATCAATTTTCTGTGAGAATAGTCCATAAGCTCTATCTGCTTGTGAAGCATAATCATATTTATAAACAACTTCATTTGTATCTAAGTTATATAAAACGAAACATTGCAAGTCATTATCAACTGAACTAGCCGAAGAATCATTATCCAGAAAATAGCAACGGATCAACAAATAATTATCTTTCGCATCAACTATCTTGTAGTTCATAAATGTGCCATTTAAACTATTTGTTTTAATAACATTTGTGCCATCATAGCTATAATTATTAACTAAACTAGCTTTAAAAGTTTCTTCATCAACAATATTTAAAGAGCTTGACTCAACGAAATCTTCTTCACTAACATAATGATATAAATAACCATCTTCTGAAATGAAATATAACTGATCATTAACAATTTGAATATCCCACAAATTCATTTGAGCAGATAATTTTGTTGATTCATTCCAAGGATGAGCAAATTCCAACTTATTTGATCGTACTTTCTTACTAATTAAAGAAAAATCTTCAATATTTAAAAATCCTAGTTGTCCTAACTGATCAACAAATACTATTTGACCATTATAGAAATCAATATCCCAAATATTATCCTCATTAACATAACTATGTAATAACTCACCACTAGTCAGATCATATTCAACTAAAGAGTAATCATAAAGTATAAAGTTTCTTCCTTCATAATTTATAATCTTGAATACTTTAGAGTTCATTAACTGCTTATTCCCGTTAGAATCATAACCTGTATAAGTTAATCTAAAAGAAGTAATGATCGAACCATCAGCACCATTGATCACAAATATCTGATCAGTATTCGAAGGACTATTCTGATAAGTTAAAAACTCAGGATAACCATCACCATTTAGATCATCAACAACACTTAGCTTCAAGACTTTAAACTTAGTATCAAAATGTTTTGTACCATTTTCATTAATGATATCAATGCCATTTTCACCATAGAAAACTCTTGAAGTAATTTCTTCATATACAATTTCATAACTTTCGTTACTATTGTCTATCTGGCCTACGTTATTTAATTTCTCTACGCTTTTACTTTCAGCTTTTACTACATTAGCTGTAATGGCTGAAAAAAAGAATAGAGAAACTAGTAACACCGTTAAATATCGCTTCATACAAACCTCCTGTCTTCTGCTATAAAACTATATCACACTAGTCCACTGTTCTTTTTTAAGAATTGCTTAATAATTCACTAAAGTCATCTTTAACGATCATTACTCTATAATCTTCGATGATCTTCTCAAATTGCTCATAACTCTCCATAAAGTTGATCTTAGCTTTTACTTTATTAGCATAAGGTAAACCATTGATATACCAACAAGCATGACCGCGCATCTCTTTGATACCGATCTTTTCACCCTTTAAAGCCACAAGTCTTTGACCATGCTGTAAACACTGATCTAACTTCTCTAATTCAGTTGGCTTTCCTAATACTTCAGAATACTTATCATAATGGACTAATCTTTCGATCAACCAAGGATCACCCAATGTACCACGAGAGACCATAAAAAAATCACAACTAGTCTCCTGTTTCATTTTCTGATAATCCTCAATTGATAAGATATCGCCATTACCAATGACTGGTATATCAACTTTTTCTTTTACTTGCCTTATTAGGTCCCAGTCAGAATGCCCACTATAATATTGAGCACGTGTGCGAGGATGCACCGCAATAGCAGCAATCCCTGTCTTAGAAAGTTTCTCGCTTAAAGATACAACATTTATATGTTGATGATCCCAACCTGCTCTAACTTTAACTGTCAAAGGCTTTTTGATATTTTTAACGATCTCACTAACTAACTCAGCAGCATAATCTTCATCTAGCATCAATGAACTACCACCATTATTACGGCAGACCTTTGGAACAGGACAGCCCATATTGATATCGATAGTATCGCAATCAGTCTGTTCATCCATATATTTAGCAGCTTTGACCATTGTTTCAACATCATGACCAAAGAGTTGTAAAGCGATCGGTTTTTCTTCCTTCTGTACTTCGCACATCAATAAAGTCCTTTTATTGTTAAAACATATAGCTTTATCACTGATCATCTCACTATAAATAAGAGCTGGCCCAAATTGTTTGAGTATCGATCTAAAGGAATAATTACTGATACCAGCCATCGGTCCAACAATGATCCTATTATCTAAGATCAAGCTACCTATCTTTAAGTTATCTTCCATACAAATACCTCTTAAGTCGAAAAAGTCGGTTGTTATACCGACTAATTGATCACTTGTTCTTTCTTTTCTTGTTCAGCTTTTATATGAGCATTAACGAATCCTTGTAAGGTAGCCTCTGTATAAGTATATTTGTTATTACAGAATTTACATACTACTTCACAACCATGGTCCTCATCGATCATCTGCTGTAAATCCTCTTTAGGTAAACGGCTTAAGATGATCGCAAACTTACCTTTATTACACTCACACTTGAATTTCAATGGTTGAGTTTCTAATTGCTCATAATCATTAAAGATCGCTTCTAATACTTTAGTTGGATCGCCCATTTCATCAATAGTCTGAGAAATTGGTTTTAAATGAGCAACTATATCTTCTACCATTTCAATCTCTGTCTCAGTAGCTGATGGTAATAATTGAATAAGTAGCGCTCCAGCGGCTTTGATCGAACCATCAGAATTGACTAATACACCTACACTTACTGCACTAGCAGTCTGTTCACTTTCGGCATAGTAATAAGCAAAATCATCACCGATCTCACCAGTCTGCAAAGGTACTTCCGAGATAAACGGTTGTTTCATTGACATATCTTTGACGACTCTTAAAACACCATCTGTACCTACTGCTTTACCTACATCTAGTTTTTCAGGATGATCTTCTTTACTAAAATCAACTTGTGGATTAGTGACAAATCCCCTAACTTTACCATTACAATAAGCATCAACGACCATCTTTCCTAATGGACCTTGACCATCGATCTGTATCTCGATCTTTTCATGTTTATCTTTTAACATCGAACCCATGATACAACCAACAGATAAAGTCCTACCTAATGCTGCAGCTGCAGTTGGCAAGCAATTGTGTCTAGTAACTGCTTCCTGCACTAATTGAGTTGTATTACAACAAAATACTCTGACATTACCGCCTAATGCCGTACCCCTTGCTAAAATGTCCATATTTCATTTCCTTTCATAAAACAGCACAATAATATGTGCTGTCTTCTAATATTTATTCTTTTTCAGTAGGTTCACTATCTACACTGACTGTCTGAGCATCATTTACAGCTTCCTCAGTTGGTGCATTTTTATGACCATACTTAACGATATTGTCTAAGTCTTCCTTAGTCAATGTCTCATATTCTTCTAGTTCACGAACAATGTTATCTAAGACATCACGATGAGATTTGATGATCTCTTTGGCATTTTCATAAGCATCATTGATGATCTTTCTAACTTCTTGATCGATCTCACTAGCTAAGCCATCAGAATGGCCTTTATTAGTTGTATAATCTCTGCCTAAGAAGACATTTCCATCTTCCTTAGAATATTGGATAGGGCCTAATGAACTCATACCATATGCACTGACCATTGCTTGAGCAATCTTTGTAGCTCTTTCAATATCATTGCTAGCGCCAGTAGATATCTCACCCACTACCATCTCTTCAGCAACACGACCACCTAATAAACCAGTGATCTGTCCTTCTAGATCAGTCTTAGTAGCTAACATCGTTTCTTCTTTTGGTGTCATCAAGTTATAACCACCAGCGATGCCACGAGGAACGATAGTTACTTTTTGCACTTGCTCAGCAGAATCCAAGAACAAGCCAACTACAGAGTGTCCAGCTTCATGAACAGCAACCATATGCTTTTCTTTAGCTGTATACTTCTTACTCTTCTTAGCTGGTCCACCAATAGTTCTATCAATAGCTTCATCTAAGTCATCCATATTGATCTCAGTATGCTTATTTCTAACAGCCATGATAGCTGCTTCATTTAATACATTTTCAAGATCAGCACCTGAGAAACCAGGAGTACGTCCAGCTAAAGCATTAAGATCAATATCTTTAGCTAACTTCTTATTACGAGCATGAACCTTTAAGATAGCTTCTCTTCCCTTCTTATCAGGTAAAGATACAGTTATCTGACGATCAAATCTACCAGGTCTTAATAAAGCAGGGTCTAGTACATCCGGTCTATTTGTAGCAGCAACGATGACAATACCAGCATTTTCGCCAATTCCATCCATTTCAACTAGTAATTGGTTCAATGTTTGTTCTCTTTCATCATTTCCACCACCTAAGCCAGCACCACGTTGACGACCAACAGCATCGATCTCATCAATGAAGATGATACATGGAGCAGTCTTTTTAGCAGTCTTGAACATATCTCTAACTCTACTAGCACCAACACCAACGAACATCTCAACGAAATCAGAACCAGAGATAGAATAGAACGGTACATCAGCTTCACCAGCCACAGCTTTTGCTAGTAAAGTCTTACCAGTACCAGGATTTCCTACCATTAAGACACCCTTAGGGATCCTAGCTCCCATCTTGGCAAACTTGTCAGGATTCTTTAAGTACTCGATAAGTTCTGCCATTTCTTCTTTTTCTTCATCACAACCAGCAACATCAGCAAAACGAACTTTGATATTGCCTTCTAGTCTTGCTCTTGACTTAGAGAATTCAAAGGCTTTATTGTTTGAAGAACCATTCATCTTACTGAACATGAAGATGACAAAACCCACAAGTAAGATCGTTGGTAATAATTGACTTAAGAACTCCGTAAGATAATTAGTCTTATATGGATTAGTAACAGCGATATTACCATCTTTGACCTTTTCATTTAACAAAGTCATTAATTCGTTAGTTTGAGACTCAGTATTTGGGACAGAAGCAATAAATGTATATTGCATATCCTTTTCTGTATAGATACCACTGATATCAATGACAGTAGTATTCATTGTCAAACTAACAGATTCGATCTGCTTAGTATTTAATATCTCTTGCAATTGGCCGTATGTCAATGTCGAAGTCCTACTTGCCTTTGTCATTGAAAATAGGCTGCTTATAAGTATAACAGTAATTAAATAAGGTATGACTGATAACCATCTCTTATTTTTCAATTAAATTCACCATCCTTTAGTAACATTCTTCTTTTAATACGCCGATATATGGTAGATTACGATATTTTTGATCGAAATCTAGACCAAAGCCAATTACGAACTCATTTTCAACTTCAAAGCCAACATAATCAGCTTGAACATCACAAGTTCTTCTTGATTGCTTATTTAACAAAGAAACAACTTTTACATCGTGAGCTCCCTTGTGATATAACAATTCTTTCATCTTTGCCAAAGTAAGTCCAGTATCAATGATATCTTCAACCAAAACGATATCTCTACCTACAACTGATGTATCTAGATCCTTAACGATCTTGATATCACCTTGAGATTCTGTACCACTATAACTCTTAGCAACAATGAAATCGATCTTAATGTCGGCATCGATCCTTTTGATAAGTTCAGCCATAAAAGGCATTGAACCTTTCAAAACACCAACAAATAATGGATCATATTGGCTATCACGGTAAACCTCTGTTAATTCTTCTCCTAATTCCTTACATCTCTCAACGATCTGCTCTTCTGTAACTAATATCTTTTTACAATCCTTATGCATATGCGTACCTCTCTGAATGCAATATAGTTATTCTATCACAAATAAATCAGGTTTTATAGAAAAATGATATTTATCACAACCGATTAATGCAACAAATATAACTTTTTTGTCATGATTTTCCACCACAGGCAAGCTTTTTCTTTTATAATAACTGATTTTTTTATCAATAAAAGCTCTATTGACTTTTTTACTACCATATCTAAGTTCAATGACATCATTAGCCCTACTATTACGGATAGTTATTGGGAAATCAGATTCACTCAAAGAAAGTTGTTGGATCTTTTTTCCCTTATCACTTATCTTAAAATACTTGCAATCTATTTTCTTAGCTTCCTCAATACTATTTACTACGAAAGAATAATCCTCTACTATCCTCATTACGTAAAAATAGTCATATTCATGAACAAACAAATAACCATCAATTAGTCTTAATTGACTGTTTTTATCGCTTGTATTAACTATCTTTACTAGCTCTTCTATTAACCCACTAGAAAAATTTTCTTCAGGTAAATAATGATTAAGATAATAGCGCATAAAAAAGTTTTGATCTTTTTCTTTTAGGAACTCATCTCTATTTACTGGTTCATCAAGATCATACTTAGATAATATAGCAGAAATCTTTTCATCTATTTCTTTATTCAGTTTGTCCATTTCACTGATCCAATTCTGAATCTGTTGTTCACTTGCTAGCTCAACTAAATGATGTCTTATCCTATTTCTTTGATAATCATCAGTAAAATTACTCTCATCATCACCATAAGTTATATTATTTCCCTGGCAATATGATGAAGTATCTTTTTTTCTAATAGATAATAAGGGTCTAATGATCTTCATGCAATGATGAAACGTTTCCTCTTTAATACCATAATGATAAGCAGCTGAACCTCGCTGTTTAGCCATCAGATAATTTTCCAAACGATCATCTAATTGATGCCCCAGCAACAAAGCATTGCATCCTTCTTTACAATAAATATCTTTGTAAAATTGATATCTGACATCTCTTGCCCACTTTTGAAAGTTTCCTTCTTCTCCTGTTGGATAATAACAATACACTTTGATATCGTGTTTATCGCAGTAATCTTTAACAATGTTTTCATCTCTATCAGCAGTAGGACGGTGTTTATAATTAATATGAGCAACAACAACATTAAAGCCTTGCTTTACACACAAGTCTAATAGCATCATCGAATCACTACCGCCAGATACTCCTAAGAGATATTTCTCACTTTTACTAAGTCTTCTACTCAAATCCATGGCTATATTTTAGCACTTATGGATCACAATTGTATAATTGAAAGAAATCTTTCTAAAACTCTCTGATACAAAGGACTATCGGTATCAATATGACTACGCACATTGATGATCCTAGCTGTATTGATAAACTTAGCATCATTTAAAAACAAGACTGAGTACTTAAACATACCATCTACTTTTCCTAAACGCATAAGATGGCTGACACCACTTGGATTAAAGACTTTGTCATAAGCGCTTAAGAAGGCATGACTATTGGAAGTCATTGGTATCACAAAAGCTTTAGCATTATAAACTTTTAATACTAAGGCAAAATGCATAAAGCCAATCTCCTGATTATAAGCTTTACCAAAATCAATGAAACAGATATCACCTTCTTTAACATAGATATTAAAACATCGGCAACTCTTAAGTTTTCCTCTCTCTTGATAATTCAATTCACTTAGCAAGATATCCCTTACTTCTCGAGCTTCCATCTGTAATAATTCTTGTTTTAAAGTTGTCAGATACTCATCTATTGCTTGTTCTTCAACGTTGGGATTATCCTCATCTTTTAAAATACTTGATAAATCGTAATGCTCCATATTTTTACTTCCCCCACTATATAAATAGAAAAGGAAGTATCAAACTTCCTAAAATTTCTTATGATCTTTCAAAACTTTTCTTAAATTTATCTAACACGTTCAATATCGGACGATATTTTGGCGAAATCATTCCAGTATATTCAATAAAGATATCAAACAATAAGATCAAAAATACTAATAATACTATTCCAATCTTAACATCAACAATGCATAAATAAGCAGTCAAGCCAAATAAAGCAGTAACAACATAAATGACAATTACAGCACCAACTTGACCTAAGCGCATATTGTTCATCAACATATGATGCAAATGACCTTTATCTGGTGACATGATCTTCTGCCCTTTTAATTTACGACGGACTATCGCCAATAATGTATCAGAAATAGGCACAAATAATAATAAGATAGGAATACCTAAAGTGATAAATGTTGCTTTTCTAAAACCATATAATGAAATAGAAGCAATGACAAACCCTAGTAATTGCGATCCACAATCTCCCATAAAAATACTTGCTGGATGAAAGTTATAGATCAAGAAACCCAAAGTAGCTCCCGCTAAGATCAAACAGATAGGGATCATAAAAGTGCTATTGCCAAGCAAAGTACTTAACATTGATAAAGTAAATAAGACAATAATACAAAAGCCCCCTGCTAAACCATCAAGACCATCAATAAGATTGATCGCATTAGTAACTCCCATCATCCATAAATATGTAATAGCATAGCTAATGATCTGCGATTTGATCTCAATACCTAAAATTAAATGAATATTAGTAAGATAGATCCTTCCAATAAATATAGCAGCTGTTGCAGCTAAAAATTGACCTATTAGCTTTACTATAGGTTTTAGATCAAAGATATCATCTAAAAGACCAAAGACAAAAATAATAGAAGCTCCGATCAACAAACCATCAAATGCTCTAGTCTCATGAATAACAAATAAAGAAGTAAACATAAATGACAAATAAATAGCAACGCCACCAATACGAACGATCCTGCCATGATGAATAGTCCTTTGATTTTCCTGTGCAATAAGGTTATATTTATCTCCAATCTTCTTTACTGGAATTATTAATAATGCTGATATAAGCATTGATACGACAAAATATAAAAAGTACTTCATTTTCTCACCCACACAATAGTTTACCATTATTAACAATTTCTCTCAACTAAAAACAGTCTCAATTAATAAACTGAGACTGTTAATAAGGTACAAAAAAACCGGCAACTTGCTATATTCGCAGGGGCAAGCCCAACTATTTTCG
>CAVAAT010000030.1:0-20658 GCA_963586925.1 Erysipelotrichaceae bacterium
ATCACCTGTATCAGGGATCTTACCATCATCAATAGTGATAACAGTTATCTCTTCGGTTATCGCATATTTTTCACTATTCAACTTGTAGCCTTTAGGGGCTTTTGTTTCTTGGACATAATAGCCCTGTTCACTAGAAAATAGCACAAATTCAACTTCACCATTCTTATCAGTTGTTTTAATAGCTTGATCTCCATAAGCGTCTATAGCGATAGAGCCATCTATATTAAATACTGTTATCTCACAATCGGATAGATGTTTATCAGTGTTCGTTTCATCACATTTGATGACTTTAATCTTAGTAGTCAAAGGACAATAAACGATCTGACTAGAGTCATTAGCATCTTGATGGGAACTAATGAGATTGCCATTATCATCATATAGATATTCAAATACAACATATTTCTTGCCTTCTTCTACTGTGATATCAAAGTCAGCATTTAGATCCATAACTGAGTCTTCTGCGATAAAAGATTGTTCATAAATATCTAAGGGACTATTGAGATCATTAGTATCGTAGATATGGCCTTTTACAGTGTATTTTTTATCTTTAACGAGTTTTTCAATATGGACAAGATCATTGACTGTTACTTTACTTTCAACAATATATTTATTACCATTAGAGAAAGAAGCTGTTGTTTTGATCGTTGGTTGATATTCATCAGTCATGGTTATGATAGTAAACTCATCTTTTTTAGCATTAACTGTAAAAGAAACATCATCACTGATCAGGTAACCAGCAGGAGCGCTAATTTCATGTAAACGATAACTTTCTCCTTCAGTTAGGTAAGAGGATATGTCCGTTGCTTCTTTTGAAGTTACAAAAGTAGTCAATAGTTCATTGTTGTGATAAAGTTCAATATTTGCGTTTTCAACAATATTGCCATCAATATCAACTTTTTTAACTTTATATAAGATAGGATCATCACACACTTCAAGAATTATTGTTTCTTCTTGTGTTAAATCCACTTCATAAATAGTAGGATTTAGAAGATAACCTAAAGGTGCGTAAACTTCTTTGACATAATATTTCCCAGGAATTAATCCAACTTTATTAGATGATCCATCTTCATTAATGGTCAGTACTGCAAATTTCTCCGAGTTGTTTTCTTTAGCTTGTAGGTTACAAGATTGATCAGTATAAACATTATAGATGGCTCCCTTTAACGAGCTATTGGATAACGTACTGGAAGAGGATTTTTGTAAAGATAGATAAGATTCTTTAAGCTCAGTGAGCAGATAACCATTTTCTAATGTATCGTGGATAAGTGTTTTACCATCTGCTGCATAATAGTTGATCGATTCAGGTATGTTCGTAGTAACACGGATCATAAAGTCATCACTTTTAATATAACCTTCTGGTACATAAGTCTCGCTTACGATATAGGTACCAGGCAGCATTATATAGGTATGACCATCAGGGTGTGGGTAAAGATCATCTCCTGCTACCTTAAACCAATCATTAAATCTAATATAGCCATTATCATCAGTTTCAAAGGTCCAAGTTTTTACTGCTTCAACATTTTTGCTTGCATCAACATTTTTTAAGACAGTATTGTAATATTTTATGGTGTATCGAGCTTTAGCTATGGGTTCATTATCACTACCAATTTTAGTTAGTACTGTGCTTATTGGGTCGTAATTGGTATTTAGTTCCATTGTTACAGCTTGCTTGTCATAGTCTGTTGGTTCTAAGGTGTAACCAAAGAACATATCTTGTTCATCACTATGAGTTTTAGAATGTTGCCATACATATACTACAAAATCTTCTGGAGCATTTTCAGTATTGGTTACATAGCTCCAAAATTGACTGAAGCCAGCAATATTAGATTGTAGTGACCATTTACCTTTATCTTGCCCCCAAGCTCTAGATAGGGCAACATGAGTGATAAAGGCTGCTAATGCTTCTTTACCACTATAACCTCCAGTATATTGAGTAGAACCATTTCTGGACATAAAAGGAGTATAGTACTTAGAAAATCCTGACCATTGAGCAGGCCCACTTCGGCCATAATACATGATCTTGTAAATCAGTTCAGCGGGATAACCAGCATCAGTGATGGAATTTCTATCTAATACAATAGCATCAGATACATTTAATGAATGACTACCATAGCTATCGATCGAACAAGGAGAGTCAACTTCCGCAATGCCACACTCAAATATGCCTGTACCATAAGTTGTTGACCAAAGCTTGTATTGATTATTTGAAAAATAGTTACCACTACTATTTTTACCATATAAGGCTGTTATAGTATTGACAGTAATGCTAGAGGGTTTAGGAGTGTGAGAAGTAAGAGTTACATATTTGACTTGTTGAGAATCGGTAATAGCGCAGCAATCAGGATTTTTAGTTAGTCTGATAGAATAAGTGCCATCTGCTAAAAACATAGTAGTTTCGTTAGTTCCCTTTACTATACCAACACCATCTTTATCCAAAACAAATACTCCTACTGCTTCATTATTTGAGTTGAAGACTGTATATTCACCATTTGTTAAAGCGTAAAGATCTTCGCCAGCGATTTTTGCGTATTTAGCACATTGTTCACTTAATTTAGCATTAAGAGTTAATTGATTACCTTTAGTTGAAGAAGTTGTTGCTTTAATAGCGTTATCTTTAAAGTTAAAACAACTTAACAATAAAAGTAAGATAAGAATTGTTTTTAAGATTTTTTTCATAAGTTATATCCTTTCTAAAACTTTTGATCAAGAGCTATTTTGCTTGCTCTTACTAAATAATTAGAAAGTACTTAGCTTTATTCCTAAAAAATCTTAAATGTTTTTATTCGCAATTCTTTTGCCAATGTCCTACTTCTCTTTGTGCAGCGATATCTACTATCCAGATGGAATAGCTGTATGCTTTTTGATCGATGATCCATTTTTCTTGATAAACAGCTTCTTTATCAACGATCCAAACCTGTTCATCCCAGGCTTCTTTATCGATGATGGTGTTTGAACCTAATATCTTATAATCAGAGATGGAGTAGTAACTTGAAGAGCCATAGTTTTGTTGAACTATTTGCCAATAGTTATCAAAGGCTTCATTAAATGATAGCTCAGGATACATGTCTTGAATTTGATAGGTTGATCTAACTACATCTTCTACTTGATTGACTTGTAATTGCCCTTGATCATCATAATAGAACTCTTTGTGGTAGAAGTGATACCAATAGTAATATTCACCATAATACTCTTCATGAGTTAGGGCTTCATGGTGGATCGTTTCATAGTGCCCTTCTTCAGGGGAGATCAAGATTGTTTCATAATGACCTTTTTCTTCAACATGAATTGTTTCATAGTGTCCTATTTCTTTTGTTGCTTCTTTATCGATGACCCAAATAAGTGAGCAGCCTTCTTCTTGTTCAATGACATTTATTATCATTTCTTCACTTATCATTTCACTAGTGTTAGGGTCAGTTACTGTTATAGTCAAATAATATTTGCCCATTATAGAAGTGTCAACATTACTTTCTACTGTTAATTGCCAATCATCAAGATAGTCGATCGAGTAGTATTGTTCAGCATCAAAATCATCATTGACTGATAAAGTGATCTCTTTTTCTTTTAAAGTGATGATCGGAGTTTGTCTTACAACTTTAATGGTCTTAGTGTATTCTTTGATTATCTCTTTGCCTTCGCTATTGTAAGTAGATATCGTAAATGATATTTGGTATTCATTGAGTACTGATAAATCGATATATTCTTCTGATATACTCACTTTGCCATTATAGGCTTGTATAAGTTTCCACACCGACCAACTTGGATCATCAGCTTGTCGTATAGTGAAGATATCTTCATCAGTAGTGAAAGTTATCTTTAGTCTACGATAGATTTCTTCATCAGTTAATGGTTGATCTTTGTTTTTTGATGAGCTGTAAAGATGATAAGACAATGCTAAAGATAAGATCATCAAAAGTAAGAAAAATAGTTTATTTTTAGTTTTCATAAATAACCTCCTACTATATAAATAGTCATTAAAAATGAAAACTCCTAAAAGAATTAAAAAACCACAAAAAAATATGTCCTTAGACATATTTAAGTACATATTGGCTGGGATAATAGGATTCGAACCTATGCAATGTCAGAGTCAGAGTCTGATGCCTTACCGCTTGGCGATATCCCAATGACATAACATAATTATTATACAACATTTTTTTGATTATGCTATAATATTTTTGGAAAAAAGGAAAGATATATGGAACAGAAAAAAAGGAAAAAACATTGGTTAGATCGCCATGATGGCTATTATTTAAAGGATATTGACTCATTTCATAAATATTTTGCACATTTGAATCCTCATAGGACTGATTGTGAAGTTTGTATGTTATCTAGTCTAGATGTCACAAAAGCATTAGAATATTTAAATGAGAAGAATAAATCATCAGAAGTTAAGATCACTTTCTTCCACTTGATGTTAACAGCTATGGCTAAGATGGTCTATAATCGCGAAAAGATGAACCGTTTCGTAGCTGGTAGAAGATTTTATCAGAGAAAGAAAGTCATTTTGTCATTTGTTGCTAAAAAGAAATTTACAGATACTGCTGAAGAAGCAATGATGATGTTAAATCCTAAACAAGGAGATAACTTGGAAAGTATCGCTAAAAAAGTATCAGGGGAAGTAAAACAGGCAAGAAGTGACTCAGCTGAGGAGTATGGTGCTGATGCTGCATTGAACTTCTTGGCTAAATTACCAAAGTTCTTAATGGTCATTGTTATGGCTGTATTGAAGTTAATGGATCGTCATGGTTGGATGCCAGAAAGTTTGACTAGTGTAGATCCCAACTATTCAACTATTTTATTGAGTAATCTTGGCTCTATAAAATGTGATGCAGTTTATCACCATTTGTCTGATTTTGGTACTAACAGTATCTTACTTACTATTGGTACTTTACACAAAGAGAAGAGATTAAATGCTGATGGTAAGGAAGAGATAAGAGATGTTGTAAATTTCGGTATTACCATTGATGAAAGAATTGCTGATGGTTTCTACTTTGCTAAGTGTATGAAACTTGTACAGAAGATCTTAGATGAACCAGAGTTATTAGATGATGATGTAACAACAACAGTAGATTATCAATAGAAATATTTAAGTTTATTGAGGCGAAAGAAGCCTCTTTTTTTTGTAGACAATTAAAAAAATGATAAAATGAAATAATTTTAGTAGCATAAGTAAGTATATTCCTAATCAGTACAGCCTCTTGTAAAATAGAAAAAGAAGAGGAGCAAATGATCCAGTTAATAACACTTTATTTACAGAAGAATTCTTTGAGGATGTAGTGCTGCTCGCAGATTTAGGAGATGGGGTAGAACTCGCTGGAGGGCAGACGGAACCAGTCATTAGCTATCTTAAGTCTTTGTATCTTTTTGAAACAGATTTTAAATTAAATATTTGGGATGAAAATGGAGAAATCATATATCATGGACCTGATTTGATTACGTTTACCTAAAAAGTTGGATCAGAATTTCAAATTTTTAAAAATCATAAATGTTTCGCAATCCTTATGGATATGGGGTAAGTTATCAAGTTTTTGATGATTGTCCAACAATGAATATAGTCATGGGAATAGCTTTTGGCTTTGCATTAGATGATTAGGGTTTAAGACTTGTTTAAAATGATGAAATTGCAATAAGACATTATTTTACAGTAAGACTTTTCTTATGACTGAAATGATAAGAGTTAGAGCTAAAAATAAATATCGTATGATGATCAAATCACATATTTCATTAACGTAGAGGTATAAAATTGGGGGTGCAATCTTTACAAGTCACCTATTTTAGTGATATACTGTAAGCGTTCTCAAGATACATTTATGAAGGAGGAAGAGAATATGAAAAAGTTTTTTGCAGTAATAATGGCTGCAATGTTGGTTTTGACAACTGTTACAGGTTGTGGTCAAAAACAAGAAGAAGTTGAACAATCAGAAGTTCAAAAGATCATAGCTGAAGCTGAGACTATGACTTTAGAAGAATTAGCTAAGAAAGCTATTGAAGAGTCAAATGGCAAGACTTTCTATGGAGTTGGAAATTCAAGCCGTGGTAAGACTGCTTTACCTTTGTTTATTGAATATTTACAAACAATCGATTCAACTTATACATTGAATTATGAGTGGCAACAACCAAAGAATAATAAGATCTTTGATCAGTTGACTGCTGATTCATTAAAAGAAGTTGGTACATTCGCTATGACTTTAATTCAAGATGGTAACCAGATTGAAAGTAAGATGGTTCAAACAGGTATCTTAGATACATTCATTCCAAAAGAATGGGCAGAAGCTAATGGAACTACTGCTGAAGAATATACAGGTTATTTAGCATTACAGACTTTAAATAAGATCTTCATGTATAACAATACTGGTGATAAAGAATATCATAACTGTTGGGATTTCGTTAAAGAAGGCGAACATGGTTTATTTATGGATGTCGATTCTGAAATCGTTGGTAAGAACTTCTTATATATGTTAACTAACGAAAAATATTCTGCTTGGTTAAAAGATGCATATGAAAAGTTAGATGATGCTTCAAAAGCATATTTCCAACCAACTGTTGATGCAATGGAAAGCGAAGCTAAAGACCTTAATTTAGGTGAGAATGGTAAATATGCTCTTACTTGGATCAAATTATGGGTTGAAAGCTATAACGCTCAGACAGATGATGGACCTATCTGTAATATCTTAGTAGACAAGTCTGCAACTGATCAATTTGGCTTGATCGTTTATTCTAAGTTACGTTCTGTTCAAGAATCTGATTCTGTATCAGCAAACAACGTTACTGTTGCAGCTTACCAAGATGATTACGAAGGTATCGGTGGATTTGGTTATTGTCATTACTTATTTGTTACTGATAATTCACCATTACCTTGGACTGCTTGTGCATTCATCGCTTATATGACTGAAACAGTTGATGGCTTCAGCGCTTGGGGTAAGGATATCGGTGGATATTCTTCAAATCCAGTTGTTGCCGAAGGAACTGAAGAAGTTAGACATCATTCACAAGGTGGTTATGTTGATGGCGTAGATACTTACCCTGCAAAGAATGACCGTGGCTATGATTGGTGGGTTGCTGAAGGAAAAGGAGAATTAGTATTAGAAGATCCAGCATATTGCGCATCTGTTTCATTTACAGTTGGAAGCTGGATTGAAATGCTAACTAAATATTCTAATTAGTCATAAGTTAGGATTTATATTTTGATTTTGAGAGCAGTGCCTTCTATTGGTGGGCACTGCTTTACATAGAAAGTGTGGGAATATGAACAAGTCGATGAAAATTAAACTTAACAAAATAAAAACTTATCTATCAAAACCACATAATGTAATTTTATTGGTTATGGGAATCTTATTGACTATCACAACGCTAGCACCAATAATAGCGATCGTCAATGATACTTTTAAGATTCACCCTGGAACGATCGATGCTTTCCTAGCTGGTAAACAATCTGGTTATTCATTGTGGAATTATATTGATCTATTTACTAGTCAGATGGCCAAGACTAATTTGTGGACCCCATTGTTCAATACATTTGCTTTAGCAGTGGGAACTTGTGTTGTTGCGATCATCTTTGGTGGTATTGTGGCATTCTTAGTTACAAGAACAAATATGCCATGTAGGAAATATATCAGTTCGATCTTTATCTTTCCTTATATCATGCCGCAATGGACATTAGCAGTAGTATGGCAAAATGTTTTTAACTCAAATGCCATCACTGGTACCTCTAATGGGCTATTAGCATCATTATTTAATATATGTATGCCATTATGGTGGTGTAAAGGAATGTTCCCTACGATAGTTGTATTAGGATTACACTATGCTCCATTTGCTTATATCCTTATCGGAGGAATATTTAAGAATATGGATGCTAACTTGGAGGAAGCAGCAACTATCTTGGATACACCTAAGAGAAAGGTATTTGCTAGGATCACTTTACCAATGATCAAGCCAGCTATATTATCTACAATATTACTAGTTTTTGGTGGAGCAATGGGTTCATATCCTGTTCCTCATTATCTAGGATTAACAACACTTGCGACTAAGTATGTTTCAATGAATGATAAATATGCAGGTGAAGCATCTGTTCTTGCTTTGGTCATGATGTTCTTTGGTGTTGTGATCATGTTCATGAATCAATTGAGTTTGCATTCTAGAAAGAACTATACTACAGTCACTGGAAAAAGTTCGCAGATCTCTAAAGTCAATCTTGGAAAGGTTGGTGGAAGAGTCATTGCTACAGTATTGATCATCACAACATTCTTTACAAGCATCTTCCCAATAGTTTCGTTTGCTTTCGAAACGTTCTTGCCAAATCCTGGCGACTATAGTTTCTTATATACAGGCGATTTTAATAATTTAACTACTAAATGGTGGTTAACTTCTGAAAATATCAGTGAAAATGGTATGTATGGTCAACATGGTATCCTATATAACAAGACGATCTTAAGTGCTTATAAGGGTACGCTACTTGTTGCGATCAGCTGTTGTTTGATCGCTGGTACTCTTGGAACATTGATCGGTTATGCTGTTAGTAAGAATAGGACAAATAAGTGGGCAAGTTATGTAAATTCCGTTGCTTTCTTACCTTATTTGATGCCTTCTGTAGCTGTTGGTGTTGCTTACTTTATCTTATTTTCAGCATCAAAGAGATTTAACTTATTTAATACATATACTGCTCTTATCATTGTAGGAACAATAAAATACATTCCGTTTGCTTCAAGAAGTGCATTAAATTCAATGTTACAATTGTCAAATGAGATTGAAGAAAGTGCCATTATACTAAATATTCCTTGGATCAAGAGAATGACTCATATTGTCATTCCAATTCAAAAGAGTTCGATCATTTCTGGTTATTTATTACCATTTATGACTTGTTTACGTGAACTTAGTTTATTTATGTTATTGTGTACACAAGGATTTATCTTATCGACTACATTGGATTATTTTGATGAAATGGGATTATATGCTTTCTCTAGTGGTATCAACTTGATCTTGATCGTTACGATCTTGATCAGTAATGCAATTGTCAATAAATTAACTGGAGCAAGCTTAGATGAAGGAATAGGAGGATAAAATATGCCTAAGATCGTTTTATCGCATGTTACAAAAAGATATGGTAAGTTTTATGCAACTGATGATTTAAATTTAGTCATTGAGGATAATGCATTTGTCACTTTATTAGGACCATCAGGTTGTGGTAAGACAACAACATTAAGGATGATAGCTGGTTTAGAAACACCAACCAGTGGAAAGATAACAATCGGTGAGAGAGTAGTGTTTGATTCGGAAGAAGGGATCAATGTACCGCCTAACAAACGTAAGGTTGGATTTCTTTTCCAAAACTATGCTTTATGGCCAAATATGACAGTATATGAAAATATATCTTTTGGACTAACAAATATTAAAGAAGAAAAAGAAAAGATTGATTTTGAAGCAAGAAATAATGCTAGGATCATTGAGATATTAAATAAAAGCGAAGAAGTATGTGATCTTATCGAAGAAAGCTATGATAAAAAGGGAAAATTAGATAAAGAAAAAGCTTTACTAAAACTCATAGATAAATATGAAATATCACAATATACCGCTAAGAAAATATTGTCTTATGGTCTGAAGAAATCAAATCATGAAGAAACCGCTGAAAAAGCAATAAAAGAATTAAAGGAAAATATTCAAAAAGCAAACCAAAAAGCTCAAAAAGATGGTTTTACTCTTGATGAAGAGTATAGATATTGTAAAGATGGTAAGCTTGTTAAAGAAGTAAGAAAACTGAGTAAGGAAGAGATAGACTTAGCTGTAAGAAGAGTAAGTAGGATAGTAAAGATTGGTATGTTCATGGATCGTTATCCTGCTGAATTATCTGGTGGGCAACAACAAAGAGTTGCAATCGCTCGTACTTTAGCACCAGAGCCAACAGTCTTGTTTATGGACGAACCTTTAAGTAACTTAGATGCAAAATTGCGTTTAGAGATGCGTTCGGAACTACAAAGATTACATTTACAAACAGGATCTACTTTTGTTTATGTAACTCATGATCAAATGGAAGCTATGACTTTAGCTACTAAGATCTGTTTGATTGACAATGGAGTATTACAACAATATGATGCCCCATTAGATGTTTATGGTAAACCAAAGAATTTGTTCGTTGCGGATTTCGTTGGTAATCCTGCTATCAATTTTATTGATGCTAAGGGAAAACAAAATGAAAATGTCGATATTGAACTTAATATCCTTGGTGGCAAAAAGATAACTTTTGTTCCACAAGAAAAGGTAGTTTTGTCAGATTGGTATGATCAACAAAATAAATTTGATGAACAAAAGAAGGAAGAAGACAATCAAAAAGCTACTCAAAAAGGATATGTTGAAAAAAGTAATAAAGAACTTAATTTTAAGTACTATACTCCTAAAGTAGAAGAAAGTGAAGATTATGGCGATGAGATAAAACTAAATCAAGATGACTTTGTTTTAGGTATCAGACCAGAGTTTGTTCGAATAACAGATGATGGTCATTTAGATGGCGAGATATATTCTTCAATGCCTACAGGTATGGAAACTACCGTTAGAATAAATGTTGATAATTATTTGTTGACAGGAGTTATGTTTGGTGGATTAGCTTATCAATTAGGTCAAAAAGTTAAATTGGATTTTGTTGATAAGCAAGTAATGTTATTCTCTAGAGTAAATGGTAGACTTATTGCGATTGGAAAAGTAGTGATGTGATCATTCGCTAAATAAGGCATGATTTTTCAAAATATACTGTTTTGATACAGTTGATTTGGGAAATCATGCTTTTTGTTTATGAAATAGTTTTGTTTGGATGGAAGAATAAGACATTAAGTACATATTGTAATCTTTAATAGAATTGATGTTTGTGGTAAAATAAATCGTTAGGTGGTGTTTTATATGGATGCAGTAAAAGTAGAAAACTTGTTTTACAGTTATGATAATCAAAATATGACTATAGATGATATCAGTTTTACTATCCCACAAGGCTCGTATACGACGATCATCGGACATAACGGTTCTGGTAAAAGTACAGTAGCTAAGTTACTTTTAGGCTTGTTAGAAAAAAAGTCAGGTAATATTTATATCAATGATCTAGAGTTAACTTATGAGAATTTAGATAAGATCAGAAATAACATTGGGATCGTTTTTCAAAATCCTGATAATCAATTTATTGGTTCAACAGTTAGAGATGATATTGCCTTTGGATTAGAAAACCATTGCTTTGCTCGTGAAGAAATGGATCCGATCATCGAAGAAATTGCTCAAGAAGTAAATATGACAAAATTCTTAGATAGTGAGCCAACGAATCTTTCAGGTGGGCAAAAACAAAGAGTAGCTATTGCTTCGGTACTAGCGATGAATCTAAATATCATCGTATTTGATGAAGCAACTAGTATGTTGGATCCAACTGGTAAAAGAGAAATCAATAGACTGATCAAGAAAATTCATGATCAAAAGGGAATAACTGTCATATCTATCACTCATGATATTGAAGAAGTGAGTCAGAGTGATAATGTCTTAGTCATTGATAATGGTAAGCTAGCTATGAATGGCAAGCCAGAAGAAGTATTTAAGAATGAGAATCTAATGGTCAAGATGAAATTAGATGTTCCTTTTGTTTACAAATTACGTAATGAATTAGCTAAAAGAAATGTTAAGGTTTCTTCAACTTTAAGCTTAGAAAGGATGGCAGAAGAAGTATGTCAATACGTTTTGAAAAAGTAGATCATATTTATTCACCTAAGACTCCTTTTGCCTATCAAGCATTATCGCAGATAGATCTACAGTTTGCTGAAGGTAAGATCACTGCGATCATTGGAGCTACAGGTTGTGGCAAAAGTACTTTAGTACAACATTTAAACGGGCTATTGTTACCTACTAAGGGGACAGTTGAGGTCAATGATGTGACTATCAAAGCTGATGAGAAGATTAAAGATATCAAACATTTACGTTCTCAGGTTGGTTTAGTCTTCCAATTTGCTGAATATCAATTATTCGAAGAGACTTTATTGAAAGATGTGGCTTTTGGCCCAAAGAATTTTGGTGACAATGAAGCTACTGCTGAAAATAAAGCAAAACAGGCATTACTAACTTGTGGTATCAGTTCTGACCTTTTTGATAAATCACCATTAGAATTATCAGGTGGCCAAAAAAGGAGAGTAGCGATCGCTGGTATCATTGCGATGCAACCACAGGTATTAGTCTTAGATGAACCTACTGCTGGTCTTGATCCACAAGGAGCTAAAAATATGATGGAGTTATTTGTTAAATTAAATAAAGAACAACATATAACTGTCATCATCGTTACTCATAACATGGAACATGTCTTGTCTTATTGTGATGATGTAGTTGTCATGGAAAATGGTAAGGTCATTTTACATAGTGATAAAGATAAGTTTTTTGAAGATGATAGTTCAATGAATAAGGCATTGATCGATCCACCAGTCATCATTACTTTTAAGAAGTTATGTGAGCAAAAAGGTGTGAAGTTTGCTGATGATATCTTAGATATCACTTCACTTGCAAAAGCGATTGCTAAAAGGAGTACCAAATGAATAATGTGACTTTAGGAAAATATTTACCATTGGATTCATTTGTTCATAAATTAGATCCTCGCACAAAGATCTGCGTGATGTTTGTCTTACTGGTTGGAATATTTTTGCCATGTGGTTTTATTGGCTATGGCATCATTGGTGTATTTTTAGTGATCAGTGTTTTATTAAGTAAACTATCTATCAGTTATATTTGGAAGAGTTTTAAGCCTACACTCATCACATTAGTTTTCCTGTTGATCATAAATATCTTCGTGATCAAAACTGGTGATGTACTAGTTAGTTTTTGGAAGATAACAATTTATAAAGATGCAATCACGCAGACTTTATATATCGTTGTTAGATTATTATTAATGATCGTTATCACTACTTTACTTACTGCGACTACTAAACCTTTAGATCTTACTTTGGGCTTAGAAGATTTGATGATACCATTAGAAAAGTTAGGGTTAAGGACTCATGATCTTGCGATGATGATCTCACTTGCTTTACGTTTTATTCCTACTTTATTAGAAGAAGCTCAAAGGATCTTGAAAGCTCAAGCTTCTAGGGGAGTGGATATGGAAAATGGCTCATTTAAAGAAAAGATCAATGCGATATTATCTTTGATCGTCCCTCTATTTGTTTCTTGTTTCCAAAAAGCCGAAGATCTAGCTGATGCTATGGAAGCTAGAGGATATATTGTGGGTGCTAAAAGAGTTAGATATAAGCAATTAAAATTTGCTTGGTATGATTTTGTTGTTTTGCTTGTTTCTAATGGTGTTTTAGTTGGTTTGATCTGTCTTTGGGTGAAGATGAAATGAGATATAAATGTGTAGTGAGCTATGATGGTAAGAACTATTCTGGTTGGCAAAAACAAAATGATAGTAGATCAATCCAACAGACGATAGAAGAAGCCATTAGTAAGATAACTTGTCAAGATATTAAGATAACTTCTGCAGGTAGGACTGATAGGTATGTTCATGCTAAAGGGCAAGTCTTTCATTTTGATACAGATAAAGTTTTTAGTGACTTTAAAAGAGCGATCAATTCCCAACTTCCTAAGGATATTCATATCATATCAGTAGAAGAAGTTGATGCTGATTTTCATAGCCGTTTTTCTGCTTGTTATAAACATTATGATTATCTTATCAATGATGGGGAATATGATCCTTTATTAGCTGACTATTGTGTACAAGTAAATAGAAAATTAGATATTGCATTGATGGAAAAAACAAGTAAAATATTTATAGGCGAACATGATTTTACAAGTTTCAATGCTACTAAGAAGAGCGAGATTGAAGATCAAGTTCGTACGATATATCGTATTGATATTGAAAGAAAAGATAACTTGATTAGAATATCTTATTATGGCAATGGCTTTTTAAGATATATGGTCAGGATCTTATCTCAGACATTGATCGAGGCTTCATTAGCTAATATATCTGAACAAGAAGTAGAAGATATGTTAGAAGCAAAAGATAAGCAAGCTTGTCCATTCAATGGGCAACCACAGGGTTTATATTTGATGGAAGTTTGTTATCAACCTTATTAGAAATGCACCGGTGGCGGAATGGTAGACGCGTACGTTTGAGGGGCGTATGGCGATAGTCGTGTGAGTTCAAGTCTCATCCGGTGCACCAGTCTAAACTTAAATGGACTAAATTATAGATAGTATGATCTAATAATTTAGTCAATGAATAGAATTGTTGGATATGATCGATCCAACTTTTTATTTGTTTGGGGATCAGTTATATTTAAAAATTAATTTTATTTTAACTACATTGTGAATATTCTAGTAAAATGATAAATATTGGTGTTAAGAATTAAAAGGAGAATAAAAATATGGGGTTTTTAACAGGAAAGACTGCAATAATCACAGGTGCAGGAAGAGCTGTTTTATCTGATGGACGTTGTGGCTCAATTGGGTATGGAATAGCTACAGCTTATGCTAAAGAAGGAGCTAACATAGTTATCACAGGACGTAACGTTAAGAAGTTAGAGGATGCTAAAGCTGAACTAGAAGAAAAATATGGAGTTAAGGTATTAGTCATTCAAGCTGATATCGCTGCAGGTGCTGATAATGAAGCAACTGTTGCTAATGTTGTTAAGCAAGCTGTTGATACTTTTGGTGGAATCCAAGTATTGATCAACAACGCTCAAGCTTCTGCTTCAGGTGTTCCAATCGCTGAACATACTACAGATAATTTCAATTTAGCTATGTATTCAGGATTATATGCAGCATTCTATTATATGAAGGCTTGTTATCCTTATTTAAAGGAATCAAAAGGTTCAGTTATTAACTTGGCTTCTGGTGCTGGTTTATTTGGTAACTATGGTCAATGTTCTTATGCTGCCGCAAAAGAAGGAATACGTGGTTTGTCAAGAGTTGCTGCTACTGAATGGGGCAAAGATGGTATCAATGTAAATGTTGTTTGCCCATTAGCTTGGACTGCACAGCTAGAACAATTTGAAAAGGCTTATCCAGATGCATTTAAGGCTAACGTTAAGATGCCTCCAATGGGACATTATGCTAATGCAGAAACTGAGATTGGTAGAGTTTGTGTTCAACTTGCTAATCCAGATTTCAAATATATGTCTGGCGAGACTCTCACTCTTGAGGGTGGCATGGGCTTACGTCCATAATAGGGAAAAATTGTCAGGACTTCTTCTTCATGAAGAGGTCTTTTTTTGACTAAAAATATAAATTTTATGAGATAAAATTGGTACAAATAAAAATATCGCTTGAATAAGTGATAATGTCCCTTTTTTTGGACAATCTAAATTTTTATAAATGTTATAATCTGTTTGTAACAAGAAAAGGAGAGTTAAATATGGAAAAAGAAATTAGTTTGACAGTTGATAATGAAATGGAAAGTGAAGGATTTGAAAAGGAAAGAGAAGTACGCAGATCAGTAGTTGCAGTTAAATTTAAAGGGATCTATAAACCTTACAGTTATTTTAATGATAAGTACGAACTTCGTGTGGGTGATAAGGTTTATGTCAGTGGAAAACTATCAGGTAATATTGGAACAGTTGTTGATATCGATTATAACTTTAAGATCAATCTTGATAAGTATCAAAAAGTTATAGGTATAGTTGATACAAGTGTTAAAGGTTCGTTCTATAGTTTGGGTGATGATTATTTGATTTCGTTTGATAAGAAAGCTTTGAATGCTGAAAAAGTTGCTGCTTGGTTTAATGGGCCATTAAGTGAAAAAGATGTATATGTTACAGGTAGTGATGATAGTAAGATCGATCTTGAAGATATTGAAATTATGGATGTAGATAGAGATTCTGTAATAAATGGTATATATTTCTGTGAACATAATAGTATTAAATATCTATCTGTTAATGGGAATAATGGCTATTGCTTGATTGATGATGAAGGTGATATCAATAATGTAGAATTTAATTATTGTTGTAATAAAGTGTCTAATCTGACTTGTGATTGCTATAGAACTGGACTATGTTTCCATAAATATGCTGCACTATTGAAATTAAAAGAAGTATCAGTTCATATTAAAGAGAATTATCAAGAAGAATATGAAGAAAATAAGTTTTTCGCGATAATTGATAAAACGACCCTTTTGAATAAAGCCCTTAATGATAATTCGAATCAAAAGATCACAATTGAATAAGACAAAAGAAAAGATCCTTGTGGATCTTTTTACTTACTTATTATTCTTGACCTCTTACTGCCCAACCACGGTAAGCACCATTATATTCATTAGCATTTCTTGCTAAGTCTAATATTGACCAGTTAAGAGTATGACGATCATTTTCTAGTGTGTTGACTAAACTTAAATCAGTAGCGATTTCATTTTCTTCTACAGTATATCCTTCAACTTCCGCAATAGCAGCATATCTGTCTTTGTTTTCAGCTGAGTTGAATCTAATATAATGTAATAGTGTGATGTATTCACAATCACCAACTGTTTTGCGCATTAGATCGATCTGTGTTAAGATCATATCTATTTTGCGAGGATTGATCGTTTCGAATTGATGAACATATTTTTCGACTAATTCTTCATGAGTCATATCTTCTTCATCAACTTGTTCAACTTCATCTTCAACTAGTTCTTCGATATCATCCATGGCTTGTTGATTTTGATCTTCTTCTTGAACAGAATCGATGATGGAATTGATGACCACTTCAGTTGTTTTTTCTTCATCTAGTGGTTCTAGTGGAGCTTCGTTATATTCTAATGGCTCTAATTCATTAGAAGGATCATGACTCTCATTAACTTGTTGCTCTTCTGGAGTGTAGGTAACATTTTCTTCAGTTATCTCTTCTTCCTCTTCTGTAGATTCAATGATCTCATTGATAATGTTATCGATCTCATCAGCAATGCGTTGCTGTTCAGCTTCAACCTCATTTTGGAAATCAATTTCTTCTATCTTTTCAATAGGAGCTGACTCAATTTCTTCTTGAACAGGTTCTTCAACTACAGTTTCTGCAGATTCATTTTGTTGTTCTACAGGCTCTTCATTTTCTTGCTCAGAAACTTCTTCGATAGTCTCTTGAGAAGGGATTATCGCTTGATCAGTATTTTCTTCTTCAACTTGAGGCTCGCCATCAATCCAAATTTGTTCTTCTTCATTAGTTTCAGTTAGATCTTCATCAATTTTAACAGGAACAACATCTTCATTTATGATGGGTTCTTCGCTTTCTTTGAAGTCATCCTCACTGTTTTCAGCTTCTTCAATTTCAGTATCTGTATCTTTGTCAGTTTCTACTTCTTCCTCATCTATAGGATCATCTATAGGAGCAACTTCTTCGATCTCAATCACAGCAGGAGAATCTTCAATAGGTGTTTCTGTTTCGTCTACTGTATCAAATAGTTGGGATTCGCTGGATAACTCTTCTTTAAAGCCATCAACTATCGTGTCGATAGTATTAGTTACTTCACTTACTTTTTCGACAAAAGGATCAAAATTAGTTTGCCAATCGCTCTCCTCATCTTTTTCTAATTGTTGTTTTTCATCTAATTCGATCAATTCTATTTCATTTTTTTCACTTAATTTCTTTTTGATATACATTAGTGTCGCTGCAGAGGCGGCTGCTGTGAATATCAACGTGGGAATTATTTTTTTCATATTGCTTTCTCCTTATCTGTATAATTATTCACAAATGTATTATAATATATTTGCTGTAATTTTGCACATAGGGAGTGATAGAATGCGCAAATTTATTTTGATTATGATGATTTTATGTATGTTTCTAACTGGTTGTTCTTCAAAGGAATTTGAACCTAATGTTAAACAATCAACAGAAGTATTAGAATTAGATCAGGAAGTCGATCCTCTTACATTATTAGTCGATGTTGAGGAAGTAGGATTAACATTTGAAGTTGTTGAAAGTGATCTAGATACTAAGACTCCAGGAGATTATAGTATCACTTATAAGATCTCTTCAGGAAGAAAGAGCACAGAAAAGACTTTTGAATTTAAAGTTAAGGATAACGATGCTCCTACTATTGAGGTAGATGATACGATCAATATCTTATATGGTGGATCTTTTATCTTAAAAAATTATGCTAAAGCAACTGATGAACGTGATGGTGATGTCAGTGATTCATTACATTTTACTGGTAGCATCAATACTTATAGTGTAGGTTCTTATAAGATAACTATTCTTGCTAATGACCAATTCGGTAATGAGGCATCTAAAGAGATAACAGTTAATGTTAATGCGGATGAAAAGAATACTTATAAGGAAACGATCTGTGGTACTTATACTGATATAAGTTATACTGCAGGGCAAGCACCTACATTGACTTTAAATAGCGATGGAACATTTGAACTATATTTAAATAGCTGTACTGTTGTAAATCTTGTTGAGGGAGAATACATGCAATATGAAGATGTATTGTATCTTGTCAGCGATGATCATCGTTTCTTTAGCCCAAATGAAGCAGACCTTGTTAGATTTGTTGTTCAGATTGATGGAACATTGATGTTTGATTCTCAATTAGAGACTTGTGCTCCTAATTATGGTGATGTATTTGCTAAAGGAGTAGTAACGGTTAACGAAAATGAAGAAAATTAAGAATAAAGATTAAAGGAGATCGTGGTATGTATTGTAGAACATGTGGCTCGCAGATTGAAAATGAAACTGTAGTTTGTATGCATTGTGGCTGTAAACCATTAGTTGGGCATAATTATTGTCAAAATTGTGGTGCTACTACTACTGAAGGACAAGTAGTCTGCTTAAATTGTGGCTTTAGCTTA
Source organism: Erysipelotrichaceae bacterium (assembly GCA_963586925.1). Taxonomy (GTDB): domain Bacteria; phylum Bacillota_I; class Bacilli_A; order Erysipelotrichales; family Erysipelotrichaceae; genus UBA1783. The sequence goes on from CAVAAT010000030.1 coordinate 18,750, forward strand.
CAAGCTAAGGATTCATGTGAAGAAAGTGAACGTAATATGTATATTGCGGCTGCTTTAGCTTTTTTCTTAGGTTATATTGGAATCCATGATTTTTATCTTGGCTATACTAAAAGAGGTGTCATCAAGATAGTATTGACTGTAGTGTTAGCTATCATTGTAGTTGGACCAGTTATCAGTTCGATATGGGCTTTTGTTGATTTCATTAAGATCTTAGCTGGTTCAATGACTGATTCTGATGGCAAAAAATTAACTAAGAAATTCTAGAAGCGCTCTATTGCGTTTCTTTTTAAAAGGAGTAGGTATGGAAAAAGTTGTATTTGTAGAACCATTAGGTATCTCTAATGAGATGTTAGATAAAATATTGAAACAATATGTTAGTGAAGATATTGACATGTGCTTTTATGATGAAAAGCCAAAAGATAAAGAAGATCTTATTGAAAGAGTAAAAGAGGCTTCTGTCATTGTTACAGCTCAAGTAGTCATTGATAAAGAGGTTATTGATGCTTGTGATAAATTAAGATATATCTGTGTAGCTTTTACTGGTACTGATCATATTGATAAGAAATATTGTAAAGAAAAAGGCATTAAAGTAAGCAATTGTAGTGGTTATTCTACTGTTGCGGTTGCTGAGTTAGTGTTTGGTTTAGTCTTAAATTTGATGAGAAATATTAAGGAATGTGATGAGGCTACTAGAGGATCAAAGACTAAAGATGGGCTTATTGGTGAGGAATTACAAGGAAAGACTTTTGGCATCATTGGACTTGGAGAGATCGGTAGTAGAGTGGCTAATATCGCTAATGCTTTTGGCTGTAAAGTGATTGCCTATAGTCGTCATGATAAACATTTAGATAATGTAAAACAAGTATCTTTTGAGGAAGTCTTGAAAGAAAGTGATATCTTATCATTACATGTTCCTTCAAATGAATCTACTTATCGTTTGATCGGTAAAGAACAGTTAGAACTAATGAAAAGTAGTAGTATACTGATCAATTGTGCCAGGGGAGCTGTTGTTGATAATGTTGCTTTAAAACAAGCCTTAGATAATGGTGTCATAGCCGCTTGTGGTATTGATGTATTCGACAATGAACCACCACTAGATAAGGATTATTGTTTAGTAAATGCTAAAAATTGTTTATTGACTCCACATGTAGGTTTTGCTACTAGACAAGCTTTTGTTAAAAGAGCTCATATCGTCGCTGAAAATCTTCAAGCCTATCTTGCTGGAAAGATCATCAATGAGGTAAATGATTAACATGGATGATCCAACTATTTTGGAATTTGGTGACAAAGATAGTAAGATAATTTTGATCCAACCTATTGATGAGCATGATCTAGAGGAAATTAAAAATGAGTATGAACTTATCAAAGAGAGGACTAATAAAGAGTTTGGATTGATCGCAATAAAAATTGATGATTGGAATAAAGAATTATCACCTTGGAAAGCTTCAGCTGTATTTGGGAAGGATGAATTTGGTGATGGAGCAAGTTTGACATTAGAAAAGATCTTGAATTTGATCAAAGATGATAAAAAGTATTATCTTGGTGGTTATTCATTAGCTGGCTTATTTAGTTTGTGGGTAGCTTATCAAACTGATAAGTTTTCGGCAGTTGCAGCTGTTTCGCCGTCAGTGTGGTTTGATCATTTTATAGATTATATGCAGGAGAATGAGATTAAGACAGATTTGGTTTATCTAAGTCTTGGAGATAAGGAATCTAAGACTAAAAATAAAGTCATGGCAACTGTTGCTGATAAAATGAGTCAATGTTACGAACTGTTAAAGGAAAGAAGTATCAACTGTACTTTTGAGTGGAATCAAGGGAATCATTTTAAAGATGTTGCTTTAAGAACAGCAAGAGGTTTTGCTTGGCTATTAGAAAACGAAAAATAAAAAGATCATCTTTTGATGAT
>CAVAAT010000031.1:0-49347 GCA_963586925.1 Erysipelotrichaceae bacterium
ACAATGTTTCGCTCACTGGCCTTTCCGCCGTGTGCTTATTTATATTACTCCTATCCCAACTCAAAGTCAACAACTTTTTTTCTTTTTTTTAAAGTTTTTTAAAAATATTTTTTCAGTAATTTTACTTTAGTCAAAAAAATAACACAGTCTCCTGTGTTATTGATATTGGTTCATACTCTTCATGACCTGTCTGATCTGAGCTTCAGAAGGTTTTCTACCCATCTGCATGAACATTGCTCTGATCATCTTTTCATTGATAGGTGGATTTTCTTTTAATTGCTTTTGAATAGCTTTTCTAGTGAAATACCATCCTAATGCAGCACCAATCACTCCACCTAACAGTACATATAATAATGACTTTACTACTTCTGGCATCGTTACATCCCTCTTTCTTCTTTATTATTTTACTCAAAATAACTTAAGTTTTCAATATGATAAAAGGCTCAAATAGAGCCTTTACTGAAAGTTGTAGTCATTTTCCCTGATTTAACAGGTGGGATACCTGCATCTAAAATTAGGATTCAACAATAAATTGTTGCCTTCAACACATTTAGATGACATCCGGATTCCCGATAGCGACTTGTCGGAAAAGCATATCTCCTTTCAGCATCTTTATTATAAGCAATAAAAAGCTTATCTACAATTATTTTATTTTATAAAAATATATGCTACAATGACTGTGAAATTCAATTTACATTAGTGATACTCTTTAACCGCTTGACTATCTAGATCATAAGTCAAGCTTCTTTCTCTAAGATAGCCATTATAACTGATCGCTATCTCAGCATCTAAACCATCATAAGTAATATCAATGATGCAGCCTTTGTATGTTAGTGTTTCATCTTGCTCACTATAATCATCAAATGCTTTTTTTATTCGCATTATCGCTAATACTTCAGCATTGTTCATTCGCCTAAAAGCATCTAAGCTATCACGATAATAAAGATAATTATTGATCGATCTTAGATAACTACAAGAAAAGGCTGTGATCAACATTAATAGTGACAAAAAGTATAAAGTGATGAATCCTTTTTTAGTAGTCGTTGTAACCAGCAAAGACATATGCGATCGGGTAAACATGATATTCTCCTTCCCTATAATATTCTATGTAGATGATACCCCATGACTCATAGAAATAGACATCTTCTACTTTTCTCAGATAACATAAGTAACCAGGTTGGGATATCAGATTATCATTAACTACTGAAATATGGCATTCGCCTTCAGCCGATTGATAATAGATCTCATCAGGATTTACTTCTGTTATCTTATTTTTGGCTAGTAAGAGTTGCAATTGATAGATCCCTATCTCATCTTGATAAAGATAAGTATCTTTTCTCAATTGGTTTAAATAAGTGATATTTTTATTCAGAGGAATTGCTAACAACAACAAAAAGGCTATTATTGAAAGTGATAGTATCAGATCTAATAGACAATATCCACCGGTTTTTCGATCGGTATGAATATCTTGTACCTCTCTAAATTTCTCCAATACTTATTCATATCCTTTGCTTCTTTTAGATCAATGATACTTTCACTTACTTTATCTAAATTATAGACTAGCATGATGCATACAGTTATGATCACTAACGCTAATAGACATTGTATCAATACATTACCTTTCTTCATCCTCTTCATAAACCCTTCCTGTACCTAAAGATACGATTATGCAATAATTTCCATATTCATAGCTATCTGCGTGATCGACATCACCTAACCGATTAAAACGGATATCCATACCATTTTCTTCATAAAATTGCTCATCATTTTCCATTATCGCTTCTAGCTGTACTCTAACGATATCATTGATCGTTCCATTGACACTTCTTTCATAATTAAATCTAACTCTAATGACAGTTATCGATAACAACATAGCCACGATAAATAATACTAGTAAGCTTTCGATCAAGGTGAAACCATTTTTATTCATTAACGAGTGTTGCTTGACCATCTTTGATCACGATCCTTTCTCCACTAGGACAAGTAGTTTGAGATGAAGTAAGTAAGCCAGCATCAACTAATTGTTGAATATCTGTTACTTTCTTACCATCTAACTCATATACCAATATTTGAGAATTGACCACTTCTATTAAAGCTTGACAGCCAACATTATTAATGATCTTTTTCTTTTGAGCAATATTTGGTATCGTAAGCAATACAATGACTGTGATGACCGTTAAAACTAAGATCATTTCTAAAACCGTGAATCCTTTTTTCATAAAAACCTCCTAAAACATATCAAGATCATTCAACATATCCAAAGGTATCATCAGTACTTCATAAGCTAAGATAATGACGATACTGACAAATAGATAACAGATTAATTGAAAGATCTTACTGACTCTTTTGATCATCGACTGCATCTTTAATTCAATGATCTGTTGATAATCTTCTAATGCACTTTCAAAATCATCATTTTTTAACCCCCATAAACAAATCGAATGAAATTGTTCATCAAAATACTCATTGTCCAAAGACTTTTCAAAATCAACTCCCTCTTCTAAGTTATTGCGGAAGTGGAAAGCTAAAAGTCCAGATAATTGATTGTCTTTATTAAGTCTGATGATATCTAATGCTTCATGCAATGATAAGCCATTATTTAATAAGATCTTTAGATCTGAAACTAATTGATAAGTAGCTATTATCTTAAAAACATCATCTAGTTTTAAGCGATGTAATAAAGCCCATAACATCGTTAATTTATTTGTAAAATATAGATAACTTAATAGAGACAGCCAAAAAAGTAAAGTGAAAACAAAAATGTTTTTTAAAGTGTTGATGATATTAAAAGTTAAGACAAGTTTATCAGTTGAACTATTTTCCATCGCTAAGCTGTTTATCATTGTAGGTAATACCATATTCATAAACAAGCTTAATATCACTAGAGCAGCTACAAGTAAGATGATCTGATAAGAAAGATCATTTACAATTTTGCTAGTATTAGCTTTCATTTTTTTATCTCTTTGATAAACCACGGCTATAGCTTTATTTATGGAAGTATATTTACAATAATATGCCAGTTTCTTCTCAAAGCTATTTTTTGTTAAGAAAGTAGTGATATCTATTCCCTTTTGTAAATACTCATCAAGTTGTTCTATTCTTTTACAAGAAGGATACATTTTTTTCATCATCTGTAAACTATCTTTCAAGCTTCCACAGCGTTCGATAAGTTTAGCAAGCATCAACCAATGATATTGATTCATCTCACTCATAACTATCCACCTTTGAAATATAGCCTTCTTCTTCAGCTTTTTTGATCTTATCGATCATTTTTTCCTTGATCGAACCATCAAGGAAATATCTTTCAATGTCACTATTAGTAAGTAAGTCATAGATACAAGTAAAACTACCATCATCTTTTTTGAATAATCTCTGATTAAATAAGGCTGTCAAACATTCTTTGATATCTTGTTGTCCTACCCCGAGTTCCATTAATCGATGTAAGGCCCCAATTGTACTTTTACTGTGTAAAGAACTGACAACTAAACAACCAGTCAAAGCAGCCCTAAAGGCCATCTTAGCACTAGTCTCATCTCTTATCTCACCGATCATGATGATATCTGGATTATGCCTTAACATCTGTCTTATGCCTTCATTAAAGCCAAAGCCGATCTTTTCATTGATCTCAAGTTGGGTGATGTTATCTTGAAAGACCTCTATCGGATCTTCCAAAGAGTAGATACTCTTATTTTGTACCATCCTTAGTAAAGAATACATAGTGGTTGTTTTGCCACTGCCAGTAAGACCTGAAAAAATGACAAGTCCACTTTTTCTTTTTAATAACATTCTAAAATACTCTTGTATCTCTTTATCAAATGTTAAGTTTTCTAAAGATAGACCATCATGACAATTAAGTATCCTTAATACTCCACTTTTACTCTTACGCGACTCCATTGTAGAAAAACGAAAATCATAATAGTTGCCTTTAAAATAATACGAAAAAGAGCCCGATTGTGGCTTTGAACTGGATACATCAAGATGAGCCTGATAAAGCAAGTAATTATATAATTTCATATCTTGCTCTCTAGAGGTAATCTTCTGTAAACCTTCAATGGTCTTTAAAGATAAAGTTAAATGACCATCATTAATGACAAAGTGAACATCCGTGCACCTTTCTTCTAATGCTAAGTTTAATACTTCTTCAAATCTTTCTTCCATCTCTTACACTTCCTAATATATAATTGATGGAAAAAAGTAATATTCCTAAATTATTTTTACAAATATGGATTATTTTTTAATTCATAACCAATCGAGGTAATTTCATCATGTCCTGGATAAACAGTAATACTAGGATCTAAAGTTCTTAAAATTTCTAAAGATTCAACTAATTGATGTTGGCTACCACCATATAAGTCAGTTCTACCAACTGACAGATGAAACAAAGTATCACCAGAAAACAAACAATCATCTATCAAATACATAACAGAACCTTTAGTATGTCCTGGAGTGAATAATATCTTGATAACAAAACTAGCTATATGTAAACTATCATGATCATCGATCCAATCAATTGGCGAGTTTACTTTTGCCCAATAGCCAGATAAAGTATTATATTTTTCATCTCTTAACATTTTTTCATCTTGTTGACTAGCATAGATCGGGCAATGGTATTTCTCATATAACTTATCTACTGCTCCGATGTGATCTAAATGTCCATGAGTAAGTAAGATAGCTAAAGGTTTATCTTGTCCTAATTGTTCTATTATCTTTTTATAACCAGCGCCAGGATCCACGATCAAAACATCATCATTATTTTTGATGATATAACAGTTTGTTTGAAAAGCTGAAACAACAATTCTTTTTATCTCCATAAATAATATCTCCATTTTTTTGTAAGAAAAAAAGCCTAATGATAGGCTTATTTTTTCTCCTTATGTGTAGTCATCTTTCTGCAGCGTGGACAATATTTTTTAATTTCCATCTTTTCCGGATGTTTTCTTTTATTACGACTGCCTAAGTAATTTTCTTCACCACATTCAGCACATTTGAATATAATGTTTTCTCTCACTGGTCTTCCCCTCCGTTTTCACTATGCCTTAGTATGATATCACATTATTTACCAAATATACAATAGTTTTTTTGGTTTAATTTAGCTATAATGGTTTAGAGGTGTAAAAAAATGGCATTTAAAAGAGAAAACACACATCAAGTAAAAGTTGGTAATACCTATATCGGTGGTCAAAACAAAGTGATCATCCAATCTATGTGTACTACACCAACTAAAAATGTACAAGATACAGTAGAACAGATCAAAAGATTAGAAAAGGCAGGATGTCAGATCATCCGTTGTTCAGTAATGGATGAAAAAGATGCTAAGGCTTTAAAAGCAATAAAGGAAAACATTTCAATCCCTTTAGTTGCTGACATACACTTTGACTATAACTTAGCCTTATTAGCTCTAGAATCTAATGTTGATAAGATCAGGATCAATCCCGGTAATATCGGTAGTAAAGAAAATGTAAAAAAAGTTGTCGATGGTTGTAAAGAAAAGAATGTGCCAATCAGGATTGGCATCAATAGTGGATCTATTGAAAAAAGATTATTAGAAAAATATGGACACAATTGTGCTGAAGCCATGATCGAATCAGCCCAAACCCATATTGATATATTAGAAGAATTAGATTTCCATGATATTGTTCTTTCTTTTAAAAGTAGTGATGTCCGTTTAACAGTAGAAACCTACAAGTTAGCTTCACAAAAATGGAATTATCCATTGCATTTAGGTGTAACTGAAGCAGGAACTAAAAACTATAGTCTGATCAAATCTTCTGCTGCTTTAGGAGAACTATTAAACTATGGCATAGGTGATACGATCCGTATCTCAATATCTGATGATCCTATTGAAGAAATTAAAGCTTGTAAAAAATTATTAAAATGTTATGGACTTATTGATGATATTCCAGATTTAGTGGGTTGTCCAACTTGTGGAAGAACACAATATGATATGTTACCAATAATCAATCAAATAGAAGATTATCTAGAAACAGTACACAAAAACATCAAAGTAGCAGTCATGGGTTGTCCTGTAAATGGGCCAGGAGAGGCAAAAGATGCCGATATTGGCGTAGCTGGTGGTGTTAACGAAGCTTTACTATTCAAAAAAGGACAAGTCATCAGAAAGATAGCTCAAGAAGATGTCGTAAAAGAGTTGATAAAAGAAATTGACGCATTTTAAAAGATCCCAATGGATCTTTTTTAATTTAGAAATCATGTTGTTCGCCAATCTCTTCAAAATATCTATCAGCAATATATCCAGCCGACTCAGCCCACAATCCATTTTCTGTCTGTTGAAGCGTCTTATAAGTTTCAGAACTATAAAATCTCATCACTGCATCCATAAAGGATATATCATATACCTTTTGTAAGATATCAACTACATCCCTAATTTGAATGATCACATTCATCGTGATATCTTTGCCATTAAATGTGTAAATCTCTAACATATTCATTTCTCCTTACCATTTTTAGAAAAGCCAAAGCTTTTTTACTATGAAATGAAACTTGGTTATTAACATCAAAATGTCTTAATCTTTCTACCGCCTCAATACTATTGATAGTGTTAGATATATACAATTGAACTGTTTCCATTGTGTTATCATCGGCTACTGGACCAATAACAACATCATAATTATGTTGTAAACCACCTTTGTTTCTATTATCTTTAACAAATTCTAACCATTCCTCATTTAAAGTATCAAAACGTTTCACATTCAGGCTTAAATCTTCCTCAAAAATATATTCATTCACATAATATTTTTCTTTCCCTAATCGTAAAGATTGTTTATCAGCCCAATTTTCAGCTTGTTTTTTTAGAAGGGTCGTATAAAAGCCTTTTCCAAAATCTCTTCGATTATGAGATTTAGTCAAATCTATTTCATCAAAGTAAAAACACGATCCATGATAAACAATTAATTCCCTTGAAACTGCAGATATGATTGATTCAACATACTCTATTACTTCTTCAATTCCAACTTGATGCAAATACTCATGCTGAATCAATATTTTTTCAAAAACTTGATTATCATGAAATATGTTTGTAGCTTTTTTTTGTGAAATATGGTATTTATTCGAGTAAACTTCCAATACCATTAAACAAAGCATTTCACAATCAGATTGTTTACTCATATACACATCCTCCTTACTATAAATCAAATAGAATAATCTTTTTTTACAGCTATATAATATCATTTTTTAAACTCTCCTTCAATTGAATCATTATTTCAAGTAAATTACTAGCTACTTTACCAGTCATATATAAAATAAGCATTAATAGTTAAAACAAAGATAAATTTTTCAACTTGGACAAAACTGATTGTCTAGAGTTTGTTATTCAAACAATCTCTTTTTAAAAAAGGAAATATCCCTATAGATATTCCCTTCAATTTACTACTTATTGACATTATCTGTCATCAACTTGATGATCAAAGAATCAGTCTGTTTCATACCATCATGAGCTATACGACTAACATTATCAATCGTATTTTCTACTCCTTTGACTACTATTCCTTCTCCATCATAGAATTGACTATCATGACTTTGCATCTGCATTCCTAATAATCCCGCCTCTACTGCTGAAGCGATCTTAGCAGCACAGCTAGGTTTAGCACCATCACAGATCATTCCTGAGTTGATGGCTAAAGCATTAACGATCGTATGAGCGATCTCATCATATTTACCACCATACAGATATGTTATTCCAGCTCCAGCCCCTGCTCCTGCACTTGTTGCTCCACAATAAGCAGATAATGGTCCTATTCCCGTCTTTAAATGTATTGTGACTAGATTTGAAACCACCAAAGCTCGATATAAAATATCTTTTGTCACTTGAAGTTCATTAGCATACACGATAACTGGTAAAGAAGCTGTTAAGCCTTGATTACCACTACCAGAATTAATGACAACAGCTAATTCACAGCCACTCATCCTAGCATCTGATCCTGCAGCAGCATAGGCTTTTGCTTTGTTGTGGACACTATTGCCATATGATGAAAGTAAGATACTACCAATATTTGCTCCCCAATCATTTTTTAATCCTTCATCAGCTATTGTAGTATTACAATAGATCTGTCTGTCTAATACTTCTTTGACATCATTGATATCAACCTCATCAGCAAACTCAACAATGTCTTTTACTTTCAACAAGTTATGATCAACTTTATGAGAATCTTTTTCTTCTAAGATATCTTTCTGAAATAAGATCTCATCATCTTTGACTATTTTAACGATATTAGTGTGACTTCCAATGACTTCCACAAATACTTTATGATCAGCACCAATTACTTCTACACCAATATAAAATACATAATGATCCTCAGCAGCCTTAACCTTGCAGTTGATCTTTTCAAGAGAAGCTTTCATTAATTCAATCTGTTGTAGCGTTACGTTACTTAATACTTGTAATTCTTTATCAGCATCGCCAGCTACAATACCAGCAATGGCAGCCGCTTTTATGCCACGTAATGAACCAGTATTGGGAACTATAACACTTTTGACATTCTTTATGATGTTATTACTTGCTGTTACTATTACGCTATTCACTTCTTCATCTAATACTTGCCTAGCTTTACTACTAGCATAAGCAATGGCGATAGGTTCAGTACAACCCATAGCCGGCACTAATTCCTCTTTTAAAATGTCAATATAAGCTTGATATACGTCTTGTTGCATTCTCTTACCTCAAAAATTCAAATTATCTTTTTCAATCACAATACTATTGTATCACTTACTTCTGATCTTTTTCTTGTCTTCTTGTTTTTTTACTTCTTTAATACATTGGATAATTGCTTGGGGGAAGAATTATCACCATGACTAGTGATGCTCTTAGAACGACAAATATCATCAGCAGCACACATTTCTTCTGTTAAACTCATAATAGCATGAGCGTTACCATCACAACCTCAAGAGATCTCAACACTAAAACATAAGCAAAACAGATCTCATCAGCACATACTTTTTGATGACTTAAATACATAATGTTTGTCCACAGATAATTTTTTTCTATTAAGCCACTAATTCTTTTTGCACATCACTAGCACCCTTACTAACAAAGCCATTCTCTATAATCATGATAAAATCATAAACATTAGTTTTTTTGACATCGATTAGTTCCTGATAAGATACGGCCTTATTTCTTTTTTAATTCAACTTAAAAAAAGATCGATATTTCTACCGATCTAATATCCATTTTTCTCTCTTTGAGCTTTTTTAGCTCTTTCCTTTTGTTCAGCTTTGATAGCAGCTTTGATCATAAGTCTTCTCTGACGTCTACGAATGTCGTCGATCTGTTGTTGCTTTTTCTTCTTATAACCAGGTTTTACTTTCTTCACTGGTTTCTTTGCTATCTTCATGATCTCAATATCTTCAGGTGAAGATTTCTTCTTTGGTGGACGATAGTCAAAGCTTCTAACTTCTTTCCAAGAACCATTACGATAGTCTTTACTTTCAAACTTATAACCTTTGCCCTGTAAGACTTTGATACCACTAATATCAGTCTTATTGAATAGTAAGATACTTGTTCCTTCTCTTCCAGCTCTACCAGTCCTTCCACTACGGTGAGTGTAATAATCTACACTTGCTGGTAAGCCTAAAGAGATGACATGACTTACTCCATCAATATCCAAGCCTCTAGCCATGATATCACTACATACTACATAATTTGCTTTATTGCTGGCAATTACCTTTAATGCTTGTTTTCTTTCTCTAGCAGTAAGATCACCATGGATCTCTGCCACATCATAACCATTTTCTTTCAAAGCATTGGCTGTATCAATTACATCCTTCTTAGTTTTCGCAAAGATCAAGCAAACATAAGGTTGAATGCCTGGCAAGATCTTTAGTAATTTCTCTTGATAAGAAGAGTAACGGCAATTAACTAAGATATGTGTGATCTTTGGCGAAAGTTTACTCTTGGCTTTCGGCTCAACGATCACAGGATTAGTCATATACCTATGTAGGAATGGTTGTAATTGCGCTGGTACAGTTGCACTAAATACCAGCATTTGGACGTTTTTAGCTAAGCGTGAACAGATCTGATCGACTTGTGTCAAAAAGCCCATCTCTAAAGTCATATCTGCTTCATCAATAACGATCACTTTCGCTTTATCAAGTCTCAATACTGCTTCATCAACAAATAAGTCTTTTAATCTACCAATAGTACCGACAACGATATGAGGTTGGCTTTTCAAACCCTCCATCATCCTCTCTTTGTCTTTACCAGAAGTGATGAGCTTTACCCTAATATCTTCATTAAAAAGATTGATCTCTACTGTCTGTTTATAAAGTTGAACAGCTAATTCTCTAGTAGGTGCAGCAATGATCGCTTGGATCTCATCTTTAGTTGTATCGATCTTCTGCAAGATTGGCAAGATAAAGGCATGTGATTTACCTGTACCAGTAGAAGAGATACCAATAACATCTCTCCCTTTTAAGATCAAAGGGATAGCTTGCTCTTGAATAGGGGTTAATTCTTTAAAGTGTTTGTATTCAATAAGTTGGTTGATATCATCATTAAAATTAAAATTCGTTTTCATCTTGTTTTCCCCTCCTAACAATTTATTTTACCATAAAGTTTGCTTTTTATGATACTATAAATATGGTGTTAAATATGGAAATTATCAAAGTTAGACCTTCAGGTTACTGTAAAGGTGTCATTAGAGCGATATTAAAAGTTAAAGAAACGATCAAAAACTATCCTAATGAGAAAATATATATCTTAGGAATGCTAGTCCACAATCGTTTTGTAGTTCAAGCTTTTGAAAAATATCATATCATCACCTTAAATGATCCTTCAAAGACTAAAAAACAACAGATAGATGAGATAGAAAAAGGTGTAATCATTTTTACTGCTCATGGCATTTCTCCTTATCTAAAACAATATGCTCAAGACAAAGGATTGATAACCATTGATGCTACTTGTAGTGATGTCACTAAAAACATGGAGTTATGTTATAAATATCTCTCATTAGGCTATGATATCATCTACATTGGTAAGAAAAAACACCCAGAAAGTGAAGCAGTCATCTCTTTAGATGAAAGGATCCATCTTATTGAAAAAGAAAATGACCTGGATGAATTAAATCTGACTAATGATAAGATACTCATCACTAATCAGACTACAATGTCGATATTGGATATCCAAGATCTCATTAATTCTATAAAAAAACGCTATCCTCAAGTCCAGCTTGCTGAAGAGATCTGTGATGCTACTAGACAAAGGCAAAAAGCTGTATATCAATTAAAAGATGTTGATTGCGTCATTGTTGTAGGAGATGTTTCCAGTAACAATACCCAACAATTAGCTAACATTGCCCTAAAAAAAGGCATCAAAAAAGTATTACGTATAGAAAAAGCAACGGACTTACTTCAGTACGATCTAAGTGATTGCCAAAAAGTAGCCTTTACAAGTGGTGCCTCAACTCCCGCTTATCTTACAGATCAAGCAATCAATTATCTAAAAAGTAAAGAAGATCGTTATTTAGAGATAAATATCGATAATATATTAGACCTATAGGAGGGAACATGAAAAATATCATTTTCATTGATCAAACAACATATAAAGACTCACTTGTAGGTGAGCAACTATTGCACTTAGTAGATGATGGCATTTATATCGATGGTAATTGGTGCTGTTATACTGAAGATCTTATCTATGATGATATCGAAATGAACATCGCATTAGATAATATGGTCTATCTCATCAATAACTATATCTTAGCTAAAAGATTTCAGAATATCATCATCGGTTGGAAATTTGATGAAGATATCATTGAAAAGATCATAAAGCATTTAAATTGCCAAGATCATCATGTATTTAACTTCATCTTAACAAACACTGATCTACCAACAGTTGATAACTTCGAATTAATGGATAAAGAATACGAAAAGAACTATTATCAATTAGATGATAAATTGATCAAGGTTAGCAAGATCGATACTACTGAGATATCAGCCTTCAAAATTGCTCATATCATCTCTAAGATCATCACACGTTAAAAAAATGCAGACAACTGCATTTTTCTTTTTACTCACTCAAATATCCTTTAATAATCTTATCGATATTATCGGCACATTCAATGAAATCTTTTTCAATCCAACCCTTAGTAGTCATAGCAGGAGTACCGATCCTTACCCCACTAGTCTCTTTAGGACTTCTCTTTTCATTAGGCACACAATTCTTATTGACAGTGATGAAATGCTCATCTAACAAGTCTTGTACGACTTTTCCTGAGATATTTAGATCAGTTAAGTCTAATAGGAACATATGATTATCTGTTCCTCCAGTGACTACCTTATAACCTAGTCTTACAAACTCTTGAGCCATAGCTTTAGCATTTACTACTACCTGTTTGATATATTGCTTATATTCATCAGTCAAAGCTTCTTCAGCTGCAACAGCTTTACCAGCGATCATATTCTCTAATGGTCCTCCTTGAGAGCCAGGGAACAAAGCACTATCAACCTTTTTAGCTAATTCTTTTTTGCAGAAGATCATTCCTCCTCTTGCTCCTCTTAAAGTTTTTTGCGTAGTTGTTGTGATGATATCAGCTAAGCCAAATGGGCTAGGATGTTGACCACCAGCAACAAGTCCAGCAATATGAGCCATATCAACCATAAAATAACACTTATATTCTGGATCCTTGCTCATTTCTTCATCGATCAATTCCCTGATTTTCTTAAATTCTATGATCCTTGGATAAGCACTAGCACCAGCAACCACTAGTTTTGGTCTAAATGAAGATATTTTTTCCTTTAGGTCTTCATAATCAATATAGCCATTACTATCTGTTCTATAAAACTCAAAGTTATATAATTTACCACTAAAGTTGACACCGCTGCCATGAGTCAAATGACCACCATTATTAAGATCCATAGCTAATATCTTATCCTTAGGTTCTAAAATTGACATATAAGCAGCAAAATTAGCTTGAGAACCAGAATGAGGTTGCACATTGACATGATAATCTGTATTAAATACTTCTTTCCACTTTTGGCCACAATACTCTTCTAACTCATCTGCATACTGACAACCACCATAATATCTTCCTTTATTACCTAAAGCTCTTTCTTTAGGATAACCTTCACAATATTTGTTTGTAAAACAACTTCCTACTGCTCTCAAAACATTATCACTAACAAAGTTTTCACTAGCGATAAGTTCGACATTCCTTTCTTGTCTTTGTCTTTCTTTTTCAATGATCTCAAATACTTTACTCTCCATAAAAATATCCTTTCTATAATCTATTTCATCAAATCTTTTTATTTCTAAATACTATTATAGATTACAAAAGGAAATGGGTGCAATCAATATACAAATAAAAGCTGAGACATTTCATCTCAGCTCTACTCATTATTTATTTTGTCAATATTGATGTTCAAACTGTAAGGTAATTGTTGCAACTCAATTCCCGAAGCTTTTAACATCTTTTTTGAAGCTCTCGTTGATTCAGTCTCGGCATACTTATCTGATTCATAAACGATCTTTTTAATGCCCGATTGAATGATCGCTTTGGCACATTCATTACAAGGGAAAAGCGAAACATAGATTGTACAATCTTGAACACTGCGTGGTGAATTTAAGATAGCATTTAATTCAGCATGAACCACATATGCATACTTTGTATCTAAGAAGCCACCTTCTCTTTCCCAAGGAAAGATAGAATCATCACAACCTCTAGGCATACCATTATAGCCAATAGAAACAATACGGTGCATATTATCAACGATAACTGCGCCTACTCCAGTATTAGGATCTTTACTTCTTAAAGCACTTAGATGAGCTAAAGACATAAAATAGGTATCCCAATCAATAACTTTCTTCATCTATACTAACCTCCCGTATAATACTCAACGACTTTTTTCCACATTTGACTTGCTTGTCTACTCATACCAAACTTACGATAGATATCAAATACTGCTTGATCTGTACCCAAATAGTAATCAATAAAGCTACTGTTACATGCTGCCATATAAACTAGTACTGCTACTAATATAACAGAACAGATCGTTACATTTACCTTCAAGAATTTAGAAGTCTTCTTTGAGAATAATAAAGCTAATACAACACCGCAAACTAAACCACCTAAATGAGCCAAATAAGAAACATTAGGTAAGAAATTGATGATGATGTTCACATATAGATTACGAATGAATTTATCCCTAAATTGAGGAATCTTGAAATAGCCATTCTCTGCATAAGAAACGATCAACGCTCCAAACAAGCCATAGATTCCTCCAGAGATACCAACAGCAACGATATTCTTATCAGCGATATAAACAAATAAGTTACCTACGATGATAGAAGCACATAAGATGATAAGAGCTTTATTTGAAGAATAACTCTTTTCAATCTCTTTACCAATATCGAATAAAGCGACCATATTACACAATAAATGCAACAATCCCAAATGAACGAAACCACCAGTAAATAATCTAAAGAATTGATGGAAGACCGTAACGAAAGCTTTATAATAAGCTCCTAAGAAGATGGCCGTATTTATCGAGTCGGTATCCAAAACAAATGCCATGACATTGACTGCCGCCCATAATAATACACAGATGATACAAGGAACAAGAAATGTCACACATAAATTTTCTTTTAGTTTTCCCTGGTTGATCTTTTTACGCATACTTTTTTGCTTTTTCATGAACATTTGCGTTAGCTCTTTATTAAGCTTTTTAATCTCTTTATCTTGATCTACAACATCATAGATAACAGTGTTTATTTCAGGGAAAGCTTTTGAAACGTTTTCTGGAACTTCTTTATTAGGATGAAGTTGAATGTAATCAATAGTATCAAAGGATGCATCACTAGCTTGATCATTAAAAGAGATATCTAATACTTTGATATGATCTAAACTGATCAGTTCAGCTATTTTATTTATTGTCTCTTCAATGATCGGTTGGTTGTTATTTCTAAACTGATCATTAAAATCACTGATATGAATAATAGGATAATCTTTATTCTCTTTATTTACTAACCAATATTGATCTTTACTGATGATCTGAGTAAGATCATTGACAATACCGATCTGTAAATAGTCTTTAGAAAACATGAAATATTTAACTAGCTGCAAAGTCCATACTGCAATATTTTTGTTATTCGCCATCCTTTTTCTCCTTTCTCAGCTGATCAAGAACATTTTGAAAATTTTCTGGTAAAGGGGCTTCAACTACTACTTTCTGCTTAGTCGTAGGATGGATGAAAGTCAATTGATGTGCATGTAATAATTGACCATTCCCTTTCATCTTACGAGGAGCATATTTCGGATCATTGACTACAGAATGACCAATATATTCCATATGTACCCTGATCTGATGAGTCCTTCCTGTCTTTAAGGAACATTCAATAAAAGTGTATTTATCAAATCTTTCAAGTACTTTAAATTGCGTGATAGCATCCTTACCATTTTTATCAGTAACTGCCATCTTTTGTCTGTCGTTAGGATCCCTACCGATAGGAGCATCAATAGTACCATTATCATGACCAATGACACCATTTACTAAAGCATAATATTTACGATTCATTGTCTTATCTTTTAATTGATCAGCCAAGAAGTTATGAGCATGATCATTCTTTGCCATGATGATAAGTCCAGTAGTATCCTTATCGATACGATGCACTACCCCTGGTCGCATTACTCCATTGATGCCACTAAGATCATGACAATGAGCCAATACTCCCTCAACTAAAGTATGTTCACTAGTAGAAGCAGTTGGATGAACGATAAGGCCTTTAGGTTTATTTATGACAATGACATCATCATCTTCATAACGGATATCAAGATCCATTGGATAAGGCTTCACTTCATATTCCACAACCTCTGGAACAGAGATCTTAACCTCGTCATCAGTCTTTAATTTATAATTTGCTTTAACGACTTCATCATTGACTGTAACTAATCCTTCAGAAATCAACTGTTGAAGTCTTGTACGAGAAAGCTCTACCTTAGATAATAAAGCTTTATCAATACGGATATTGTTCAATTCATCCTCTATAGTTAAATTAATCTCTTGCATTTTTCTTATCTCCTTTCAATAATTCGATAATGATGAGTAATATCGCACCTACTGTTATATAGCTATCGGCAATATTAAATATTGGAAAATCGTAACCAAAGATATTGAAGTTTAAAAAATCTGTAACATAACCATGAATGATCCTATCAATTAGATTACCGATTGCTCCAGCAATGATCAAGATCAAACAAATCTTCTCGATCCCTTTAGGTTTTTCTTTAACGAAATAGAAGATAAGTGCTGTAATGACAACAAGAGTGATGACGATAAAATATACTCTTTTACCTTCTAAGATACTGAAAGCAGCTCCTGTGTTTTCAGCATAAGTGATGTTAAAGAAGCCTTTGATGACTGTATGATCAAGACGACTATTTGAATTAATTTTAGTGACAATGATCTTACTTAGTTGATCTAATAAGACTAGTAATGTTGTATATATCAATGTACTCATAAATAGTGGTAAATCCACTTCACCTGCTTTCTTAATTTTCAACATTATTTATTATAACAAACAAAATCCTTCTTGTGAAATTATCTTAAAAGTGATATTTTAACTATTGAGGAGATTAATATTATGCAGATCAAAAACTTTTTTCTTCATTTACATACTATCAACAAACATCGTTTTCTAGTTTGTCGCTATTGTTTCAAAATGGGATTATATTGGCAAGGCTTAACACATGACCTAAGTAAGTATTCATTTGCTGAGTTTGGACCATCAGTTAAATACTTCAGTGGCAAGCATTCACCTATTGAAGAAGAAAGAATTGATAAAGGTTATTCTTCTTGTTGGTTACACCACAAAGGTCACAATAAACACCATTGGCAATATTGGGTTGACTTTGAGGGTGGCAAGATCGAATTTTTAGATCCACCAAAAAAATATGTCAAAGAAATGGTGGCTGATAGGATAGCTGCTTGTAAAGTCTATCAAAAGGACAAGTATCATCCTTCAAGTGCCATTGAATTCTTACAGAACTCTATTGAAAGAAAATTCATCCCCCAAAAAACCTATGACTTATTAGAGCATTATCTTCAGATAGTGGCTGATAATGATCTAAATACTGCATTAAATATCATCAAGAAAGATTAGAAAAAGAGGCTTATAATAAAGTCTCTTTCTTTAGTCTCCTAATAATTTTTCTTGTAATTCTTTATTAAACTGATTGACATATAAACGATAATAATAACCCTTCTTTGCCATCAGTTCATCATGTTTACCACATTCAACGATCCTACCCTTATCAATGACAAGTATCTTATCAGAATTGATGATCGTTGATAATCTATGAGCAACAATGAAACTTGTTCTTTCATGAAGGATAGCTTCAATAGCCTTTTGGATCTTCTTTTCTGTCTCCGTATCAACTGAACTAGTTGCTTCATCTAAGATAAATAGTGCAGGATCAGCAACTACAGCTCTCGCAAATGAGATCAATTGTTTTTCACCAGTAGACAATTTACTACCTTGTTCACCAACTTCAGAATCATAGCCACCTTCAAGTTTTTCAATAAAGCTATCAGCACCAACCAACTTAGCAGCCGCAATGATCTGTTCATCAGTAGCATCAAACTTACCATAACGGATATTATCTTTAACAGTACCAGTAAATAAAGTTGGAGTCTGTAAGACATAACCAATATTAGAATGTAACCAACCTAGTGAACGGTCTTTGTAATCCAGCCCATCGATTAAGATCCTACCACTTGTAGGTTCATAAAAACGACATAGTAAGTTGATGATCGTACTTTTACCTGAACCAGTCTCACCTACTAAAGCGATTGATTGACCTTTTTCAACTTTTAAGTTGAAATCTTTTAAGATAGGTTCATCTTTGATATAACTAAAATCTACATGTTCAAATTCAACATTACCTTCAAGTTTTGGATAATTTTCTTTGATACCATCAAAGATCGTACCATATTTCTTGATGACTTCTTCTTTATCAGTTATCTCAATATCTTCTTCAAGTAATGATAAAACTCTTTCTGCTGAAGCCTGAGCCATCTGCAACTCAGCAATAAGTCCAGCGATCTGTTTTAATGGATCGAAGAATTGTTGAGCATATTCCGTGAACATCAACAAAGTACCATATTGCATACTCTGTAATAATACTTGATTACCACCATACCACAAGATGAAAGCAAGTGAAATAGCACTAAGGCCAATAACGATAGGCATAAAAGCACTTGAGAAATAAGCGGCCCTATTTGATTTATCACGATATTCAGCAGTCAATTGCTTAAACTCTTTTAAGTTCTCATCTTCTAAAACTAATGTCTTAGTAGTCTTAGCACCAGTGATACCTTCATTAAAAGCATTAGTGATCTTTGAGTTAACGGCTCTTACACCACGATAATTCTTTAAGATCCTGATCTGAAACCACATTGAGACAAAAGCAAGTACTGGCACAATGATCAATACGATCAGAGCCAAATGCCAATTTGTCTTAAACATGATGATGCTTGAAGCGATCATCACGGCAACTCCCCAAACAAGATCAGTTAAAGACCAAGCAAATATTTCTGCTAGTCTTCCTACATCGGAAGATAATCGAGCCATGATCCAACCTGTAGGAGTCTTATCAAAATATGAATAAGATAATAATTGGACTTTTTCAAATAATCTATCTCTTATATCATATAAGAAGCCACTTTCGATATATGCCGATTGTCTTGTGAAACTGCTGACTAAAATACCATTTAGTAAGATGACAATGATATAAACTATCGCATAGATGATGATCTCATTAGTTTTGACATCACCAGAGGCAAAATAGTCAATAGCTATCTTATCTAGATATGGTCTAATTACATCAACTATTGCCATCAATAACATGAACACACCTAATTTGATAAGATGTTGTTTACTACTACCTAATAAAGCTAAGATCCTCTTCCATAAATTTAGATCTAAGGAGTCGGTATTATATTGCTTTTCTTCAAATTGAATATTACTCATACTGCTCCTCCTTCATTGCTGTCTGTATCTCATAAATACGTTTGTATAAACCATCTTGTTTGATCAATTGCTCATGATTACCATTTTGACTGATCTTACCATCCTCAAGAACAATGATATGATCAGCATCTTGAGTAGATGAGATCCTATGAGCAATGATGATCGTTGTACATTGCTTGCTCAAACCTTTTATCGCTTTTCTGATCGCAGCATCAGTCTGTGTATCAACAGCACTTAATGAATCATCAAAGATCAAGATCGGACAATCATTGATGATAGTACGAGCAATAGCGATCCTTTGTTTCTGTCCACCTGATAAAGTGACACCTTTTTCTCCAACCAAGGTATTATAACCATTCGAGAACTCAGTTATGACATCATGAACTGATGCTATCTTAGCAGCATTATATACCTTCTCTTTTGGAGCATTCTTTTGAGAGATCTTGATATTATCGTAGATCGTCTTAGAGAATAAGAATGGTTCTTGTAAAACAATACCAATACTCTTTCTCAAACACTTCTTTTGAATATCTTTTAATTCAATCCCGTCAATAGTGATAGAACCATTAGTATAATCGTTTAATCTGGTTAGTAAATGTACTAAAGTACTCTTTCCACTACCAGTAGGACCCATGATAGCTAAAGTCTCACCTGGTGTGATCTTAAATGAGATATCTTCAAGCACTGGTAAATTACCATCATCATATTGGAAACCAACATGATCAAAAACAATATCACCTTTAATATCTAAGACTTTTCCTGTTTCAAGATCTTCTGTCTTTTCATTAAATATCTCAAGTAATCTTTCAACTGCAACTCTCATCTTACCCATATTAGCTAATAAACGAGCAAGTGATCTTACAGGATAGATGATCATGCCTTCATAAGATATAAAGACACTAAACTGACCTATAGTCAGATTACCATTAACAACCTCAAAGATACCGATGAGTATTGTAAGTAATACTTGGGCCATTGATAAACTGCCACCCACACCCCATTGGATACCTAATTGGTTGATCCAGTCAAAGTCAATCTTTGATAATTCTTTATTTTTCTTATCAAACTTTTCAAACTCATACTTTTCTCTATTAAAAGCTCTTACTACTCTTAGATTAGATAAGTTTTCTTGAGTGATAGTTGTTAACTCCGATTCAGTATCATCATATAATACGAAATATTTTTGGATCTTATTAAAGAAATACATTGAAATCAAAAAGATGAAAGGAAGCATGATCAATGAATACAGAGCTAACTTGCCATCAATAGAGAATAAGATAACATTAGCGGTAACAGTGATCGTTATCGCATATACTAATTCAGCTAATTGTCCACTAAAGAAACTTCTGATCGTTTCCACATCACTGGTACATCTTTGGATAAGGTCACCTGTCTTAGCTTTAGATAATACAGAATAAGGCCAAACTTGGATATGACTGTATAAGTCATTTCTTAAGTTCTCAGTCATATTTTGAGCGATCTCACTATTCAATTTACCTCTAAAGAAGATACACAATCCTACTAAAATATTAACTCCAAGTAACATCAAAGCAGGAATCCATAAGTTCTGTTGAAGATAAGTGATACCACCTAATTTCTCTGTGATGAAGATAAATATTGATGATGTTACTTCCTGTTCATTGATAACATTATCAATGATAAAAGAAAATAACAATGGGGAAAATAGATTTCCCATTGTATAGATTACGACAATAAATAAAACCAATATCTGTTTAAGTGCAACCTTACCCAGATATTTACCCATAAAACTTTTTACCGACATAAAAAAACTCCTTCTGTTGGTGAAGGAACGATCATTGATTTTTATAAGCCATTAATGCCTTAGCAATTTGATCTGGACAGCTTGTTGGCTTATTAGCACAAGTTACTCCAGTTAGGCGATCAATGACATCATCAACATTCATTCCAACTAGTAGCTTGCTGATTCCCGCTAAATTACCAGGACACCCTCCTGTAACCTTAATGCTTTGAATGATATTGTTTTCAATATCAAATTCTAACTTACGAGAACATACTCCTTTTGGTACATATTCAAATTTCATAGCCTTGACCTCCTTTTCTTCTTAGAGACTATTCTAACATATCTATTACAAAACTCAACTATCAAAAAAATGTAAGCGATTATAAAAAAGGTGATCGATTGACCACCTTCGATATTTTATTTCATTAAATATTTTTTCTTTTGATATAAATAGATCATTAGTGCCCCACTAACAGCAAATGTAGCATACCAATAAATACTTTCATCACCAGTAGCAGGTAATTTCTTTATCATAGATTGAGAACAAATATCACAAAGATCATCTTTATTTTCATCAACACAATCTTGAACTTCTTTCTGCTCACATATACCTTCATATTGACAATAACGAGTATGTTTCTTAAAACCATCTGCTTGCCACTTAGACCACTCATGTTCATTTTGTGCTTCTCTGATAGTATAACCACACTCACACACAAATTCGCTCAAACAGTTGCCATCATCTTTTTCATTATGACCAACTATCTCACTAACTTTATTGCATCCTTCTCTTGTACATACATGCCAATGTCCATTCTCATTATACAAGTACTCATCTGAATACTTGTGGCCTAAAGTTTCAGTAGTAAATGTTGCACTATCTTCACCACTTATAAACTTGCCACATATACAAGACTTATAATAAACTGCTTCAGATTCGCACTCTGCTGCAGTCTTCAAATACCTTTCATCAATTACGCATTGATCATATTTGTGTTCGCCATAGCAGTCATTTTCACTTTCTAATGTTATTGGACAATTTATATTTAAACACTTATGATAATGATGAGTGTCAGTGATAGTCCACTGAGAAGAAAAGCTATGGCCAAGTGGCGATCCTACAGTAAACTCTTCTGTACCACAGTCACCACACTTACAACTCTTATAATAAACACTCGCTTTTTCACAATCTGCTTCTGTCTTTAGATAACTTTCATCAATAACATTTTGATCATATTCATGTAATTGATACCCATCTTTTTCTGAGTCAAGATAAGTAGGACAGTTATCATTCAAACACTCATGCCAATGATGTGTTGAACCAATTGTCCATTCTTCAGACCAATTATGTCCTAAAGGATCACCAAAAATAAAAGTATCTCCACCTATTGCACCACAGATGCACGAATAGAAATAAGTAGCAGCACTTAAGCAATTAGCATCAAATTCTTCATATTCTTCGCTGATCACCTTTTGATCATATAGATGCTCTGCATAACCATTATTTAACTCTTTGTAAGCTATTGGACAATTTTCATTTAAACATTCATACCAATGGTAATCACCATCATAAGAATATACACTTGCCCAATTATGACCTAATGGATCTCCTACAGTAAAGGTAGCGGCATAATCACCACTAACAAAAACTGAACAGATACAAGACTTATAATAAGTCAAAGATGTTTCACAATCCGCCTCATTTTTCTTATACGTATCACTAACGATACTTTGATCATAGCTATGAGTTGCATAACCATCTTTTTGACTATTATCACTTATTGGACAATTAGCAGACGTACACTCACGCCAATGGGCTGTAGCATTATGGCTATATACTGTTGCCCAATTATGCGTATGGATGTTTCCACTAAAATTACTTACAATAGCTTTGCCACTACCAACAGTTAAAGTCATAGTCACAGGTTCACTACAGAAATCCGTATATAGATCTCCATTTGCTTCTTCAGAAAATATCTTTAAAGTATAAGTACCATCACTAACACCACTTAATGGTATTGAACCACTTCCACTACTTAATGTAGAAGAATTAGCCAATTTACCATAGTAAACTACATTTCCATTTGCATCAGTTAATACGCAAGAAACATATTGATTAGTACCAGTTGTAGCATTAGAATAAGAAAAGTATAACTTGCCATTAGAACTTTCAGAAGTAATAGAATTAACATTCAATGTTTGACTAGTATGCTTCATTGTAAACTTTATCGTTCCACTAGTAGCTGTAGCTTTTTGCAAGTTTTCACCAACACTAGCCGCTGATTTACCACTACTTGAGGCACTTGAAGTAAATAAAACTGAAGACAAGTTTAAAGTTGTAGCAGGTCGGACAAGGCTGCTATTTTGAATGAGACTAATATTGCTATTTAAAATAGGATAGGATACAAATATTTGAATAGCTGCATTTCCAACAGAAGAATCGCCAGAACGAAGCCAATAACTATTACGATATATAGAAACAGTATTAGGTAAAGACTTATACTCACTTTCTGACAAAAGCCATAACCTTTGATCATTTATTGCTTGGCCTCTAATACCATTAGAAACATTTCTTTTTACGATAAGAGATTGCTCCTTAGTTGAATAATTATCCGCAATACTTTCTAATTTTTGTTGAATGGAACTACCAGCATACTCATTAGGATTTGACCAATTTTTCATCGTGCTTGGATTATTAGCGTAGTACTCCACCATTTCAACACTGAAATTAAATAGATATGTATATGGTGTTGAGTTTTCAAACTCCGTTTCACTTCCCTTGCGGAAATAGCTACCACCATAATTATTTGTCCAATCTCCTTTACACAATAAAGTTACTTTATTGTCATTTTTGTTAGTATTTATCCCTGCACCATTATAGCCTATGACTGTCCAATCAATTCCAGCAAAAGCAATTATCGTACTATTTACTGTTATCGTAGGTTTGCCACTAATGATGTTACTAGAGGCATTAGTTTGCTTTGTAGGTGTTAAGGCAAATACCAAACAACATGTTAGTAAAATCGTTAAAATTTTTTTCATATTATCTCTTTCCTTTCTTTTATCTTAACTAACAATATTCATTCAGTCTCTTTCAACTGTTCATCAGCTTGTTCAAGTTTAAAATATCACTTGATCTCTAACATTTCAAATATCTTATTTAAAACTTTCTCAGCTATTGATTTGATATTTAATTTTTTTACATATTCGATCACTTTCTTTTGCTCATTTTTACTCATAAACACTTAAAGTTGATGACAAGAAACACTCTAATTTCTTATCAAGGGAAAATAACACATCCAATTTCTTCGCAATAAAATTACGCATGATTCCCGCTGATGCAACTTCTAAATAATAGAAGTCAATACTATCTAATTTAGGTAAGTATTGTCTAAAGATCTCTTGCGTCCTTTCAGTAGTCTTTAAATAAATGTATTCAGAAGTAAAAGGTAAACTATAAGCTTGCGTATATAGTTCTCTTATATTTTCATTTAATTCTGTTATAGCTAATTGAAGTGATGTTTCAACAGCGTAAAGATAAATAGGTTCATACTTATCTTCTAATGTCTTACTTGCTGATACAAATTGACCTTCAAACCTTGCTTTAACTAATTCTAAAAGAACACCTTCTTCTGAGCCAAAGATATTCACAAAACCACTAATAGAATTATCATTTGTTTGACTTATGATCTGCTTGATGGTGGTATTTTTATAACCTTGCTGCAAAAATAATCTTACACTTACTGATAAGATATTTTTCATTGTAGCTAATCCAAGAACTCTTAATGCCATTGTCAATCTCCTTTTCTATTTGCGGAATGTTTTCTATAAATATATGATACTTTCTCATTTGATTTATAGCAATAAAAAAAGAGATACTTTTTCAAATATCCCTTCATTTTTTCTAGTTTCTTACAATGCTTTTTCAACAAACTTCTTAACTTCATCAATTGGCATATAACCAACATGTTGATCAAACACTTCACCATTTTTGAAAATGATCAAATTCGGAATAGACATTACGTTAAACTTAATAGCAAGATCATGATTATCATCTACATCTACTTTAACAAATTTAACTTTGCCTTCATAAGTCTTTTCACATTCTTCTAATAGTGGTGATAACATCCTACATGGTCCACACCAATTAGCGAAGAAATCAACTACTGTCACTCCTTCATTGATAGTTTCTTGAAAATTACTACTGTTGATATGTTGCATTCTTTCCTCTTTCTATAGTTTACTTGCTGCAGCTTGATCTAAGATGATGATCGTATCATTGTGATCTTGTAAAGCACTTGCTGGACAATCAATGCTCTTTTCAGCCTTGATCGTATCATAGATAGCTTGAGCTTTATTTTCGCCAGTAGCGATCATGATGATCTTTTTAGCACTCATGACATTGCTGATACCCATAGTGATAGCCTGTGTTGGTACTTTATTAATATCATTATCAAAGAATCTAGCATTATCCTTGATTGTTGATTCTTCTAAGTCAGTAATATGAGTTACTGAATCAAATGGTGTACCTGGTTCATTGAAGCCAATATGACCATCAGAGCCGATACCTAATACTTGGATATCAACTTGTGCTTCACTTAAAGCTTTGTTATAAGCATCACAATTTGCTTGTAAATCATCACCTTGATTTGATGGAATATGAACATTTTCTTCCTTAACATCAATATGATCAAATAAATTACGATGCATGAATGAATAATAAGACTCTGGATGATGAACATCTAGTCCTACATATTCATCAAGATTGAAAGTAGTAACATCTTTATAAGAAGTACCATTTTCTTGATGATCCTTGATCATTCTCTGATACAAGCCAATTGGACTTGAACCAGTAGCTAAACCTAATACAGCATCTTTCTTATTCTTAACGACATCAAGCATGATCTTTGCAGCTTCATCGCTAACTTTTTCATAATCTTTACAAACGATAATAGTAAACATTTCTTTCTCCTTCTATTTCATTTTAATCTATTCTTTTTATGATTTCTACTTAACTGCCTGACCCTTTACGTAAGTCTGAACTACATCATAGTCAGAATTTAAGATAGTGATATCAGCATCATAGCCCACAACGATCTTACCTTTATGATCATCAATTCCTAAAACTTTTGCTGGATTTAATGTACATGAATTGACTGCTGTAGCTACATCTACTAATGCTTGCTCGATAAGTACTTGCAATCCTTTGTTGATCCTTAAAGTAGAACCAGCAAGGGTATTAGTTCCTTTTAATTTAGCAGTACCATCTTCACCAACAACGACAGCTGCTCCACCAGAAGTATATTCACCAACTGGAAGACCCTTAGGTCTTAAAGAATCAGATATCATGATGACATGATCTGCTCCCTTGATCCTAAAGAAGTTATTTAAAGCATCAACATTAGAATGGTGTCCATCACAGATCGCTTCACCATAGATATCTCTGATCCTAAATGCTGCTCCTACTAGTCCTAACTCTCTATGACCATAACCAGTCATGCCATTGTAAACATGAGTCATGCTCTTTGCACCATTAGCTACAGCCATGACTGCTGTATGATAATCACTGTTACTATGGCCCATAGAAACTACAACTCCATGCTCATTACAATATCTTGTAAGAGCAAAATCTTTATCATGTTCAGGAGCTAATGTGATGTACTTAATTAGTCCATTAGCAACTTCTTGATATTGCTTAAATTGTTCAACATTGGCATCTAAGATATACTCAGGTGGTTGAGCACCTTTGTATTTCATATCAAGATATGGTCCTTCAAAATGGACTCCTAGGATCTCTGCTCCTTCATAACCACTTTCTACCACTTTACGAACATTCTTTAAAGCATTAGTCAATACTTCTACTGATTGAGTGATAGTGGTTGGTAGATAAGCAGTGACACCTTCATCAATTGGTAAATGCTTAGCCCAATATCTTAAGCCAGACTCTTCACCATCATTGGTATCAAAACCATAAGCACCATGAGTATGAACATCAATAAATCCTGGAAATACCCTATCATTACCATAGTCAACATCTACTTCTTTGCTTCCATAAGGATAGATCCCATTGATCTTACCATCAGCGATCTCAACTTGTAATGGATGAAAATTATTAGCAGTCCAAACCCTTTTAGATTGAATTATCATTTTTTAGCCTCACTTTCTATTATCTTAACTAAATTAGCTAACACTTTTGACATGATCTTCATTTCATCAATGCAGACCAATTCGTGATTGCCATGACAATTATAGTCACCAGTACCTAAATTAGGTGTAGGGATACCCATAAATGACAAGACTGCTCCATCAGTACCACCTCTGATGGCAGGATAACTTACTTTAATACCTTCTTGTTGTAATGCTCTAGTAGCTTGATCGATGATATACATCTTATCTCTCAAACACTCGATCATATTGTTATATGTACGTTTAACATTAGCTTCAACAACTTTCTTGCCATAAAGCTCATTAAGGTGCGTTTCAGCTAATTTAAATTCATTCATCTGTTTTAATAATTTCTCTTCATCATGGTTACGGATGATGTAAACTGCATGAGCTTGTTGACATTCACCTTCCATAGCTAATAAGTGATTAAAACCATCTCTCTCACTTGTATATTCCGCTCTTTCATTAGCAGGTAACATATTGTGGAAATCAATAGCTAATTGAAGAGCATTGATCATCTTACCTTTAGCATCACCTGGGTGAATGCTATTGCCATAGAAAGTGACATCAGCGGTAGCTGCATTGAAATTCTCATAACATACTGCTTCTGGATCACCGCCATCGATGGTATAAGCATAATCACATTTAAATCTATTTAGATCGATATGCTTAATGCCTTCACCGATCTCTTCATCAGGAGTAAAGCATACTTCAATCTTACCATGTTTAACATCTTTATTCTCTTGTAAGTACTGAAGCATATCCATGATGACCGCAATGCCTGCTTTATCATCACCACCAAGTAAAGTAGTACCATCAGTAACTATAAGGCTTTTCCCCTTTAGATCATTTAAGAAAGGATAGTCCTCCACTGAAGTAACGATGCCTTCAGATAAAGTGATATCTTTGCCATCATAGTCTTCAATGATCCTTGGCTTGATATCTTTACCACTAGTCGCATTACTAGTATCCATATGAGCTAAAAAACCAACAGTAGCACAATCATTGTCACTATTAGATTCTAATGTAGCATATACAAAGCTATTGTCAGCAACCGAAATATTAGATAAACCTAATTGTTCTAACTCACCTTTTAGCTTTTCAGCTAATACAAATTGATTTTCACTACTTGGAACTTTATAAGTATCTTCTCTAGAAGTAGTATCGATCTTAACATAACCAATAAATCTTTCAACTATATCCATATTCATTACACTCTCTCTTCTTAATTAATTATACAACAAGTTTAGATAAATTTACGATAATTGACCAAAGATTGACAAATTAACAAACTAATTAAATGAAAGAGAAAACAAGGTCAAAAGATTTCGATTACTTTTCGTATAAAAAAAGAGGTCTTTCGACCTCCAATGCATAATTACTTAATGATCGTTCCTTCAGTAGGAGCACCAGCAGCATTTGATTCATCAGTATCAATATGCATAGCTAGAGCATAAGAATCAGATACACGGCAAACAACATCTGAGAATGTTAAGCTTCTGCCTTCTGTTTCAACTTTAACTGAAACGATCTGTCCATTAGTAACACCAAACTTTTCAGCATCAGCAGTTGAGAAATGGATATGTCTCTTAGCAGCAATGACACCCTTATCTAATGTTATAGAACCATTAGGACCTGTAACTGTACAACCTTGAGTTCCTTCGATATCGCCTGATTCACGAACTAAAGCTTTAACACCAATAGTTCTTGCATCAGTTAAACTTAATTCAACTTGGTTAGCTTTTCTAACTGGTCCTAATACTGATAACTTTAATTCACCCTTAGGACCTGAAACAGTAACCTTTTCGTTACTAGCAAACTGTCCAGGTTGAGATAACATCTTCTTTACTGTTAATTGATAACCAGCACCAAACAATTGCTCAACTGCTTCTTGAGTCAAATGAATATGTCTAGCACTTGTTTCTACTAAAATTTTTTCCTCACTCATCTTAAACTACCTCTTTTCATTCATAATTATAACGCTAAATGTTATATTTTTCATTTATTTTTCCTGAGTTGTTCAAATTGTGCAATATTTTCTCTTGTATAGCCTACAAGTACCTCACTATTATGCTTTTGGATCATTTCTATTACTTCATCTACTCTATTTTCACTTTCAAATAAGCCAAAAACATAGTTCTTTTTTCTTGTACAACAAACGATCTGATAATAAGTCTTTCCTTGAAGGATCGTTGGATTTCGATAAATCATTAACAGTTCTTCATATTTGATCGCTACAGGATTTTTATATGTGTTAGCTAGATAATTATCGGTCAAAACAACTCCACTATCCGAGAAATATTCTTCACATTTTTCAATGTCCTCCCAAACTAATTTAATATTATTATTTTCACCACTAGTAGCTTTTACAATACCTTTAAAAATTGCTACGATAACAAGACATAATCCAATGCCAAAAATAACAAAAGTTGCAGCTGCTAAAAAGCCTACTGCTGAAGAGTATTGACTTCTTGAACCATCAAGATAAGTAGACAAGAAGTAATCATCATACTCGTCAACACCTACAGAATAATCAAGTTCAAAACACTCCTGTAACATCTCACATGCGTATTGTTTGAGATCATCTGGTGCTTCATATAAATAACCAGTAAAACGATAAAAGAATTCATTTGGATTCAAATTATATTGATCATATATCTCATCAAACTTATCTTCTGTCATACAAATGATATATAACATACCATTAGTGTCAATAGCATAATAGTAATCATACTCTTCTGTTCCAACTGTTTCAGTCGCAAAACTCTGACAACTATCTAGATCGATATAAGCGTAAGTGCCTTCTTTATCTTCACCACTTATTCCTAATTCATAATAACTCTTGCATTCTTTACTATAAAGACACTTGTAAGTTACAAAAGCTAAAACTAGTGATACTAATAAAAGGATCAAACCAATTAGTAAACCACTGTTTTTCTTCTTAGTAAGTTTCTTTATGTCTTCTTGCTTCATGTTGTCAACTAAACTATCCATAACTTTTCCCCCTAAACACTTCTATTCTACATTCAATCATTATGCAATGTCAAAATGATTCATTTGTCCCTTTTCCTCTATCAGTAAAGCTATTTTGATAAATGAATAGAAAATAAAAACCTTCTCATTTCTGAAAAGGTTTAATAACTAAGTGGGGCGATTAAGGGGACTCGAACCCCTGAGTGCTGGAGCCACAATCCAGAGTGTTAACCAACTTCACCATAACCGCCATGCCTAATTATGATATATCATTTTTAAGAGAATGTAAACTAAAATTTTTTTATTTTGCTCTTATTAGCCCATTTTTGTCTTTTTTTATAAGAAAAGAGAGATTTCTCTCTCTCAACTAATCTAATTTTTCGCCATTAGATTCAATGACTTGTTTATACCAATAAAAACTCTTTTTCTTATAACGCTCATATGTACCAGATCCATCACTGTTTAGATCAACGTAGATCATGCCATAACGCTTATCGATCTCAGCAGTTGAACAAGAGATAAGATCTATACATCCCCAGCACGTATAGCCAAAGACATCTACACCATCATTGATAGCTTCTTCCATCTGCTTGATATGCTCTTTCATATAAGCAATACGATAGTCATCGATAACTGTATAACTACCACTTCCATCATCAACTAAGCTGTCCTTTGCACCCAAGCCATTTTCAGCAACGAATAGTGGCAATTGATAACGTGCATAGAAGCGATTGAGCGTATATCTTAAGCCCTTAGGATCGATCTGCCAGCCCCATTCTGAAACACTTGAATAAGGATTCTTTCTGAGTTCTGGCGTCATATTACTTCTAGATGGTTCTCCTAAAGTTGGATCACAACATGCACAATTGCTTGAATAATAACTAAAAGCAATATAGTCTACTGTATTTTTCAATGACTCTTCATCATCTTCAGTGATATCAAGTTTAACATTTAACTTTTCAAATCTTCTAGCTGCATAATAAGGATAAGCACCTCTACATTGCACATCTAAGAAGAAATACAAGTCATTATCAAGATCCATCACTTTTAAGATATCATCAGGATTTGGTGTTAATGGATAGATAGTGATGCCTACTACCATACAACCAACTTTATTATCAGGATCGATCTCATGAGCTAGTTTTGTAGCTTTGCTACTAGCTACTAATTCATGATGCATTGCTTGATATAAATCTTGATCAGTCAATTGATCCTTAGGAGTATTGATAGCACCCGATACAAATGGTTGACGTAAGATAGAATTGATCTCATTGAAAGTTATCCAATAATGTACCCTTCCCTTAAAATGTGTAAACAAAGTATTACAATATTTTAGATAAAGATCGATCATCTTACGATTAGACCAACCATTATATTTTTCTGCTAAAGCAAGTGGTGTTTCATAATGTGAGATAGTCACTAATGGTTCAATGCCATATTTCTCACACTCATCTAAGATATGATCATAGAATGCTAAGCCTTTTTCATTAGGTTTTTCTTCTTCACCAGTAGGATAGATCCTACTCCAAGCTATAGAAAATCTATAAACTTTAAAGCCCATCTCAGCAAATAACTTAATATCTTCTTTATAACGATGATAGTGATCAATACCTTTTAACTTTAAGTTATCTTCAGTCGGCTTTTCTGTTCTCTTGCCAAAACCTTTAGGCAAGACATCTTGAATAGACAAACCTTTACCATCTTCGTTATAAGCCCCTTCACATTGATTAGCAGCAGTTGCTCCTCCCCATAAGAAGTTTTTTGGAAATGTCATATTTATTGCTCCACTGGATCTTTATATAAGATATAACTTACAACAAATGCAACAACAAATGAGATAGCAGCACCAGCACAAGCCAAATAGAAGTTGCTCATTGGTGCATCAAGACCAATATATGAAGGCAAAGTCAATAATCCTGGTGAACCACCTGAGAAGTTTTTAACACTGAAGCAACCCATGAAGAATCCACCGATTCCTCCACCGATCATTGAAGCGATCATGTTAGATTTAGTATGCATAGTTACACCAAATAATACTGGTTCAGTGATACCACAAACAGCAGTGATACCTGTAGCACTAGCTAATTGTTTGAAATCAGCATTCTTTGACTTTAATGAAGCAGCTAAAGCAGCAGCACCTTGGGCAACGTTACTTGCAAGTTGGCCAGGATAAACAGGTTGGTCATAACCTAAAGTCATACGGTTATTGATACCAATAGGTGTAATAGCATGATGAGTACCAGTCATTACTAAGAATGGTAAGAATGCACCTATCAATGTTGGAGCCAACCAAGGGGCAATGTTACTGATCCAGTTGATAACATTTCCTAAGAAGTTACCAACGATATAACCGATTGGACCTAAAACACATAAAGTAGCAACACCAACAACAAACATAGTGATGAGTGGTGCAGTAAAGAACTTGATAGCTTTAGGTGAATACTTATTTGCTAATGGTTCAACAATTGACATCAACCAAACACCTAATAAGATAGGTACTACAGTTGAAGAATATGTAGCATTGTAAATTGGTAATCCAAAGATACTTACAGCTTGAGTTGGATCAGCTTTAGCAGCTGTTACAAGTGCTACAAAGTTTGGATGTACTAACATTCCTGCTAACATCATAGCTAAATAACGATTGCATTTTAATTTATCTGCACAAGAAGCAGCAAGTAAAATAGGCAAGAAATAGAATGTAGCATCTGCCATGAAGTTGATGACCTGATAAGTCATACCAGTCTTGTCAACCCACTTGAAAGCTACTAAGATTGCAAGTACTGCTTTTAACATACCAGAAGCTGTTAAAGCAGGCAATATTGGTGTAAAGATACCAGTTAATGTATCAATGAAGTTATTGATACCTTTCTTTTCCTTTTTAGTATCCTCTTTAGAATCAGTACTTACTCCTAAAATAGAAGATACAGCTTGATAAACTTCAGTAACATCTGGTCCAATGATGACTTGGTATTGTCCATTAGTACTAGCTGTACCTAATACGCCTTTAGTGGCTTTTAATTCTTCTTCTTTGATCAAAGAAGTATCTTTTAAATTTAAGCGTAATCTAGTTGCGCAATGAGTCGCAAAACTTACATTTTCTTTTCCACCAACAAGTTCAACGATTGTTGCTGCTAGTGTTTCAAATTTCTTTTCCACAAAAAATCCTCCTTTTTTTCTTCATATATCATTTCACTTCTATTTCGGCCGTTAAAAGAAGTGTTATGAACTAACTGTTTTCTCTATCGTACAAACGATTGATATGTAATAATAGATACATTTTCTCTTCGCTTGTTAAAATAGCTGATGTACTTTTCTGTAAATAATCGGTGATAGAATCAACACACTTATTTACTTCAGGATATTGTTTAGATAAAGATTTATACATTTCGCTATTTTTCTCTTCCATCATTTCCTTATCTCTTACCCTCTTGAGAAGATAGTGCATATGAGTAACAAATCTTGAATAACTAAAATCATCTCTATTTAGATTGACAATTAATTGTTGTTCAATGATATTTGTAATTTTTTCAATGAGTTCATCATCGTTTAAATCGGTTTTATCACGCATCTTAGAATTGACAATATGCAAAGCGATATAACTTGCTTCTTCTTTTGGCAAATACATATGCAACTTTTGATTGATCAATGTCAAAGCATACAAGCCCACTTTATATTCATTTTCAAAAAGATATTGAATATCATAAGCTATAGGTAAACGGATCTTATTACCATCGTTATATCTTTGAATAGTGAAATTGATATGATCAGCCATAGTAAAGGTAATGGTTGGTGATAATGGTGAATCGATCAAACTATTTGCGTAATCAATGATCTCAACAGATACTCTAAATATCTCATCATCAATATTGGATATCACTTCAGCAACTCTAGGATCGATATTATAAAAAGTCCTTTCAATCTCAACAAGTGATAACTCTCTAGGGAAAGATCCAAAGCCTAATCCCTTACCTAAAGCAATGACGTCTTTACCACTAGCATCTACACAATAAGCAACGTTATTATTTAGTTTCTTGATCGCTTTCATTTCACCTCTCCCCCTTTCTTTAAAGAAAAAACTCTTTGTGGTATACCTAAAAATACTAACGTATTCAGGTAAAGCCTCCAAAGAGTAACTGTCCATATCTACGAGTAAAATTATACTTTTTATACTAGTGAAATGTCAATAGTCTATTTTTTGTTTTCTACTTCTTTGGTTCTTCTTCACTTAGCTTAGGACTAATAGATAGTACTTCTAAACGTAATGGCTCCTTATAGATAATATTTCGTAATTGATCATATGCTACTTCAAATGTATCACCATCATCATCGTTTAATAAAACAAATACTACTTAGATATTTCTCTATGTATTTTTCACATAGTTCTCTATCTTCAAAGATTTCTCAAAACGACGAGAGCGCGTAAATAGATTGACTAAACCTCTATCAATTAAAAGATCACTGCTCATGCCCCTTTTATCAACATAATAATTCTCTTTTTGTAGTTGTTCAAAGTTATCTATATCTACTGGTAATCGTCTATTTTCCATAACGCTCCACACTTCATTTGATTATAGGAAATTTTTCATCTTTTTTTACTCCATACAACCATTTAAACATTTAAAAGAAATTAAACTATGCGATTATTTTTCAGATTGTTCCAATCTTTTCTTTTCCTTCTTACTTTCAATGACATGTCTAATAGCCATTATTGGATGATAAAATAGCATTCTTGGTCCAGAAAAACGCATGACTTCTCTGATCTTTTCACGCATTTCAGGTTTATAACAATGAACTTTACAATTTGAGCAGAAAGTCTTTGTTTCCATAAAAGGACACTTATCACTACGCATTTGAGCATAATCAGATAATGCTTGACAATCTGCACATAAAACATCTTTTGTGCCATGTTTTTTATTGCAGTAAAGTTTGATCATGAAAGCAACTGTCTTTTTTTCTCTTTCTCTTTTTGATTCAATCTTATTGTTCATACAAATGTCCTTTCTCTATCTTATATATCCTATCAGCGATAGCCATCGTTGATTCTCGATGTGATACTAAAATGATAGCCTTTTTATCCTTTTGCTGCTTCAAGGCTTTTAGAATGATACCTTCATTGATCGAATCAACATTACTCGTTGGTTCATCAAGTAAGATGAGTGAAGCTCCACTTAAGAAAGCCCTCGCTAAACCTATACGTTGTTTTTCTCCTGAAGATAAATTATCTCCTAACATTCCTACTTTACTATCATAACCATCAGGCAAGCTCATGATAAAATCGTGAATTGAAGCTAATTTACAAGCCTGTTGCACCTCTTCCATTGTAGCATCTTGTTTAGCAATCTTTAAATTTCCCAAGATCGTATCATCAAATAAGTAAGTAGACTGACTTACCATTGTGACATTTTCAGTAAGATCAATGCTATTGACATCTTCAATATCGATATCATTGTATAAGATCTCGCCTTTATCTTTATGCCAAAAGCGCAATAATAGCTTTAACAAAGTTGATTTACCGCAACCAGAAGCTCCCACAATACCTACTATCTCACCTTTCTTAGCTGACAAGCAGATGTCTTCTAATACTTCTTCTTGTTCATCATAAGAGAAAGAAAGATCATTTACTTTTAAGTTATCAAAATCAAAATTTTTGCCATTTTTGATAGGAGTCACCATTGGTTTTTCTTCTAACAAACTTAGTACTCTTTCCCCTGAAGCAAATGTTTGTGTAAGATTACTTGGCAAAGATGAAACAGAAATGATCGGTCCAAAAGAGCCAAAAATTGCGACAACCCCAATGATCATCTTACCAACAGTCAACTGATCATTTAAGACTAAACTTACTCCAATGGCCAAAGTGATCACGATACAACAACTGACTTCCAATTCAGTCAAAGCTGTTGATCTTGTTATATCATGCTTCATCTTTTTTGTTTCGGCTAACAGCTTATCAGAATGAGCTTCAACTTCTTTTTCTCTTTTACTACCAGCATTATTTAAAACGATCTCTTTGATACCCTTGATACTATCTAAGAAAAATGCATTGAAATTACTGAACTCATTACGATAGTCAACACCTGATTGTTTTAACTTTCCCGAATAGATCAAAGGGATGATGATACCAATACAGATATAGCTGACTAGTGCAACAATTGAAAGATAGAAACTAGAAACTTTTCCCACTAATATGATAACAAATAAAGAATTGATAAAAGCAATGCAGATTGGTGAGATCGTATGAGCATAAAACACTTCTAAAGTTTCAATATCGGAAGTGATCATAGAAATGATCGAACCCTTCTTCTTACTTTCAAGTTTTGCTGGAGCTAATATCCTTAATTGAGCAAATATCTTATCTCTTAAAACAGCTAATAATCTAAACGCAATGTAGTGATTACTATATTGTTCAATGTATCTTAATAAGCCACGCAAGATACCACAGATTATGCCCAAAGAAATGATGAGTGTATAACTCATATTGATAGTTTCACCTAAAGCTTTCGCAATAGCTATTGCGCCAAGTAAAGTAACACTCATCGCACAGATTGAACCAATAGAGCCATTGATGACTGCAAGTAACATGATATAGGACAAAGAACCAAGCAACACGATCAAACTTGCCATGATCTTTATGCCACTTCTACGAGTTTGTTTATTTTTGCTCATGCTACTACCTCCTTATATCCTTCTTCTAATTGTTTTTGATTATTGTATAACTTAGCATAACCACAATTGTTTTCCATCAAGGTTAAATGATCTCCACTTTCCTTGATCTCACCATTTTCCATATAATAGATGACATCAGAAGTAATCACATTTGCTAGTCTATGGGAAATGACAATGACTGTCTTTTCTTTGGCTAGATCTTTGATGGTGTCCATGATGATCGTTTCAGACTCTACATCAATATTGCTTGTAGCTTCATCAAAAATATAAATATCTTTATCACACACTAAATTGATAGCTAAAGTAAGTCTTTGTTTTTCTCCTCCAGAGATATTTGAACCATCTTCATTAATGACTTTATCTAAGCCACCATTTTCTCTAACAAAATCATCCATATTTACCTGTTTTAAGGCTAAATAGATTTCTTCATCACTAACATTGCTATTAGCTAAATAAAAATTTTCTCTGATCGAGGTATTAAATAGATAAGTATTATTACTTACTACTGCTAAGTGTGAATAATAATCTTCTCTTATTAAGCTTTCAACCAACTTATCTCCAACAAGTACCTTACCCTCTTTTGGCTTTATAGTGCCGGTCAAAAGATTGACGATCGTCGATTTACCACAACCAGATTCACCTACGATTGAAACAAATTTTCCTTTAGGAAATGCCATTGTCACATTCTTTAAGACATCCCTGTTACCATCATAAGAAAAAGTAACATTTTCAATTTTTAAACTAGTATCTTCTATTTTTTCACTACCCCAGATAGGATCATCTTTTTCCAATAATGTGATTATCTTATTACCAGCAGTAGCACCATTCATAGCCACATGAAAAGCTGAGCCAAAAGCCCTTAATGGCAAGAAGAAGTCAACTGCTACTAATATCAAGAATAATCCACTAAATGGTGACAAGCCTCTTTTAACAACACTCATAACACTAAAAGCTATTCCCAAAGCTGCTCCACCATAAGCAACAAGATCCATGATCGTCGTACTAGCAAGTTGCATGACTAATACTTTCATTGTGATCTCTCTAAACTCTTCACTAGACTTATTCATCTTTTCATGTTGAGTTTGATCAGCATTAAAGATTTTTAACTCTTTTAATCCTTGAACACTATCTAAAAAACTATCTCCCATTGAAATATATTGACCCCAATATTTCGCAAAGATCTTTTTAGCCCATTTAGATACCGCAATTATCGACATAGGTATAAGAGGTACGCAACATAACAATACAACAGCTACTCGCCAATCGATAAATACTGTGATACCAAATAAGATGATAGGAGCTAACATTGCATAGAAGAATTGTGGAATATAAGAACAGTAGTAAAGATCTAACTGTTCTATACCTTCTAAAGCTAATTGTGTTAATCCAGCCATACCTATATCATCACTAGATCTAACTCCTAACTTTACGATCTTTTCATAGACTTTGCTCCGCAAGTCTTTTTTAACTTTTCTGCCTAAAGTATCTTTAAGATCTCCACTTAAACAAGATGTGATATATCTTATGATGATAGCTATTATCACAATGATGATCGGTTGAACAAACACGATCAAACCAGCACTATAACTTTCATAATGATAAGTTATATCAATGATATTACAGATATTGTAAGTGATAGTGATATTAGCTAATAAGCCAATGACCATTAAAATAACTACATAAAATAGATACTTCTTGTTATCACCCAATAATTGAAGCAATCTTTTATCGACCACGATCTTACCTCCTTAATAGTTAGTTTTAGCTAACTATTTTACTTAAATAAAGCGACAAGTTTTAACTGTCGCCAAATCAACACACATTTTATACACGAACTTTTCGTAAAAGTCAATGTATTAATACAATAGATGATAGTATTTCTCAAGCCATGATTTATCATACAAGAAATCAAGTGTACTCATATGAGCACCATTATATAAGTCATTAGCAAGCTCTAGTAAAACATCTTTAAGTTCTAATTCATCCAGAAATACCTGAGGAATATTTTCATAACCGAGATAAGCCCCTAAGATATTACCAGTTACTGCTCCCGTAGAATCACTATCCCCATTATGATTTACAGAAGTGATCAAAGCTTTTTGCAAGTCATCACTATACTTCAGTGAGCAATACAAGGCGATAGCTAAAGTTTCTTCTGCTACCCAACCTTCACCAAGTAAATGGATCGTTTCTAGATCATCAATGTCCATTTGAGATAACTCTATAGCTTTGTCAATGAGTGAAATTAGTTTACCAATGTCCCTTTTCTCCTTAAACAACTCTTCAACAAAGCTCTTAGCTGAATGAACTGCTGAAATAAGAGAAATATCATCATTATGAGAAACTAAACTTATGATATGAGCAACTACCGCTGAAGTCATATAGCCTAACTCATGACCATGCGTCAATGCTGAACTTTCAGCAGCGATCATATCTATCTCTTCAAATGAATGATACTTACTATCAAAAAATAAACCAATAGGAGCAACTCGCATGATGCCACCACAACCTTTAGAATTATTGATCGGCTTATCTATTGTACCCTTTGCCCCAGCTAAAATGGCAGACAAACAAGTATGACCCGGTTCTCTACTTGAAAATAATCTTTCTTCATTTAATAGCCAAGAATTATTCCCTTTAGAATGAGAAGAATAACTTTCAGTTTGAGTTATCAGCCAGTCCTTATAACTATCCGCAATGCATTTTACATATTCTGGCTTTTCTCTTTTTAGCTTTGCCTTAGTAATAGCTACTAATAGACCATTTGCGGTAAACATGCTCATTTGAGTGTCATCTGATATCTGAGCAACACCATTTGTTGTCTCAAATTTTGTAAGACCTTTTTCACCATAACTTGAAAAGATCTTTTTTTCTTTTAAAAACTCTATAGGATAACCCAAAGCATCACCAATTGCTCCAGCAATAAGACATCCCTTATATTTATCTAATTCATCCATAATAATTTCTTAACCAAGCATTACATCAAGTAACATCATCAATGAAAAACCACAGGCAAAGAAAATAGTTGCGAGATTTGAATGTTTTCCTTGTGACATTTCAGGTATCAGTTCTTCTACTACCACATAGATCATTGCTCCAGCAGCAAAAGATAATAGGTATGGCAAAGCAGGCACAATATATCTAGCAAGTAATATTGTAAGTAAAGCCCCAATTGGCTCCACTGCTCCAGAAATCACTCCATACAAGAAGGCCTTATTCTTACTTAAGCCCTCAGAATGCAAAGGCATGGATACGATCGCTCCTTCAGGAAAATTCTGTATAGCTATTCCTAACGCTAAAGTCAAGGCACCACTTATAGTTATTGCACTATTACCACTAAGATAGCCAGCATAGACTACTCCTACTGCCATTCCTTCTGGTAAGTTATGAATAGCAACGGCAAGTACCATCATGGTAGTCTTACTGATAGAACGTTTTTGGATACCTTCTACTTCCTTATCAAACTGATGTAAATGAGGTATGACACTATCTAAAAACAACAAAAATAAGATACCTATCCAAAAGCCGATAAAAGCAGGTAAAACAGCAAATTTACCTTTAGAAGTTTCTTGCTCAATTGCTGGTATAAGTAAACTCCAGATTGACGCAGCCATCATCACTCCAGCAGCAAATCCTGTTAATATCTTCTGTACGCTTTCCTTTAATTGATCCTTTAATAGATAAACACATGCTGCTCCTAAACAAGTACCAATAAAAGGTAAATCTAATCCAATAATGACTTCTTTATTCATTGACCCTCTTTCTAACTATTAAACAAGGATCTTTCATGAGCTCTCTTTACTAATTCATTTAAAAGTACTTCCATATCTTTTGCACACTTATTAGCGATAGCTTGTACTTGCTCATGAGATAATTCCTCTGTTGTCAAGTTCAGACCAGACTCATAGTTGGTTATACAACTAATAGAGACGATCTTCATCTTTAATTGTAACGCAGCTATGCACTCACATGCAGTACTCATGCCCACAGCATCTGCTCCTAATAATTTAAATGCTCGCATTTCTGCAGGTGATTCATATTGTGGACCACTAGCTTGAACATATATACCACTATGAACATCAATAGAATTATCCTTAGCGATCTCTACTACTAACTCTCTTAAATCTTTATCAAACATGCCTGTTGTATCAGGGAATCTATTACCTAACTCTGGATAATTTTCTCCAAGTAAAGGGGAAGGAACAAAGAAAGCTAATTGATCAGTAAAGACCATAAATGATGCTGGTTTAAAATCAACACGCATACTTCCAGCAGCATTAGTAAAGATGATATTACTTGCTCCTAAGCCATGCATCACTCTTAAAGGCAAGACAACCTCCTGCATAGAATAACCTTCATAATAATGTACTCTTCCTTGCATGATGACTACTTTAACTTCACCGATATAACCAAAGACAAATCTACCAACATGGCCTTCAGCACTACAAGTAGGAAATCCATCTAGATCTTTATAGTTCACAATAGTCACGATATCGATATTTTCCGCAAAACTATTTAACCCACTACCTAAAACAATAGCTACTTGGGGAATAAAATCAGTTTTTTCTCTTATCAAACTTATATATTTTTTTATTTTTTCTACTTCATTCATAAATAAAAACCTCTTTAATTTATTTTAACATTTGGTAGAATATTAGTAAACGGAGGATGTTTATGAAATATTTTATTGCTTCTGATATTCACGGCTCTTACTATTACGGGAAGATGGTCATTGATAAATTTATCGCTTCTAAAGCTGACAAGCTTATTCTTTTAGGAGATATCTTATACCATGGTCCACGCAATGACTTGCCAGTTGACTACAATCCAAAAGAACTCACAAAGCTCTTAAACCAACACAAGAAAGATATCATCTGTGTTCAAGGTAATTGTGACGCAGATGTTGATCAAATGGTCTTACAATTTCCTATACTTGCCCCTTATCTCATCATGGAAGTAAATGGCATCAATGTTTATTTCACTCATGGTCATAAGTTCAATAATGAGAACTTACCACCATTAAATAGTGATGATATCCTAGTACATGGTCATACTCATGTTCAAAGAAAAGAATTCTATCCTACTCATACTTATCTAAATCCAGGAAGTATCTCTTTACCAAAAGAGGATAGCTATCATGGTTATATGATATTAGAAAATGACACATTCTATTGGTATGATGAAAATGATGTATGTCACGACTCATTAAAAGTCGGGAAAGATTAATATGATCGATCTAAAAAAAGTAAAATGGTATTGTGATGAATGTGGTTCTTATCTAAATGATCAAGAAGGCTTCACTACTGATCAACTATTCTGTAGCTGCACTAAATGTGGTTGGATCAATACGATCAGTGAAGAAGATATCCTGAGCGAGGAACAATACAACAGTTTCAAAAGTTCTGGCTTTACTTCTTATAATGATTATATAGATGATTATTATCAAAAGTTAGATGAACAAGAACAAG
The DNA here is from genome assembly GCA_963586925.1 of Erysipelotrichaceae bacterium. Lineage (GTDB taxonomy): Bacteria > Bacillota_I > Bacilli_A > Erysipelotrichales > Erysipelotrichaceae > UBA1783. The sequence continues at coordinate 42,008 of CAVAAT010000031.1, forward strand.
CAGCGATACAGAAAAGGATCCAAGAAGAATTAAAGAACCTATAAAAAAATATCCGCAAATTAACGGATATTTTCTTTTTAACTACTTACGTAAACCTAAACGGTCGATCAATGTTCTGTAACGATTGATATCTTTTTCGCGAAGATAGTTCAACATGTTACGTCTTTTACCGATCATCATCATTAAACCACGATATGAATGGTGGTCTTTTTTGTGAACCTTTAAGTGTTCAGTTAAGCGGTTGATATTAGCTGTTAAGATAGCAATTTGAACTTCTGGACAACCAGTGTCGCCTTCCTTAATAGCATAATCCTTAATGATCTGTTGTTTTTCTTCTTTAGAAATCATTTTTCTTTCCTCCTATATAAACAGATGACCTTAAAAACTGGGTAATGATGCTGAGGAACATCAAAACTAAGTTAATAAGCACTTGTATGATATCATCATTGATCCATAAAATCAATCAAAATATCATTCAATACATAGATTCCTTTTTCAGTAGTCTTTAAATGAGAATTTTTTATTTCTAATAGGCCCTTATTAATATTCTTCTCAATTGCCTGATGATACTTTTCTAAGATATTACAGCCAAATCGTTCATCAAAACTATTGATATCAATTCCTTCATTTAATCTAAGATTCATCATCACAGCTTCAAATATAACATCATCGATAGACAATCTTGTCTTTTCTTTACAATACTCATCTTTAAGATATTCGATGAAATTACTAGTATTTTCAAATCTATTTCTACCAACTTTTCCACAAGCTGATAAACCTACACCTAAATAATCTTGATAATACCAATAAGTCTTATTATGCAAAGATTCAAAAGTGCTAATCGCAAAATTACTTGTCTCATATTGTTTATAACTATGGCTGTTTAAGAATTCAATGATAGTCTGATACATCAAGAAAGTAGTCTCTTCATCAGCTTTTTGATAACCACTTAAACCTAATCTAGAATGAGGATAAACTTCTAGATCATAGATCGAGATATGTTGTATCGGTAACATGACTGCCTGTTTAAGATCACTTATGACATCACTTAAACCTTGACTTGAAAAGCCAAACATTAAATCTATCGATCTATTTTTAATACCTACTTCCTCTAAATAGTTTAAAGTAGCATAAACATCTTTGTTTGTATGTTTTCTACCGATCTCCTTTAGTAAAGTCTCGTTAAAAGTTTGAACCCCTAGCGATACCCTATTGATGCCATATTGCTTTAATAATGCAGCTTTTTCTTTGTCAAATGTCTCAGGATTAATTTCAATAGTATATTCTTTAACATTTTTAAATCTAGAGAGCATTTTTAATAACCTTTCAAGTTGGAGCTGATCTAAAGAGGTAGGAGTGCCTCCACCGATATATAGCGTTTCAAAACTATCTTGTTGGATCAGATCGATCTCTTTATTAAGATGAGTAAGATATCTATCAACTAAACTCTTCTCATAGATACATCTAGAAAAGTCACAATAATAACAGATATGCCGACAAAAAGGAATATGAACATATAATGCCTTAATCATCTTTGTGTGGATACCTTCTATAAACATCGATCATCTTTTCTTCAATGATCTTTTTAACATCCCAATTTTGGTCAATAGCGATAGATAAGGCATACATCAAAACATCAGCTAATTCTGCTTTAACAGCTTCTAGATCAATATTTTCTTCACTCCATTGGATAGTTTCTAATAGTTCTGCTGACTCTACTGACACTGATTTGATAAGTGAAGCTAAAGTATCTGTCTTATCCCAACCACAGTCTTTACGCATTTTTTGGATCGTTTCTAATACTTCTTGCATACTACTTGATCTCTTCTCCCATTGATAATAATGCCATGAAAGCCTCTTGTGGTATCTCTACTTCTCCTACTGCCTTCATCCTCTTTTTACCTTCTTTTTGTTTCTCTAATAGTTTTTTCTTACGAGAAACATCGCCACCATAACATTTAGCTAAGACATTCTTACGATAAGCCTTTATATTTGTACGAGCTATTACTCTTCCGCCAACCGCAGCTTGAATTGGTATTTCAAATAATTGTGAAGGGATCAAATCTTTCAATCTTCTAGTGATATTACTGCCTCTTTGGTAAGCAAAATCAACATGGACAATACTTGCTAAGGCATCGATCACTTGACCATTGATCAAGATATCCATTCTCTGCAAGTTAGAAGTACGATATTCAATCAGCTCATAATCCAAAGACGCATAACCTTTTGTACAAGATTTTAATTTATCAAAGAAATCAAAGATGATCTCAGCAAGTGGTAATTCATAAATGACAGTAACACGATTTTCATCCATATAAATAATATCTTTATAAGTGCCACGTTTGTTCTGACATAATTCCATGATCGGACCTATATAATCCTTTGGAACCATGATACTAGCACGAACATAAGGTTCAGCAATGGATTCTACTTGTTGATTAGCGGGTACTAAAGCAGGATTATCAATATTCATAACTGTGCCATCAGTTAAAGTTATCTGATAGATAACACTTGGAGCCGTAGCGATAAGATCAAGATCATATTCTCTTTCTAGTCTTTCTTGAACAACATCCATATGTAATAAGCCTAAGAAACCACATCTAAAGCCAAAACCTAAAGCTTGAGATGTCTCAGCTTCAAAGACTAATGAAGCATCATTAAGCTGTAATTTTTCCAATGCATCTCTTAGATCGTTATATCTAGCATTATCTGTAGGATAAAGTCCACAATAAACCATTGGTTGTAATTGCTTATAACCAGCAAGTGGCATCTTGCAAGGAGCATCTGCATTAGTGACTGTATCACCAACTCGTACATCTTTTACAGATTTGATCGATGCAGCAAACCAACCTACTTCCCCACATTCTAATACTTCTCTATTTATCTCTTTAGGGGAACGGATACCAACTTCCGTTACTAAATATTTAACGCCATTAGACATGAACTCAATATTATCTCCAACTTTCAAGGTGCCATTTTTGATCCTGACGGCAACGATTATCCCACGATATGAATCATAGTAACTATCAAAGATCAAAGCTTGAAGTGGAGCATTAGGATCTCCACTAGGAGCAGGAACATATTTAACGATATTCTCCAATACTTGATGTACATTTAGACCAGTCTTAGCACTGATCAAAGGAGCATCACTAGCATCAAGACCAATATCATTTTCAATCTCTTTTCTTACTTCTTCTGGCATAGCACTTGGAAGATCGATCTTATTGATGACTGGAATGACTGTAAGATCATTATCAATCGCTAAATAAACATTGGCTAAAGTCTGTGCTTCCACTCCTTGAGTGGCATCAACAACTAAAACTGCTCCTTCACAAGCAGCTAAAGATCTCGATACTTCATAACTAAAGTCAACATGACCCGGTGTATCGATCAAATGAAAAAGATAGTCATGACCATCATCACTATGATAATTAAGACTTACCGCATTTAATTTGATCGTAATGCCTCTTTCTTTTTCCAAATCTAGATCATCTAATATCTGATCGACCATATCTCTACTTTTAACTGTATTAGTCTGCTCTAAGATCCTATCAGCTAAAGTCGATTTGCCATGATCGATATGCGCTATGATCGAAAAATTTCTAATATATTTCTGTTCCATCTTCTACCTATTTTCTAATCTTTTCCAAAAAATAATTAACTGTATCTGCTAATAATAATGACAACAATATCTGTACACTATTTTTAATGATCGATACTTGTAAAATGACTTTGCCATACAAGTAAAGATCAACAAATACCATCACTATGACTAAAATGATACCAACCACAAAAGTAACACTAGTAAATTTCTTTTTCTTTTTCAATAAGAAACTTACAAAATAAGCTTCTGCAGCTTTGATCACAAAAGTAAATAATGCATATTGCCTACATCCCAATAAGAAATCACATATTACACAAGGAATACCAGCAACTAACATCCCATAAGAAGGGACGAAATATTTAGCCAATATCATGATGATACCATCAGACAAGCTGATATATCCAAGATTACCCATGTCATAATTTACAAAGTAAGTTATCCCAAAGATAAGCACTACCATCAATAAATAAGCTAATATCTTCTTTAACACATTGATCTTCCTTCCCAATTCCTACCAACTCCATTGCGGAAGTCTTTACTACTCATGACATTTTTACCTTCAAGTTGTAATTTCTTGATCAAGATCACTTTCTCATCAACAACGATGCCTAACTCTTTACCGACAAAGACGATCGTGCCATTAGTAGCTTTATCTTCTAATTCAGTTGTTTCAACTTCGTAAAATTTAACTTTCTTGCCATCAACAACGCCATAACAACAAGGCTCATCAGACAAGCCTCTGATCTGATCATAGACTTGTTTATAACTTTTTGTCAGATCGATATGTTCTTCCTCTTTAGAAATGTTATAGCCAAAAGTAACTTGACTTTCATCTTGCTTGATAGGACTGTAATCTTTATCAATGATATGTGGTAATGTCTCTAGTAGAAGCTCTACACCAACTTGAATAAGTTTATCATGTAAAGAATGATAAGTATCATTGATATCGATATCTACTTCCCTTTGTGCAATGATATCACCACTATCCATCTTCTTGGCCATTTCCATGATCGTCATACCTGTCTTAGCATAACCATCAATGATCGCATGTTGTATCGGTGCTCCACCCCTTAACTTAGGTAACAAAGAAGCATGAACATTGATACAATGGACATTTTCTAATAATGCCGTTGGAATGATCTGACCATAAGCACAAGTAACAATCAGATCAGGTTCATAATCCAAGATACTTTGATAATCTTCCTTGATCTTTATTGGTTGTAATACTGGTATATTCTTTTCTAAAGCATATTGCTTAACAGGGCAATATACTATTGTCTGTTTTCTACCAACAGCTTTATCAGGTTGAGCAACAGCTGCAACAACATCATAACCATTTTCTACCAAACAACGTAATATCTCTTTACCAAATAGGGGTGTACCCATAAAAACTATCTTAACGTTTTTCATTTTTTCATCACCATTATTTATTATACAATATTTTTAACTCACTAATGAAAAAAGCAATGTAACAATATGCTACATTGCTAGTGTTTAACGATTTTTTTAAGTTTTACTCCCTTATAATCATAAGCAAAGTATCTTCTGATCTTGATCCTTTCAATATTCTCACCGATAAATACGACTTTACCTTCAGTCTTGCCAGTAAAACTAGTAATACAATATCTATTGTTACTAACATCAAATTGTAGAGTCTCCTCTTGTACTTTTAATTGACCTTTAGCACGAACGATCTTACCAAAGTTTTTTCTTACTAACTGTTCTAAGAAATAAATTAGTTTACTTAGATCATTCATATAAACGCCATCTAAAGCAAAACTATCAAATAAGGTCTCTTCATTTTTAGTTTCTTCTTTAATAATAGAACCATCTAGATCTTTGTTTAAAAAGTTAGACCATTCATCTTTTTCTAAAGAAGAATAATGATCTGTAATCATATCAGCCTTTCTATTGATAGTTCTTAATTGATCTGCGATAACCTGTTTTTCTTTATCAGATGAATTTTCACACTTTGATAAAATAAGTGTTCCGCTATTTTTGATCTGATCAAAATATAGATCAGTATATTCTTGAGAATAATTTTGAAAGCTATTGATATCAATGATAGTAATGGGAGATAAGATACTTATCTTTTCATATTGGATCTTTTGTAAATTAGTTATGATATTGCTCAATCTTCCAACTCCTGTAGGCTCAATGATCAGATACTCTGGATCGATCGCATTTGCTATAGTCAAAACCGAATTAGCTAGGTCAGCTTTACCACTACAACAGATACAGTTTTCTGTTAACTCCCAAATATTGATCTTACTATCATCAAACCTTTCTAGATCAATGTTTTCTGAACCATACTCATTTTCTAATATAGCAAAATCTTTATTAGTCTCTTTGACTAAAGCTTGGATAAAAGTAGTCTTACCCGAGCCTAAAAATCCTGAAATGATAAGTATCTTCATTTTTTAATAATTGATCCTTACTACTGGTTTAATCAGATCTGCTGGTTTATCTCTCATTAAGAATAAAGCTTCTTCTAAATGTTCCCAACCATCAAATACGTGTGTACTTAATGGTGAAACATCTAATCTTCCTGAAGATACTAATGCACCTAATTTTTCCATACGTAAACGTCCACCTGGCATTAAGCCACCGTTGATCATCTTGTGACCCATACCAACACCCCATTCAACTCGCGGGATCTTAACATACTCGCCGGAACCTAAGTAATTGACATTACCGATCTTACCACCAGGTTTTAAACACTTGATAGCTTCAGCGAATGTATCTACTGATCCACCAGCAATGATGACTTTATCAACACCTTTGCCCTTAGTTAAAGTTAGAACTTGTTCACTTATTGGTCCATTCTTATAACTGATAAACTCACTAGCTCCATACTTCTTAGCTGCTTCTACACATACTGGTCTAGTACCTACAGCTAAGATCCTTGAAGCGCCACGTAAGCTTGCTCCAGCAACTGACATAAGACCAACTGGTCCAATACCAATGACTAGAACTTCATCACCAAATTGAACATCTGCTAACTCAACACCATGGAAACCCGTAGGGACCATATCTGATAGTTGACATGCATCAACTATGTCGATATTTTCTGGTAAATGAGCCAAATTACCATCAGCATCATTAACATGGAAATATTCTGAGAATACTCCATCTTTAAAGTTAGAGAATTTCCAACCCGCTAACATACCACCAGAATGCATTGAATATCCTGCTTGGGCTTCTAAAGAATTCCAGTCTGGTGTAATGGCTGGAACTAATACCTTATCACCTGGTTTGAAATCTTTGACTAACTCGCCGACTTCTACAACTTCCGCACAACATTCATGTCCCAAGATCATGTTGTGACGCTCACCAATGGCACCTTCCCACAACGTATGGATATCACTAGTACAGATAGCAACTGCAAGTGGTCTACAGATAGCATCCATAGGTCCATATGTTGGAGTGTCTTTTTCGATCCAGCCAGATTGGCCGATCTTGATCATAGCATAACCTTTCATTGTATTTCCTCCTTGTAAAGTTCATACCATTGTTATTGTATCAATCGCAGTTTTTACTTGTCAATTATTTCACATATTTTAATTGTCTCAAATTTATTTCGCTGAAGTGAAAAGTTAAATTCCAGTTTAATATAGGGTAACTCGAATTTAGTCTTTCACAAATTTCCAGTTGAATTTACTCTTACAGAATGCGATTATCTACTTAGAGGAGATACACCCTTCACTGCTGCTATTTGTGTCAATGAAAGGAGTTA
>CAVAAT010000032.1:0-10181 GCA_963586925.1 Erysipelotrichaceae bacterium
CATAATTATATAACACTTTTAGTAAAAAATAAATTGAATAAGCTTAGGCTAACTAGATGCACAATATGTAAACAAAAACTCCCTTCATATTGATTCACAATATGAAAAGAGTATAACTATATTTTCTATAAACGATACAAGTATGCTTTGTGATCAGCTATATTTAATTGACATGTACAACAATTTTCAATCAATTCTCCATCATGAGTGACGATAAAAATACTTTTTCCCATTTCCTTCAACTTTTTGAATAATTTTGAAGTTGCTACCATATGTCGATGATCTAAACCACTTGTAGGTTCATCAAAAATCAATATATCATTCTCAGCTAATATAGCTGAGGCAATCGCTACCATTTGTTTCTGGCCATTGGATAATTAAAAGATATCTCTATCCATTAATCTTTCTAAGCCTAATTCTTCTTTTGCTTGATTTATAATACTTTTTTTTCAACTTTCAAAGATAATTGAGTGACCTACAAAAATAGTCCAACAATTGATGAAAAAATAGTGATCATTCCAAATATATCAACTTTGGTTAAAAACATCATGTAAGGAATCCATCCGATTAACGGCACAAGTACGCGCAACTTTGTGATTTAAAACTTTATATTTTCCAACTTACAGCTTCTTTTCTGCCTTCTACAAATCTCTTATAAATGCCTTCTTCATTAATAAGTTGTTGATGTGTTCCCTTTTGAACTATTTTTCCTTTGTCTACAACAACTATCTGATCTGCATTTCTTACTGTTTTCAAGCGATGAGCTATCATTATAATCGTTTTTTCTTTTGTTAAAGCTTCTATTGCTTCTACTAAATCTTTTTCATTTTCTGGATCAACATTAGCTGTTGCTTCATCTAAGATGATGATAGGAGCATCTTTCATTATTGCCCTGGCAATAGAAATACGTTGTTTTTCTCCACCAGATAAAGTAGCCCCGCCTTCACCTATAACGGTATTATACCCATCAGCTAGCTTACTGATAAATTCATGACAGCATGCCTTCTTTGCAGCTTCAACTACCTCTTCATGTGTAGCATCTTGTCTAGCAAACTTAATATTATTTTCGATAGTATCAGCAAATAAATAAACATTTTGGAACACAAAGGCAAAATTACTCATCAAGCTATTCATACTATAATCCTTGACGTTAATTCCTCCCAATGTCACTGAACCAGAATCAACATCCCAAAACCTAGCGATCAAATTGCATAATGTACTCTTTCCTCCTCCTGATGGGCCAACGATCGCAGTTGTGCTCTTTTCAGGAATAAATAAAGAAATATCATCAATGATTTTTCTTTTATCATAAGAGAAGGAAACATTTTCTAATTTAATATCATGATTGTCTATTTCCATATCTTTGCCATCAATATCCATTGTATCAAGCTCTAATATTGCATTAGCTTTATCAACGCATACATTAACAGTGTGTAATAAAGAAGAATAGTTGCCAGCAGTTTCTAAACTTGTATAAAGGATAAAAGCTGTAATGGTCATACCAATAGCGTAAATTGAACTCATTGTTCCATTAATATAGAAATAAGCACTTGCTGCCACTATAACAGCACCCGTAAGCTTAGTGATCACTACTTGCCAAAAATGATAAGGAACAAACGTTAACTCCAGTTTAGTATTAGCTTTTGTGCAAGCTAAATTAGCATCATTTAGTTTTTTTGCTTGTGAGCCTAATAAGTTATATGACTTAACTTCTGCCATTGCTTGAAGATATTCTACAACTTGGCTAATCAAGTTCACATCACATTCAACCTTTTTTTCTGAATCTTTCTTTCCAGCATTTTGCATCCTAGAATTAACTAAAAAGAAACAGATCACACCAACACTAGCTAATAAACCAATTCGGTAATCAAAAACATATATCATAACTACGGTCATTGCAGTTTCTAAGATTCCTTGAGAAGTGGTCATAACTACCCTAGTAGCCACATCTCCCAAATTTTCCATTACATTGGTGATAACTGAAGAAATCTCACCAATACTATTAGAATTAAAGTAACCCATAGGAAGATAACGCAAATGTTGGGCAATTCTGATCCTTGTAAAAGCACTCGAACTATACCCTGCTTCCGTTTGTAAAGCTGTAGAATTCCTACGGCAAATTACCCCTATCACAACCGCTACAATCATGATACTCAAAGATCTAATAATATATTTACTTAAATCTTGTCCACTCATTAACCCAGTCAATATCAACATAATTGCTGGTATTTTCATTGTGGAAGCAATGGCTTCTATTAGAGAGAAAACTATAGATATTTTAAATTTTTTACTATTTTCTTCACCAGAAAACTTGAAAAACTTTCCTAAAACTTCAAACATTTACTCGTCCTCCTTAAGTGTATCTTTACTTGAAATATGAGCTTGCCACATATCTTTATATAATTGACAATCAGACAATAATTGTTGATGACTACCGTGAGCGATAATATTTCCTTCATTAACAACAAAGATTTGATCACTATCTTTAATTGTTGACAATCTATGGGCAATTACAATAAGTGTTTTACCTTTAACTAATCTAGCAATTGCCTCTTGAATTATCGCCTCGTTTTCTGGATCTGCATAAGCAGTTGCCTCATCAAGAATGACAATTGGAGCATCTTTAAGCATCGCTCTAGCAATAGATATTCTCTGTCTTTCTCCTCCTGATAAATGACCACCAGCATCACCAACTAACGTCTCAAAGCCATTTTCTAATTGCATTATAAAGTCATAACAACCACTTTTCTTTGTCACTTCAATAACTTCTTCATCAGTTGCTAGTGGCTTAGCAACTCTTATATTATCCATTACAGTTTCATTGAATAAATAATTATCTTGAGAAACATAAGCAACCTTACGATTGTAATCTTCAAAAGACAATTCTTTAATATCAACACCACCCACTTTTATGCAGCCAGAGTTAACATCCCAAAAAGAAGCTATTAATTTAGCGATGGTAGATTTTCCACTACCCGAAGGACCCACGATCGCATTTACACTTCCTGAAGGCAAATTCATGTCAATGCCATGTAATATTTCTTTTTGATGATAAGCAAATTTAACATTTTCTAAAACAACTGAATTGTCTTTAGGCATTTGCTTACTAACTTCAGGTCTACTGATCTCTTCTTGTTTTAATATCTCAACAACTTCTGCAACGATCACTTGAATTTTTCCCAGATCATCAACATAAGAGCCTAAAGTAATTATTGGTCCAACAATTCCCAAAGACAAGATGAGACACATCACAAAGTTTGAAAGAGACAAAGATCCATTTTCAACATAATGTGCACCAAACGGCAATACTGTAAGCAATGTATAAGGAGTTACAACCATTGCTAACGCTTGATAAATAGAACATTTGCTCATCCAGGTAATAAATGAATCAGCATATTCTTGAGCTGCATTGCTAAACTTAGCATATGAAGACTCTGTCTTGCCAAAAGCCTTTACGACCTCTATACCATCAACATATTCCACTGCTGCTTCATTTAACTTTTTAGTAGCTTTAACTGTTTTTTCAAAATTTGGTTGATAATCTATCATCATGCCAAAGAAACAAAATAAGCCTACAATAACAGGAATCATTGACCATAATGCTAAACGGTAATCCACAACAAAGAAATAAATCAAAATAATAACAGGTGCTAATAAGTTTGAAGTAAATTCGGGAACTATATGAGCCAAAGTAGTTTCCATACTATCAATTCTTTCCACAATAATACTTTTAAAGCTACCCGATGGGCTATCTTTAACATAGCCTAAAGCTACCTTAGCAAGTTTATCGCAACACTTCTTTCTAATATCTGCTAAAAGAGAAAATGTTGCCTTATGAGACAATGCTGTTGAAACACTATGGCATAATTCTGCGACAATAAATGATAAAGCAATCAAAATAGCCTTCACTAAATAAACATTAAAAACTTTCTCTTGAGCTAAATACATTTTTACAATATCAGCAATCAAAAAATAAGGAACAATTTTCATGATCACATTGACTATTGCTAATAAAACACTTGCTACATACATACTCGCATTAGGTTTCATCCACTTTAATAGCCAATTAACAGTTGAATCTTTTTCTTCTTTCATTCTTTCGTACTCCTCTCAATATATTGGACTAAACGCTTTTAGTTAGCTAAAGCTAACTGTTTGTTTCAAAATAAGTGACCTTAAGTCACATATTTCCTACTCAGACTTTGATGAAAAATCTACATTTAATATTTTCTCCCAGCCACCAGTTTGGAATTGTTTTAATAAAGAAATATTCTTCTTAGCAGTCTTAGGATCAATATCATGTTCAATTATCTGAAAGATAGCAGTAAAAAAACCAGTATAGATCATGTGCATAAAACTTTTATCCACCATCGAACAATCCATGCCAATACTTTTCATTGTTTCCAAATAGTTCAAAGTAGAACTGATTTCTCTTTCCACCATGCCGTGAATAAAATCTTCAAACTTACCAGAATCACCACACTTAAGTAATAATCTAAAATTATCATAATGCTCATAAACATAATCAACAATTTGATTGATACCATCATCTGAAGCATCATTCATATTAGCAGTTTGCTTTCCGCCATCTAATCTTTCAAATCCAGCAAGAATATCATCATAAATCTGATAGATATGCTCTACAAAAGGATCTACAAGAGCATCAAACATACTTTCCTTAGTTGGATAGTATTTATAGAAAGCTCCCGTAGTTAGTCCAGCATCCTTAACAATATTTCTTAAGGAAGCCCCTGATAAGCCATCTCTTAAAAAGTGTTCTTTAGCAGTATTCAATATCTTTTCTTTAGTGTTTTCTGCTTTAATAGACATAACTTACCTCCCTTAAAAAATATAACATTGTTATATAACACTGTTATATTTTATTTCTATCCTACATCTTTGTCAAGTAATGCTTTAGCTCTAAAAAAAATTCTATTAATTTTCACAAAAAAGCATTATGAAAAAATGTCCCCAAGGACAAGAATTCTAAATGGAGGCTATATGGAAATAAAAAGAGATATTTACTTAAACAGGCTCATTGTTAGAAAACATAATGGTTTTATTAAGGTAATAACAGGAATACGTAGATGTGGGAAGCCATACCTTCTTAATAACCTTTTCTATAACCATCTTCTATCTGAAGGCGTAAAAGAAGAAAACATCATCAAATTTTCTTTTGATACAGCAGATGATCTAATGAAAATAGGTGAGGATCCTTTAATTTTGGATAACAATGCTAAGGATAAGTGCATAGATCCCAAAAAATTCTTAAATTGGTTCCTACCTCAAATTGTATCAGATGATATGCATTATATTTTACTTGATGAAGTTCAAAAGCTAGGTGCGTTTGAATCTGTATTAAATAGTTTTCTTAAAAAAAGTAATGTTGATGTTTATGTTACGGGAAGTAATTCAAAATTCTTATCAAAGGATATGCTGACTGAATTTGAAGGAAGAGGCGATGAAATACATATTTTGCCTTTATCATTCTCAGAATACTATGCATTTAAAGGCGGAGACAAGTCAGAAGCATTCGATGACTACTCAGTTTATGGTGGTTTACCTGCTGTTGCCTTAATGAATACTGAAGAACAAAAAATGAATTATTTGATCACCCAAATAAATGGTATCTATCTAAGAGACATCATTAAAAGATATAACTTATCAGATGATACAATGATCGGTGAGGTTTTAGATGTTATTGCCTCTGGCATATCTACTTTAACTAACCCTTTAAAAATATCCAATACATTCCTTGCAGAAAAGAAAGAAAAAATAAGCGATGTAACAGTTAACAAATATATAGGTTATATGGAAGATGCCTTTATGATCCAAAGAGTAAAACGTTACGACGTAAAAGGAAGAAAATACATAGGAACTCCTTATAAAATCTATTTTGATGACATTGGATTAAGAAATGCAAGGCTTAACTTTAGGCAGATAGAGACCACTCATATAATGAAAAATGTCATCTATAACGAATTACGATACAGAGGCTATCAAGTAGATGTTGGCTGTGTAGAAGCAAAAGTAAAAGATAAAGATGGCAAAGACAAAAGAATCCAATACGTAATAGACTTCATCGCAACTTTAGGAAGTAAAAAATATTATCTTCAATCAGCATATGCTATTCCAAGCGAAGAAAAATATCAACAAGAAACAGCCTCATTTAACAGACTTGATGATTCGTTCAAAAAGATCATTGTTGTTGACAAAAGCATGAAAGCTCGTCGAGACGAAAAAGGTTACCTTTCCATTGGAATAAAAGAATTCCTATTAGACCCAAATAGTTTAGATGCTTAAACATTTAACGATCATAAAGATCGTTTTTTAAATGTTATTAAAGGCAAAATGTATCACTGTGATCACCTTACCTTGTCAAAAATCCATTCCGGTTCGACATGGCATTTTCGATATCCAACATAAACACCTAACAAGTTATGATCAAAATATTTTAACTCTAGTTTTTTCTCCACAGGATAATTTGGCAACGTTTTTTAAGCTTTGTAGTTGCTTTAATTGCATATCTCACTCAATTAGATCGTTCATTAATTCATTAGCATTTGAATAAGTCTTACCAATAGATGTTTTTTTACCATCTGCTTAACTTCATTCATCGCTTCAACAGTCTCTTTACTATGCTTTTCACCACCAATTTCAAAAGGCATTCTATACTCCCTTACTGTTTTTTTACAAACAAATTGATAGCTGTAGTCATTGACATTCCCATATCATCACAAAATGTTTCAAACTGTTTTTTTAATTCTTTATCCATACGAATGTTAATATTGATATTTTCCATTTTTTACTACTCATTGTACATATAATATTATAGATTGCATGAAGTCATCGTATAAAAGTCTAAATTATCTTTTTGAATTTATAACGACTCATTCACCTCCTCCAATATATAATTGTTACCAACTTAACAAAAACTCTAAAATATTTATTAAATTCCCCCAAAAAAAGAACGATTTCTTCTTAAATCGCTCTTTACTCTACTGTGATATCTTCAAATTTAAACTCTATGACCTTTTTTAGATCTGTAGGACTGACTTCTACTTGATGACCTACTTTACCTGCACTAAAGATGATCTTATCAAAATTTTGTGCACTGCTATCAATAACTGTAGAAAAAAACTTTTTCATTCCTATTGGGCTACAGCCTCCATGGACATAACCAGTTAAAGCCAACAAGTCTTTCATTTTGACCATTTCAATAGATTTCTCATTTACCGCTTTAGCTGCTTTCTTCAAATCTAGTTCTTTATCTACTGGTATAACAAACACATAATTTTGTTTGCTATGACTTGTTGTAACCAAAGTTTTAAACATTCTTTCGGGATCAACGCCAACAATTCTCGCTATCTGACTGCCTGTCAAAGTGGCATCTAATTGATATGAATATGTTTCATACTCAATCTTTTTTTGATCCAATATACGACCTACATTAGTTTTTTCTTTTGTACTTTTCATAGATAATTTTAGCCCCCTTTTTACAAATTTAATCCAAATATTTCAGCAAGATCATCTTTTTCAATGATCCTGATACTTGGTTTATCAACATTTTCCAACATTGATTCTATTTTCAATAGTGATATCAATATACGATCAACATCAATACCTATTTATCGTCTATCACAGATCACCATTGGGTTATCAAAAAGTGTAATTTACTATTCATTTATCTCACCTTTTTTCTTACCACCTATAGAATATCACAAAATCTAATTCCATATTGATCAGTTATAATGATAACGTTATCAAGTTCATAATATTTGAAGCGTATCAAACTCTCCTATATAATATTAAAGAAAGTGGTGATCTAATGAGTGAAAGACTATTAAATATCTTATTAACTTCCTTTTGGAAGATCTTATTACCAGGATTAACTGTAACAATCCCATTAACAGCTATATCTTTTTTTATCGCAATGATAATCGCAACGATCGTAGCTCTTATTCAATTTGCGAAGATCCCCGTATTAAAACAACTATGTCGTTTCTATATTTGGATCATTAGAGGTACACCATTATTAGTACAGCTATATGTCATCTTTTTTGGCTTACCATCTATTGGTATCACCTTAGAACCATTTCCAGCTGCCATAATCGTCTTCTCCATTAACGAAGGAGCTTATTGTGCTGAAACGATCAGAGGTGCTTTAGAATCAATAGATAAAGGTCAGATGGAAGCAGGTTATTGTGTATCAATGAACTACGTTCAAATAATGTGGCATATCATCTTACCACAAGCCTTCAAGAACGCTTTCCCATCTTTATCAAATTCTCTTATCAGTATGGTAAAGGACACATCATTAGCTGCTAATATCACAGTTGTAGAAATGTTTATGGCAACTCAAAGGATCGTAGCTAATACTTGGGAACCATTAGCTTTATATTGTGAAGTAGCATTAGTCTACTTACTATTCTCTACTGTTCTAACTGCCTTACAACACTATGGTGAGAAGAAATTAGGCAGCTATCAAAGCCGTTAGGAGGAATCATCCATGTTAAAAATTAATGACCTACATAAATCATTTGGTGATTTACAAGTGTTAAAGGGAGTTGACTTAACAGTTGAAAAGAAAGATGTCATAGCCATCATTGGTCCTAGTGGCTCTGGTAAGACTACCTTACTAAGATGTCTGAACTTCTTAGAAAAAGCCGATAGTGGTACTATGGAATTTGACAATACCACCTACGATCTAGAAACTATCAAGCACAAAGAAATAGCGCAAATAAGAAAAAAGACAGCCTTTGTATTTCAAAACTACAATTTGTTCGCCAATAAAACCGTATTAGAAAATGTTACAATAGGTTTAACAGTGGCACGCAAGATGGATAAAAAGAAAGCCAATGAGATAGGTGAATATTTCTTAAACAAAGTAGGTTTAAGTGATAAGTTAAATAACTACCCTTCACAACTATCAGGAGGTCAACAACAAAGAGTCGCTATCGCTAGAGCTTTAGCCACTGATCCTGAGATCATCTACTTTGATGAACCAACTAGTGCATTAGATCCAGAACTTATTGATGAAGTGTTAAACGTCATCAAAAACCTAGCTCAAGAGTCCATGACCATGGTCATTGTCACTCATGAGATGAATTTTGCGAAAAACGTTTCCAATAAAACGATCTTTATGGAAAACGGAAATATAGTTGAACAAGGTGATTCAAAGCAACTATTTGAACACCCTCAACAAGAAAGAACTAAACAGTTCATTCGTATGCTAGACAGAAAGGAAGAGGAAAATGAAAAAATTTAGTTTACTACTTGTCATCTTAATGTTAGTCACTTCTTTATGTGGCTGTAGTTCAAACAACCAACAAGATGACGAAAGCGAAAAAGACTTACTTGCCCAGATCCAAGAAAAAGGAACTATCGTCATCGCAACAGAAGGTATGTGGAAGCCTTGGACTTACCATGATGACAATGATGTTCTAACAGGATTTGATGTAGAATTAGGAAAATTGATCGCTGAAAAGTTAGGCGTAACAGCAGAATTTGCGGAAAGTGAATTCAACAGTGGCTTAGCAGGAGTTGATTCAAAAAGATATGACATCATGATCAACGGTGTTGATATCACTGAATCAAGACAAGAAAAATATGATTTCTCAGATCCTTATTGTTACAACCACACAGCACTTATCGTATTAAAAGATAACAGCGAGATCACTTCATTTGAAGACTTAAACGGCAAAAAGACAGCCAACACTCTTCAATCAAGTTATGCCGCTCTAGCAGAACAATTTGGTGCTGAAGTAACAGGAGTTAATGATTTCTCAGAAACAATCCAATTACTAACAACAGGCAGAATTGATGCAACATTAAATGACTACATGACTTATCTAGATTACATCACAACTAATCCAGATGCTGAAATCAAAGTAGCTGCAGTATATGAAGATGCTACAAGTGTTGCTATCGTAATGCGTAAAGGTGATGAAACAACAACATTAAGAGAAGCCATCAACAAAGCATTACAAGAGTTAAGAGATGATGGAACACTAACAGATCTATCAATCAAATACTTTGGTGAAGATATCACTAAATAACAAAAAACACAACTCAGAGTACTAGGTTTTTCCGTCAACTTCGGAACTTCCTAGTACTTTTTTTGTTAAAAAAAGGATGGATCTTTGTCCATCCTATCAATTAACAATAATTACTCTTCAGTT